>CANQDS010000123.1 GCA_947593655.1 uncultured Lachnospiraceae bacterium | reverse complement strand
TATAAATATGTAGATAGTGATACGGTGGACAAGGACGGCGTCCTTACGGTTCAGCAGAGCCATTGTTCGGATTATGTCATTGCCACGAAAGCGCTGACAGGCGCGTCGGCAAGCCCGGCGACCGGAGATACCAGCGCGGCAGTTCTCTGGATTGCGGTTCTGCTTCTTGCAGCGGGAACGCTGTGCGCGGCGGGAGGTTTAACTGCCGCTGGAAAGAAGAACAGAAGGTTCTAAAAAGTCTGAAAAAATAGAAAATAGAAACAAGAAACTGACGCATGAAGTAATCTGTGCGTCAGTTTTCTTTTCCACGCTATTCCGGCTGATCGGGGAGGCTCTTTTGGAGTGCGTCTTCGATCGCGTTTAAGAGCACGATGGAGGTATACTGGTTGTTCTGGGAGTAGGTGATGCCGTCTAAGGACTGGGTATCGATGATCTGCCTCGCAAGTTCCTCCATCGCGGGTTTGACCAGCGGGTACATCGTTTCCACCGTATCGTCCAGATTCACCAGTGAAATCGAATTGATATGGCTGCCGTCCACGGCGACCTGCACATCGACGGATTTGTCGTTGAGCATGACCGAGGAGGTATATACGCCGGGGGTGTATTTCATGGTAGGAACGGATCCGCCGGCGTTTGATTTTTTGGGCAGGAACATCACAAGCAGCATTACGGCCAGAAAGATTCCCAGAGCTGCGAGGACTCCCGCAAAGATGATCCTCCGCATCCGAAGGACAACGATTTTGGTTTTTGCACTCATCTTGAGCCTCCATTTCCTGTTTCATACATTTGAGAGATCGCAGAGCCGTCCGGCTCCGTTCCCTGATTAATACATCCTATGAGAGGCCGGGGCGCTTCATTCGGAAAAAGAATTTTTTTTTGTAAATTTTTTTGAAAAAAGCTGTTGACAAATGACAGATGCTCTGTTAATATACTATTTGTGTTCGGAACGAGCACAGGATACCGATGCGATAGTGGCGTAGTTGGTAACGCGCGACCTTGCCAAGGTCGAGACCGCGGGTTCGAGCCCCGTCTATCGCTCTGACGAGAGAAGCCTTGCACAGAGGGCTTCTTTTTTGTTTGAAGTTACCGTTCGCTGGTTGGCTTATATAGTTGAAATGATGTGCGGATTTGGTGTAAAATAGTTGTAAATGAAACAACAGGAGGAATTTCTCATATGGTAAAGATCATTTCAGACAGCACCTGCGATCTGTCGCAGGAACTGGTGGAGCGCTATGATATAGAGATCCTGCCGCTTCATATTCTGCTGGGAGAAAAGGAGTACCGGGACGGGATCGACATTACGCCGGACGATATTTACAAATGGTCGGATGACAACAAGACCACGCCGAAAACCTCGGCGGTATCGTTAGAGGACGCCATGAAGGCGATGAAGCCGTATCTGGACGAAGGGTGCGAACTGGTGTGTTTTTGCATTTCGGAGGAAATGTCGACGACCGGGAACGTGCTGCGCCTTGCGGCGGAGGAACTGGAAGCCGAGAACCGGGTATCGGTCGTCAATTCCGCCAATCTTTCCACGGGGATCGGGCTTCTCGTGATCGAGGCGGCGATCATGGCGCGGGAAGGGAAGAGCCGTCTGGAGATCGCGGAGCGGATGGAGGAGTTAAAGCCGCAGGTGCGGGCGAGCTTTGTAGTGGATACGCTGACTTATCTTTACCGCGGCGGACGCTGCAGCGGACTGGCGGCGATGGCGGGAAGCGTTTTGAAGCTGCACCCGAAGATCGTCGTGAAGGACGGGATCATGGGCGCGGAGAAGAAATACCGCGGGAAACTGGCCGGTGCGATCCTTTCTTACGCCAAAGATATGGAGCCGCAGCTTCTGCGGGCGAAAAAGGAGAGGGTTTTCATCACCCACTCCGGATGCGATGCGGCGGCCATTGATGCCGTGCGCGAATATCTGCAGTCATTGGAGCATTTTGATGAGATCCTCATTACCCGCGCGGGCGGCGTCGTATCGAGCCATTGCGGCTGGGGAACGCTGGGCGTGCTGTTTATCGAGCAGCCGTAACAAGGAACGAAAGGATGGGAAGTTTCCATGAGCTATGCAGATCAGGTTTTTGTCAGCATGTGCAAAGACATTCTGGAGAACGGAACGAGTACGGAGGGGGAACTGGTGCGCCCGCATTGGGAGGACGGTTCGAGCGCCTATACGATCAAGAAATTCGGCGTTGTCAACCGCTATGACCTTTCGAAGGAGTTTCCGGCGATCACGCTGCGCAGAACGGCGGTCAAAACGGCGGCGGAGGAGATGCTCTGGATCTGGCAGCGCAAATCCAACAACATTCATGATCTGGACAGTACGATCTGGGACGAGTGGGCGGATGAGGACGGTTCGATCGGGAAAGCCTACGGTTATCAGCTCGGCGTGAAGCATCAGTATAAAGAGGGGATGATGGATCAGGTGGACCGCGTCCTCTATGATCTGAAGCACAATCCGTTCAGCCGCAGGATCCTGACCAATCTTTATGTGCATCAGGATCTGCATGAGATGAATCTGTATCCGTGCGCATACAGCATGACTTTTAACGTCACGCAGAAGAAGGGCGAGGACCGGCTGACGCTGAATGCGGTCTTAAACCAGCGTTCGCAGGATGTCCTGACCGCCAATAACTGGAATGTCTGCCAGTACGCGGTTCTGATGTATATGCTGGCGCAGGTCTGCGATATGAATGCCGGGGAACTGGTGCATGTGATCGCGGATGCCCATATTTACGACCGGCATGTGGAACTGGTGAAGGAGCTGATCACAAGAGAGCAGCATCCGGCTCCGAAATTCTGGCTCAATCCGGAGATCCGGGATTTTTACCGGTTCACCAAAGACGATATCCGGATCACCGATTACGAAACGGGGCCGCAGATCTTAAACATTCCGGTTGCCGTATAAGGACAGGAGGGCTTTATGAATCTGATTGCAGCAGTTGACAAAAACTGGGGCATCGGGAAAAACAACCAGCTTCTGGTGCGTATCCCGATGGATCAGAAATTTTTCCGCGAAACGACGACGGGGAAAGTGGTCGTGATGGGAAGAAAGACGTTAGAGAGCTTTCCGAACGGCCTTCCGCTGAAAAACCGGACGAATATCGTGCTGACGCACAATCCCGGCTTCCGGGCGAAGGGCGCGCTCGTCGTCCATTCGCTGGAAGAGCTGCGGGAAAAACTGTCAGAATACGACAGCAATGATATCTATGTCATCGGCGGGGAGAGCATTTACCGGCAGCTTCTGGATGAATGCGATACCGCCCATATCACGAAGATCAATTACGCCTATGATGCGGATGCGTATTTTCCGGATCTGGATGCGCGCCCGGAGTGGCGGATTACGGCTGACAGCGAAGAACAGACGTATTTTGATCTTGAGTTCTTTTTCTACAAATACGAGAAAGTGAAATAAATGAGTGACTTAATATTCAGTATCAATATCACCATGCCGATCTTTCTGGTCATGGTGATCGGCTGGACCCTGCGCCGGATCGGGATGTTAAGCGGGGAGTTTGTGACGGTCGCAAACCGGTTTAATTTTGCGGTCACGCTTCCGGTTCTGCTGTTTCGGGATATTTCCTCGGTGGATATCCGGACGGTATTCGACCTGAAATTCGTCCTGTTCTGCGCGCTTTCGAGTACGGTCTGCTTCTGGACGATCTGGGGGCTTACGAGACTGTTCCTTAAGGACCGGACGATGCGCGGGGCATTTGTGCAGGCGTCGTTCCGCAGCAGCGTAGCCGTGATGGGCATGGCGTTTATCAACAACGTATACGGAACTTCCGCGATGGGGCCGTTAATGATCGTCGGGGCGGTTCCGCTGTATAATATTTTTTCAGTGATCGTACTGACGTTTGAAGCGGACGGTTCCGGGGAGCGGGAAACCGGAAAGATCAAAGAGGCGTGCGTCAATATCTTGAAAAACCCGATCATTATTGCGATCCTTCTGGGGCTGCTGGCGGCTCTGCTGCGGGTGGATTTCCCGGTTCTGGTCGATAAAACGATCGGTTCCGTTGCGCAGCTGGCGACTCCGCTGGCGCTGATCGGCCTGGGAGCCGGTTTTGAAGGAAGGAAAGCGCTTGCGAAGATCCGGCCGACGCTGTGGGCATCCGCCATCAAGCTGGTGATCCAGCCGCTGGTGTTTGTGCCGATCGCCGCATGGATGGGCTTTACCGGGGAGAAAATGATCGCGATCCTGATCATGCTGGCGGCACCCGCTACGCCGAGCTGCTACATCATGGCGAAAAACATGCGAAACGACGGGGTGCTGACGGCGAGTATTGTCGTCATGACCACGCTTCTGGCGGCATTTACCCTGACCGGGTGGATCTATCTGCTGAAAGTGTCCGGATTGATCTGATACGGCGGGCTGCGGATGAAGTGCGGAATTGAGCAAATACGCCTGCGGATAAGGTGCAGGATTGAGCAGATAAGAGGGTGAACGGATGGATATAACAGGAAGAAAATTATTCGTAAAAGCATTGGAAGAAGAGGGCGTTGATACCATTTTCGC
Source organism: uncultured Lachnospiraceae bacterium (assembly GCA_947593655.1). Taxonomy (GTDB): domain Bacteria; phylum Bacillota; class Clostridia; order Lachnospirales; family Lachnospiraceae; genus Roseburia. The sequence goes on along the minus strand of CANQDS010000123.1, from coordinate 3,916 downwards.
GTATCCGGGCGGAACGGTGACGGATCTTTTTGATGAATTATACAAAAACGAGTCGATCCACATGGTTCTGCCGCGTCACGAACAGGGGCTGATCCATGAGGCGGAGGGCTATGCGCGTTCCTCCGGCAAAGTCGGCGTCTGTCTGGTGACGAGCGGCCCCGGAGCGACGAACATCGTCACCGGTCTGGCGGATGCGCATTATGACAGCATTCCGCTGGTGTGTTTTACCGGACAGGTGCCGCTTGCCCTGATTGGAAACGACGCCTTTCAGGAAGTCGATATCGTGGGGATCACCAGAAGCATTACCAAATACAGCGTTACGGTGCGTAGCCGGGAAGAACTCGGCCGCATCATCAAAATGGCGTTTTATATTGCAAAAACCGGGCGGCCGGGGCCGGTGCTCATCGATCTGCCGAAGGATATCCAGACGGCTTTAGGCCCGTCCGTTTATCCGGAGCATGTGGAGATCCGCGGCTACAAACCGAATTCCAGCGTCCATGTCGGGCAGCTGAAACGGGCGTATAAGCTTCTGCGCTCCGCGAAAAAACCGCTGATCTTAGCGGGCGGCGGCGTGAACATCTCCCATGCCAACGAACGCCTGCTTGCATTTGCGGAAAAGGAAAATGTTCCGGTCGTTACGACGATCATGGGGAAGGGCGCGATCCCGACGAAGCACGCCCTCTATGTCGGAAACTGCGGAATGCATGGAAAATATGCGGCCAATAAAGCGGTCAGCGAATGCGATGTGCTTTTTTCCATCGGAACCCGTTTTAACGACCGCATTACCGGAGATCTGAATGAATTTGCGCCGAAGGCGAAGATCGTCCATATCGATGTGGATACGGCTTCGATCTCCCGGAATGTCGTAGTGGATGTGCCGGTCGTTTCAGACGCGGATCTGGCTCTGGAAAAACTGCTGGAATGGGCGGAACCGAAGAAGACCGCTGCGTGGCAGAACCAGATCAAGATCTGGGAAAATGAGAATCCGCTTGCGATGCGCCGTGACCGCGGCATGACGCCGCAGATGATCATGGAGCATATCAACAGCAGCTTTCCCGGCGGAATCTATGTTACCGACGTCGGGCAGCATCAGATGTGGGCAACCCAGTATCTGGAGCTGGACCGCGGCAGCAGCCTGATCACGTCCGGCGGCCTTGGAACGATGGGATTCGGTTTTCCGGCGGCAATCGGGGCGAAGCTGGCGCATCCTGACCGTGATGTCGTCTGCATTTCCGGGGACGGCGGCTTTCAGATGAATATGCAGGAAATGGCGACGGCCGTCGCGGAAGGAACCGCGGTTACAATCTGCATCCTGAATAATTATTATCTGGGAATGGTGCGCCAGATGCAGCAGCTTTTTTACGGAAAGCGCTATGCGAGCACCTGTTTGAGGCGGCGCGTTTCCTGCGGAAACGGCTGCAAGGGTCCGAATGGGGGATGCCCGCCGTATGTGCCGGATTTTGTCAGATTTGCGGAAAGCTACGGGGCCTGCGGGATCCGCGTTGAAAAAGAAGAAGAGATCGACGCGGCGTTTGAAGAGGCGAAGAAACATACCGATGCGCCGACGATCATTGAATTTATGATCGCTTCGGACGAGATCGTGCTTCCGATGGTGCAGGGCGGCAATCCCATGAGCGAAATGATCTTAAAGTAAGGAGGGAATGAGATGTCAGATATGAAAAACCGCTGGATTGCGCTCTATGTGGAGAATCAGATCGGCGTACTGGCGAAGGTTTCCGGCCTGTTTTCCGGGAAATCCTATAACCTCCAGTCCCTTACCGTGGGAACTACCGAAGACGAGAGCATTTCGCGCATGACGATCTGCGTCACCAGCGACGATATTACGTTTGAGCAGATCAAAAAACAGTTAAACCGCATGGTGGAAGTCATCAAGGTCATCGATCTGACCGATGTGCCGCTTCATATGAAAGAGATCCTCTATGCGAAAGTGACCGGGATCGACGCCGAAGATAAGGCGGAGCTGTTCCGGATCGCACAGGTATTTTCAGTTGACGTTGTGGATATCGGGAATGACAGTATCCTGCTGGAGTGCAAGCTGACTTCCCGCAGAAATAATGAACTGATCGCGCTTTTGAAGTCGAAGTACCGTCATATCTCGATCGTAAGGGGCGGCGCAGTCGCGATCGAATCGATCAGTACGGGGTGCCGGTAGAGAGCGCGCGTGAAGAATCCGGCCTGCCGGATTCTTTGCTTAGGAAATACCTTGGAAGATGCACCTTGTGAAGAATCCGGTTTGCCGGCTTCTTTGCCTGAGAAATGTCTTGAAAATTGAAATAAAAGAGGAAGGAAAAGCAGCAGCTTTCCTTCCTCATGCGGCGCCGGAAATTCCGGCAGCCGGATCATCTTGCCATCACATCCAGGATCTCGCCGACATACATTGTGTGCATATCTTTGTCGCCGTACCATTTGCTCATGATATTTTTATCTGTAAAAGTATTTTCCGTGATCGGAACCGCCGCCATTTTGTGGCAGAGGATCACGAGATTGGCCTCGTCCGGATATGGAATGCTGTGCCGGAAAGCCGGGGTAAGTCCCGCCTCGCTCCATTTGTCATTGTCGCGCCCCGAATGGGAGCCGCAGTACTGCAGGGCGGCATGGTAGGTTTCGTCAAGGAAAGCAAGGGAGAAAAATTCCCCCTGGTCAATAAATTCTTTGGTGTAGCGGGAGTCGCGGATAAAAATAAAAGTGACGTTTTTGCCCCAGAGGACGCCGACGCCGCCCCAGCTTACCGTCATGGTGTTGACTTTCGCCTTCGTGCCGGAAGTCACAAGCGCCCATTCCCTGCCGATTTTCGTGAATGGGTTCATCTCCAACAGATCGATCGGGTATGGTTGAAAAGTATGCATAAACTGCCTCGCCTCTCTTTCTATGAATATTTCGGATTTATGCTTTCTATTATACCAAAGTCTATGCGGGAACTTCAAGACGGATTCGGGAAAAAGTGAAGTTCAAAGTAACAGTTCTAACTGTGAAGCCGGAAGGCTGAACTGTTACTGGACTGAACTGTTACAAGCTGCGCCGACTTGTTTTTTCGCAGATCCTGTGTTAAACTGTTCCTATTTCAGAAGGATTGGAGCGGGAACGCAAAGCCCGCGTCCTGTTCTTGGAAAAAATTATGGAAAAGGAGATTGAACAATGCCGTTTATTGATTCAAAGATCACGCTTCCGGTCGCACCGGAGAAAAGGGAAACCATTAAATCCGAACTGGGGAAAGCCGTATCGCTGATCGGCAAATCCGAAAACTTCCTGATGGTCGGGATTGAGGACAATTACGATCTGTATATGGCGGGAAAGAAACTGGACAAGGGCGCTTACGTTTCCGTCAGCCTGTTCGGGAACGCTTCTTCCGACGCGTACAACCGAATGACTGCGGAAATCTGCAGAATCTATGAGAAGGAGCTGGGGATTCCGGGAAACGCGGTCTATGTTACCTACCACGGGGTAAAGGACTGGGGCTGGAACGGACAGAATTTTTAGCGTATGGAACCGATGATCCGAAAACACATGATCTTCTGCGGACAGGTGCAGGGCGTCGGATTCCGCTACCGCGCACGCTATGCGGCGGAAGGGCTCGGCGTGACCGGCTGGGTGCGGAATGAATGGGACGGAACGGTGCAGATGGAAGCGCAGGGAACGGAGAAACAGATCAACCAGCTTTTGAAGATGATCAATCAGGGATCGTATGTGCGGATCGACCGGATCGACACGAAACTGATCCCCGCAGTGGAATCGGAACGCGGATTTCATGTCCGTTAGGCCGGTACTGTCCGTAATATTGTACACCAAAGAAGGTACACTCTTTTCAAAAGAACAGCATGATCCCATCTTTGACACTTTATGACATCAAAAATCCCAGGAGCTGTTGAAAAATCAATAGTTTCTGGGATTTGTCGGA
>CANQDS010000122.1 GCA_947593655.1 uncultured Lachnospiraceae bacterium | reverse complement strand
AACGTACAGGTAAAATAGGCGGATACGCACGAAGACGGAGGAAAAGAAAATGCGGGAAATGATCATCGTGCCGGTGCTCTTTGCGGCAGGTTTTTTCATCTGGGCGCTTCTGCTGCTGCGGCAGAAACGGGGTTTGTCAAAAACCCTGCGTGAGAGCGAAGAAAAGTTAAAAGAGGCGGGCAGAAGGGAGGAACTCTATGACGCCATGCTGCCAAAGCGGCTCTTTGGACTGCTTCAGGACGGAAACTTGAACGCGCTGCAGATCGGCGCGGAGAAAAGCGTCCGGGCGGCGGTTTTATCCATTAATATTGACGGATTTGATACGATCGTCCGGCAGAAAGATGCGGCGGGGATTTTTTCTTTTGTAAACCGGATCTTAAGTCTGGCGGTTCCCTGCATCCTGTATCAGGAGGGTGAGATCGACAAATTTGTACGCGCCGGATTTCTGGCTTTTTTCCTGAATTCGCCGGAGCGGGCGCTGAAAGCTGCCGTATCGGTCTGCGAGGCGCTGAATGAAGCGGGAATCGAAGAAGAATATACCATTGGGTTGAGCTATGGAGATGTGAAAGTCGGTGTGGCGGGACATGAAAGGCGCTTTGGGATCATGACGGTTTCCGATACCACAGGTCTGGCGGATTTCCTTCAGGAGCTGGCGCCGAAGTACCGGACGCGGATCCTGATCTCCGGCAGCCTGAAAGAGCAGATCGCGGATTTTGAAAAAAATTATAACGGAAGATACCTCGGCAGCATTTACCGGAAAGCGACCGGAGAAACCGAGGATCTTTACGATGTTTACGACGGCGATGAAGCAGCGGATAAAAACGGAAAGCGCAAGACGCGCCTGTTATTTGAAACGGGCGTGGATCTTTTCCAGAAGAAAAAATACTACGATGCAAGGCTGCATTTTATTGAAGTGCTGAAAGCAAACCGTATGGACGGCGCGGCAAAGGAGTATCTGCATCTGTGCGATCAATATCTGCAAGATGCTTCCGGAGAGGAAATGCAGGAGAACTCTTTTTCCTATCTGGAAATTTATTAGTGCATCAATATCGGGTAATAACGAGGAGGAACCGGAATCATGATAACTTCACCGGAACAGCTTTTTATGAGGCTGGCAGAGCAAGGGATCGCGCTGCCCGAACAGGAGAAAAAGGAGATCGAAAAGGCAGCGGGAAAATACCGGATGGCTGTTTCGGATTATTATTTTCATCTGATCGATTGGAACGATCCCGATGATCCGATCAGAAAGCAGTGCATTCCGTCCAAAGAAGAATGTAAAAATCCCGACTGGTACAGTGCCGATCCGTTAAACGAGAAAAAATACGAACATGTTCCGTTTCTGGTGCATAAATACCGGTCGCGGGCGGCTTTTCTGTGCTCCAATACCTGTTATACGGTGTGCCGCCACTGTACCAGAAAGAATACGGTTATGAATGAAGAAGTCTGTACGACGGAGGCGCTGCCGGCGGCTCTTTCCTATGTGGAATGCCATCCCAAGATCAATGATATTCTGATTACGGGAGGAGATCCGTTCGCGTTGCCGTTGAAAACGCTGGAAACGTATCTGGCGGGGTTTTACAGCCTGCCGAATGTGAATACCATCCGCGTCGGAACCAGAGCCATCGTTACGGAACCGGAGAAAATTACGGATGAATTGTGCGACATGCTCAAAAAGTACCATCCGTTATGGGTATTTACCCAGTTTAATCATCCGAAAGAAGTGACTGGTCCGGTCAGAGAAGCGTGCGGGAGGCTGCTCGACCGCGGAATCCCGCTTGGAAACCAAAGCGTGCTTTTAAAAGGAATCAATAATGATGCGGATGTCTTAGAGGAACTTTACACCAGACTGATCGGACTGCGCGTAAGACCGTACTATCTGTATCTGTGCGACCGGGTATCGGGAACGGCGCATTTTGCAACGGATTATCAGGAGGGCGTAGCGCTTGTGGAAGAACTCCGCTATCGGCTGCCCGGATATGCCGTACCGAAATTCGTCATTGACGCATACGGCAGCAGCGGCGGCAAGGTAACGGTAGAGAAGAATCATGTGCTGGAAGAAACAAAAGATTATATCATTCTGCAGGGGCTCTCGGATCACACTGCGGTAAAATTCAGGAGGTAGAAAGAATATGGGCATGAGTATGCGGGTAGGACTGACGTATGATCTTCCGTCCGATTACGGATTTGAGAAAGACAGCCTGATTTACGCCGATTACTGTCTTCCGGAGGAAATCGATTATATGGAGGAGGGCATCCGGCGCATCGGATTTGAACCTGTTCTGATCGGAAATATGTACAAATTAAACGAGAGGTTAAAAAGCGGCGCGCTGGACTGTGATATCGTTCTTGTCTGCGACGAGGGAATTGCGTCAAGGAACCGGGAATCCATTGTGCCGGCGCTTTTGGAACTGAACCGTATCCCTTATATCGGGGGAGATGCTTACTGCGTGGGAATTGCCCAGAATAAATACCACACGAAGCTGATCGCAAAGGAATTGGGGATCCGTTTCCCGCGGGGGATTTATGTGGAATATCAAAAAGAAGAACCGTTCCGCCGGGAGGATGTTTTTACCGCTCTTCAGAAGGAAGGACTCTCTTATCCGCTCATTGTAAAACCAAACAATGAAGGATGCAGCATGGGAGTTTTTATTGTCAGAAGCGGCGATGAATTATCTGCGGCAGTCGAAAATGATTTTTTGAATTATCAGGAGCCGGTGCTGATCGAGGAATTTATACCGGGGAAAGAACTGTATGTGCCGATCGTCGGTACAGGAAAGAGCGCTTATGCATTAAATGTCGGTACGGTTCTGAAAAAAGACGGTTCGGATGTGGAATTGTATTCGGTCGAGTGCAAATGCCGGGATCTGACCCGCTACGAAGCGGTCAAGCTGAGTGACCGGGTCATGAATACGATGATGGAGTCGGCGCTTCGTTTGTACCGGCATATGGAATGCCGCGACTTCGGACGTTGTGATTTCCGGCTGGATGAAAAGGGAGAACCGGTTATGATCGAGATTACGCCAAGACCGGGTTTAAGCAAGGACGGTCCGTTTGAAAGCTGCGCCCGGTCTGTCGGAAAGACTTATGACGAGGTGTTAAAAGAGATTATTTTAAGCGGAGCAAAGCGGTACGGTTTGGAAGGGCGGAGTCTTTCATGAGAAAAAAGAAAAGCCTGGTTTTTCAAGGTATGATCATCCTGTTTATCTTTATCATCACATATCTGTCGGCGGCTTTGAATGCGTACGCGCTTCGGAAGAGCACCGTTGAAGCGGAAGCGGAGAATACGGCGGCGGTGCTTGCCACGCTTATGGAGCGCTGCGAATATGCGTTAAAATACGGACGTGATCTGGAAAATTATTATGGCATCGATGCGGTGCTTGAGGAGATTGCAGATTACTGCGGAACGGATCAGATCTTTATTGTGGACGATGAAGGGAATCCGCTCTACGGAATGGAACCGCCGGAAGAGACCGGGGAACATATCGCAGAACTGAAAGCTTCGGGCGAGGAAGCCCTGCTATATGAGACAGGCTTTGATCAGAATATTCTTCAGGCGATTGCAGGCAGGGAACAAACGGAAGGCTATGTAGGGATCTCTTATCCGCAGGCGCGCATGACCGGCGTTTCGGCGCCGTATGTCAGGAGCATCCTATTTCGCGCGCTGATCGCTTCCCTTGCCGGTTCCCTGTTGTTTGAAGGACTTTTTCATTTTGTCCGGCATGGATATGACCGGAAGAAACTGCGCAGAATGATCCTTTTTACTGTGTTTGTTTTAAGTATTGGAACATTAATCTCGACTTACCGGATCCTGCAGAACGGTTACCGCTCTCTGGCGGAAGAAGTTTCGGGAAATCTTTTAGAGCAGAACAGTACCAATATCGAGAGGCTGATCGATCAGGGCGTTGAATACAGCGATATCCGGGATGCAGATGCGTATTTTGCAGAAATTGCAGAAAACAGCAGTCAGGTGGAGGCGCTGCGCTTAAGCAGGGAGGCTCCGTCAGAAGAGGCGCAGTACAGGATGCTTCCGGAAGATGATGCGGGAGAGCAATATTATCTGACCGTTCTCATTTCCGGGGATTATATCCGCGGAAAAGTAAATGCCGCTATTTTAAACGTGATCGTAACGATGGTAACGGCGTTCATGCTTTCCGGGGAAGTGCTCGGCTTTTTGATCGATGTGATAAGCGGCAGCAGCCGGAGGCGGCGCGGCAGGATCGACAACGGAGAACACAAAACGATAGAGACGCTCGGCGTGGTAAAGGGAATCTCTTTCTTTTTTGCCGGATTTCGTTTCATGGCGGTGGCTTTCATGTCCATTGTCCTCAATGAGATCTATCAGCCGGTCGTCCTCTTCGGCTGGACGATCCCGAAAGAACTGCTGATGTCGATCCCGTTGTCCGCGCAGGTTTTTATTTCTATGATTACCTCGTATCTCTCCGGGCTTTTCATAAAAAAACAGGGATGGAAACCGGCCGCTGCCGGCGGGATGGCGGTAATGATCGCCGGTACGTTTGCATCGGCTTTTGCGGATGCGCCGATCCCGTTTATTCTGGCGCAGATGCTGATGGGCGTAGGACTTGGATTTGCGAAGATGGGAATTGATATTTATGCGGTTGCAGTCGCTTCGGAAGCGGATATGGCGGACTATACGGCCGGTTCGAATGCCGCGATCATCATTGGTTATTCCTGCGCGGCATCAATCGGAGCTTTGATCGCGTCGATCGTTGGATATTCGGGAGCGTATCTTGTTATGGGGATCATCGGAATCGCGGTGCTTCTGATCCTGTTGTACTTTGGCATGGATGTCAAACCGCGCGTGGAAGCGGAGGAAGAAGGAGCCGAAGCGGTAAGCGCATGGAACAGAAAAGGACCGGATCTGCGGTTTTTGGCCTATATTCTCTGCGTGATCATTCCGTATTATTTCATCATGATGTTTGTGGACTATTTCTTTCCGGTTTATGCCAACAGCGTCGGGATTACGACGGACGTGATCGGCCTTGTGATGATGTTCTACGGCGTTGCCTCCGCATACATTGGAACGGCGGTCTGCCCGGTTCTGGCGAAGAAGTTTTCCGCGGCAGGGTTAATGGCGGTGATCCTGCTTCTGCTTTCGGCCGTCATGATCGCTTTTGCGGCAAAGAATGCGGTGCTGCCGGCCGTTCTGCTGGTTCTTCTGATCGGTATTGCAGACGGGATCATGCCGAGCATTCAGTTTGAATATGTATATATGCTGCCGTTTGCAAAAAAGGCCGGATTTTCCTATGCACTCGGCATAGAAGGTTTTTTCAGCAGTCTGATCGGAGCGGCAGCGCCTGTCATCTTCGGCGTTGTGATGCTGTATGGAAGCAGGGGACTTATGCTGGTCGGCGGAATCGCAGTTGTATTGGCAGTGGTATTCCTGCTGTATCATTTCGCGGCCGGTCAAAGAAGAGAAGAGGAAATCCAAAATGAGAAAATATAGAGCAGCAGTCGGCGTGCTTCTGATTATCGTTTTATCCGCAGGACTGTTCCGGGGCGCAGAACGGCCGTCTGCGGTCATGGCGGATGTACAGGATGCACCGGAAAAAGAAGGCAGCCGGGGAAATCTCCGGGTAGGTTACTGTCAGGAAAGTGATTATTACGAGTATGATTATGAGCTGTTCTGGATCGGAATGGGACTTACCGGACTCGGAGAGATCCGTTCGCAGCAGCTTTCAGGCATGTCGCAGGGGGCAGCGGCGGAAGATGTCTGGGATGTTTTGTGTACGGCAGAGAGCGGGAATTTTACTTTTATACAAGAGGGTTTCTTTGATCTTTCCCGGGGGGATTTTCTGGATCTTTCCGAGGAAGAGGCGCAGAACCTTCTCGCAGAAAAAATAGAAGAGTACGATATCGATCTGATGATCACGATGGGAACGACGGCCGGACTTGCCGTTCGGGACTGCAGCGATGTTCCGTATATGAATTTCATAGCCAGTGATCCGGTGGGAGTGGGCATTTCCGGGGGAGTTGAGTTTTCGGGAAACGGCCGCGCATGGGCGCATGTGAATACCGGAGTGGAAGAAAGAGCGCTTACCGTTATGCAGGATATTTTCGGGCCGGAGAAAATAGGCATCGTCTATAATAACACGCCGACGGCGTATGTCTACAGCGGCGCGGCCAGCGTGGATGAGTTTGCCGATGCTAACGGACTGGATGTCGTAAAGGAATATGTTTCCGATGATTTTGATGATACCGGGGAGGCATATGAAAATTACAGGAACGAACTCTTGTCCGCCCATAAAAAGCTGGCGGAGAGCGGGATTGGGGTGTATATCCTGACAACGACGCTTCTGAATCCGGAGGACTATCGGGAATCGCTCCGGCCGTTTATCGAAAAGGGGATTCCGGTCTTTTCAATCAACAGTACGGAAGATGTGCGGTTTGGAGCGCTTGCGGCAGTGGAAATGTATGATTATGAGAATATCGGGCGCTTTGCAGCAGATAATATGGCGGCGTACCATGCAGGCGCAGAACTCTCCGAACTGCCGCAGGTTTATATTACTCCGCCGTTTCTGGTGCTGAATATTGATACTATGAGGGAGACAAAGATAACGATGACGCTGGAGGCGCTGATTTCGGCCAGCAAGATTTATAATCAGTATCAGGGAGAATAGGAATATGAAACATGCCATGGGATTAAAGAAAAGGGTCATTCTGCTTACGGTCGTTGTGATGAGCGCGCTTACGGCGATTCTTACGGTCGTCGGCTATACGCAGTTTTCCCGCAACGTATATGAGGGGTATGTAAAATATGCGGCTGCGGCGGTCAATGCCGCTTCTGCCGCTTTCCGGAAATATTCGATGGGAGATCTGGTCGCTGCGCGCAGCATGGGAGAGGATTACGATGCCGCCCGTATGGAGATCAATACGGTCAAAAATTCCGCGGATATCCGGTATCTGTATGCGGTCTATTTTGAAGATTTGGACGATCTTGCCAGTGCGTGCTATGTGATCAATGCAAAATCGGATGAAGAACTTGCGACCGGGGAGCCGATTGAATCCATCTACAGCTATATGGGCGAAAAATGCGAAGAGGGAGCGTTTGACCAGAATCAACTGGCCGTTTTCCGCGATGCGATCCGTTACGACAAGCCGGGAATTCTGCAGCAGGAGAACAACACTGCGGAATACGGGCATCTCCTGACGTGCTATACCGTAGTACATGACAGTGCAGGCGATCCGGTGGCGGTCCTTGGCGTAGATATGGATATCAATAAAATGCACAACGACCGGAAAGCGTACCTGTTTACCACGTGTCTGTGCGTTGCGTTTTTTGCCGTACTGTCCATCGGGATTTTTCTCTTTGTCCTTGACCGCAAGGTTACGAAACCGGTTACGGCATTATCGGCCGGTACCGATTCGTTTGTGCAGCAGTTGAAAGACGGCGTCGTACCCGAAGAACTGCTCTACCAAAAGGTGGAAGTCTCTTCTCAGGATGAGGTTTATATGCTGGCAGCGAATATATCGAGCATGGTCGATGCGCTGCGTTCCTATATGGTCAATCTGAAAGATGTGATGACGGAGAAGGAGCGTATCGGAGCAGAACTGAATATTGCGATGCAGATCCAGACGAGTATGCTTCCTAGAAGTTTTCCGGCATTTCCGGAAAGAACGGAGTTTGATATTTATGCCGTATTGCGGGCAAGCGGAAATACGAGCGGAAATTTTTATGATTTTTTTCTGGTGGACAAAAACCGCCTTGCAGTGGTCATCGGCGATATCAACGGAACCGGCATTCCGGCGGCGCTGCTGATGGTCATTACGCGGACCTTGATTAAGAATTACGCCCGGCTTGGGTTCGAGCCGGAACGGGTTTTTGCGGAGACGAACAATCAGCTCAGCGAGAGCAGCGAAGGGATGACTACGGCGGCTTTTCTGGGAATATTGAATTTGTCCACAGGTGTCTTTTCCTATGTGAACGGAGGGCATCGCATACCGCTGCTGAAACACGCAGGCGGAACATTTGAACCGCTTCCGGCAAAGGATTGTTTCGTGCTGGGAAGCATGGCAGAAGTGCCTTTCTGGCAGCAGTCGGTGCGGCTGACGCAGGGCGATCTGCTGTTTTTCTATACGAAAGGATTAACGGATGCCGAAAACGAAGAGAACATGCAGTACAGTGAAGAACATATGCGCCAGCGGCTCAACCGGACGCTGGGCGAAGTCTATGAACTGAAGGATATTTTGGAACTGATGCAGGAAGATGTGCAGGAATTTCTGGGCGAAAACCGGAGCGGACAGGAGGATACTGCCATGATGATCCTGCGGTATTTTGGAATATAAAGGATTGGGCGCGGCGCAGCCTTAAGCTGTGATTTTAAAAGGCTGGAAAAAGTATTGCAGAAATGGACAGGGTGATTGTACAGAAATATCCGTAATGGTATAATGGAAAAAACGGGGGTTACAGGA
>CANQDS010000121.1 GCA_947593655.1 uncultured Lachnospiraceae bacterium | reverse complement strand
ACGGCCGCGATCACGGCAACGATGCCGAAGAGCATGATCAGTCCCTGAATGAAATCGTTGATCGCAGTCGCCATGTAGCCGCCGGCAATCACGTAGACCGCGGTCAGGCACGCCATCAGGACGATACAGACGGAATAGTCGATGTCAAACGCCATTCCGAACAGGCGGGAAAGCCCGTTGTACAAAGATGCCGTATACGGGATCAGGAAAATAAAAATGATCACGGACGCCACGATCTTTAACGCTTTGCTGTTGTAGCGCTGTCCGAAGAACTGGGGCATGGTGGCGGAGTCCAGATGCTGAGTCATGATCCTTGTGCGGCGGCCGAGTACCACCCATGCTAAGAGGGAGCCGATAATGGCATTCCCGATGCCCGCCCATGTTGCGGCGATGCCGTATTTCCATCCGAACTGTCCGGCGTAGCCGACGAACACAACGGCGGAGAAATAAGAAGTTCCGTAGGCGAACGCGGTCAGCCACGGACCGACGGCACGGCCGCCGAGTACAAAGCCGTTGACGTCGGTTGCGTTCTTCCGGCAGTAGATGCCGATTCCGATCATAACGGCGAAGTACAAAATGAGTAGAATAAGTTTCATCATAGCTTTATCCCTTTCTTAAAAAATAATAATAGACTTTTTCACTTTAATACATAAAATCGGAAAAGTCAATGCATATTTTATTTACCAAACGCCAAAAAAATGGTATGATACATAGATAAGTGCATGAGTAAAGAGAAAACCGCAGTTTTATGAGAGTACATCAAGGAAAGGATTTTACGATGAAACAATTAATGTTAGGAAACCAGGCCCTTGCGCGGGGCCTGTACGAAGCCGGATGCAGCGTTGTTTCCAGCTATCCGGGAACCCCGAGTACGGAGGTCACGGAAGAAGCCGCAAAATACGACGAGATCTACTGCGAGTGGGCGCCGAATGAGAAAGTTGCTATGGAGACGGCTTTCGGAGCTTCTCTGGCGGGAAAGCGCAGTTTCTGCGGCATGAAGCATGTCGGGCTGAACGTGGCGGCCGATCCGCTGTTTACCTGTTCGTATACGGGCGTGAACGCGGGCATGGTGATCTACGTGGCGGACGACGCCGGGATGCATTCGTCGCAGAATGAACAGGACTCCCGCCATTATGCGGTCGCGGCGAAGGTGCCGATGCTCGAGCCGTCGGATTCGGGAGAGGCTTATGAATTTGCAAAGAAAGCCTATGAGCTTTCCGAAGAGTTCGATACGCCGGTTTTGATCAAGATGTGTACCCGCGTGGCCCATTCCCAGAGCATTGTCGAGCCGGGCGAACGGGTGGAGAGGGAGCCGGTTTTGTATCAGAAGGATATCGCGAAATACGTGATGATGCCGGGAAATGCGATCCGCCGTCATCCGGTCGTGGAGGAGCGCACCCGCAGGCTGACGGAGTTTGCGGAGAACTGTGCGTTTAACCGCGTGGAGATGGGAGATACGAAGCTCGGGATCATCACTTCTTCCACCAGTTATCAGTATGTCAAAGAGGTATTCGGGGAATCGGCCAGCATTTTAAAGCTCGGCATGGTAAACCCGCTTCCGGTTCAGATGATCCTTGATTTTGCCGGGAAAGTGGAAAAACTGGCGGTCGTGGAGGAACTGGATCCGATCATTGAAAACCACTGCCGGCAGCTGGGGCTGACCGTGACCGGGAAAGACGTGCTGCCGGTCGAGGGGGAATTCAGCCAGAATCTGATTGCGGAGAAACTGGGGGCAGAGATCCCGCCGTTTCGAAGCCTCGGCGAACCGCTGCCGGGAAGGCCGCCTGTCATGTGCGCGGGATGCCCGCACAGGGGACTGTTCTATACGCTTTCCAAAAACAACTGCACAGTGCTCGGCGATATCGGCTGTTATACGCTGGGAGCGGCAGCCCCGTTAAACGCGATGGATATGACGTTGTGCATGGGGGCGTCCGTCAGCGCGATCCACGGTTTCAACAAGGCGCTGGGGAGCGAAAGCGAGAAGAAAACGGTCGCGGTGATCGGGGATTCCACCTTTATGCATTCCGGAATGACGGGGCTTGCGAATATCGCCTATAACCAGAGCAATTCCACGGTCATTATTCTGGATAATTCCATTACGGGGATGACCGGACACCAGCAGAATCCGACGACCGGTTACAATATCAAGGGAGATCCGGCCGGGAAGATCGACCTCGAGAGCCTCTGCCGTTCGATGGGATTTTCGCGCGTTGCGGTTGTCGATCCGTATGATCTGGAGGAATGCGACAGGGTGATCAAAGAGGAACTGGCGGCGGAAGCTCCGTCCGTGATCATCAGCCGCCGTCCGTGCGCGCTTCTGAAATATGTGAAGCACAACCCGCCGCTTCATGTGGAGAAGGAACGCTGCGTGGGCTGTAAATCCTGCATGAAGCTGGGATGCCCGGCGATCAGCATCAAAGAGAAGAAAGCAGTGATCGACAATACGCTCTGTACGGGCTGCGGAGTCTGCAGCCAGCTCTGCAGGTTTGGCGCGCTGAAGGCATAAGGGAGGTACATGAAATGACGAAAAATATTATGATTGTCGGCGTGGGCGGACAGGGTTCCCTTCTTGCCAGCAAACTTCTGGGGCATCTGCTCCTGACGGAAGGGTATGATGTGAAAGTGTCGGAAGTCCACGGAATGAGCCAGCGCGGGGGAAGCGTGGTTACTTACGTCCGGTTTGGGGAGAAAGTCTATTCCCCGATCATTGATAAGGGGCAGGCGGATTTTATCGTTTCCTTTGAGAAACTGGAAGCGGCCCGTTATGTGGAGTATTTGAAGGAGTCCGGAAAGATCGTGCTGAATACGCAGGAGGTCGATCCGATGCCGGTCATTACGGGAGCCGCGCAGTATCCGGACGATCTGGTCGGTAAAATGGAAGCGCTCGGCATAGAGGTGGACGCGCTGGACTGCCTTTCCCTGGCGGAACAGGCGGGTTCTTCCAAAGCGGTCAATCTGGTGCTGATGGGAAGGCTTTCGAAATATTTTGACATTCCGGTCGAAAAGTGGCAGGACGCCATTGCGGAATGCGTGCCGGAGAAGTTCGTGGAACTGAATCGGAAAGCGTTTGAGCTCGGACGGGAAGCATAACACAAGATCCAGCCGGGGCGTTTTCCGGCAGGAAATAAAAAGATTAGGAGAAGAGAAATGAAAAACTATTATCAGCCGGAAATTGAAACGATGCCTCTGGAGCAGCTTCAGGCGCTTCAGAGCGAAAGACTGATAGAACAGGTAAAGTTTGTCTATGACAACGTAGAATTTTACCGAGGGAAAATGGATGAGGCGGGGGTTGCGCCGGACGATATCCACGGGATCGGCGATCTGCACAAACTGCCGTTTATTACCAAGGACGATCTTCGGGAGCAGTATCCTTACGGACTGCTCGGCGTTCCGTTAAAGGACTGCGTGCGGATCCAGTCCACGAGCGGAACGACCGGCCAGAGAGTCGTAGCGTTCTATACGCAGGAGGACGTGGATCTCTGGGATGAGTGCTGTGCGCGTGCGATCGTTGCGGCGGGCGGAACGAAGGAGGATGTCTGCCATGTCTGCTACGGATACGGCCTGTTTACCGGCGGACCGGGCTTAAACGGCGGTTCCCACAAGGTTGGCTGCCTGACGCTGCCGATGTCCTCCGGAAATACGGACCGGCAGATCCAGTTTATGACCGATCTCGGTTCTACGATCCTCTGCTGTACCCCGTCCTACGCGGCGAATCTGGGAGAAGCCATCAACGAAAGAGGCTTAAAGGATCAGATCAAGCTGAAAGCGGGTATTTTCGGGGCGGAGCCGTGGACCGAGGAAATGCGCCATAACATCGAAGAATCCTTAGGGATCAAGGCTTATGATATTTACGGGCTGACGGAGATCTCCGGGCCGGGAGTTTCCTTTGAATGCGAGGAGCAGGCCGGAATGCATATCCAGGAAGATCACTTTATCGCGGAGATCATCAACCCGCAGACGGGAGAGGTTCTTCCGGAAGGGGAAGTGGGCGAACTGGTATTTACCTGCATCACCAAGAAGGCGTTTCCGCTGCTGCGCTACCGCACGCGGGATCTGTGCTACCTGACGAGAAAACCGTGTTCCTGCGGGCGTACCCATGTCCGGATGCACAAACCGATGGGAAGAAGCGACGATATGATGGTCGTTAAGGGTGTCAATGTATGGCCGTCCCAGATCGAAACGGTTCTGCTGAAACAGGGTTATCAGGCGAATTACCAGATCGTGGTCGACCGGATCGGCAACCATGACCAGATCGAGGTTCAGGTGGAACTGACGCCGGAGATGGCGGCGGATCCTTCGGTGACGAACGCCGAAAGGGAGGCGCTGGTTGTAAAGGGCTTAAAATCCATGCTGGGAATCAAAGTGGACGTGAAAGTGGTAGAGCCGAAGAGCATCACCCGAAGTGAGGGCAAGGCCGTGCGCGTCATTGATAAGAGAGATCTGTACCGGGATTAACGGCGGAAAATTCATTTTAGAAAAATTCATATCCCCTGCAATGCTTCATATAATGTAAAAACAAGTATTGCAGGGGTATATTTATGAAAAAATATATTGAAGAAAGAGCCGTTGAGATTGCAAATTATATTATCGAGAGCAATGCGACGGTCCGGCAGACGGCGAAGCGGTTCGGGATATCGAAATCGACGGTACATAAGGACGTGACCGAACGGCTGATCCAGATCAATCCTTCGCTCGCGAAACAGGCAAGAAAAGTGCTGGATACCAATAAAGCGGAACGCCATATCCGGGGAGGACTTGCTACAAGGGAAAAATATCTTCATCAGCAGGCATAGAAGCAGAGTGCGCCGGCGCGGGTTCATTTGTAAATCTGCTTCGCAAATAAAGCGGCAACAATTTTTTAAATATGCTTTAAATATCTGTTATCGGCAAATTGACGAAATAACATATGTTTGCTATAATTACTATATTATGTTTTACGAGGCACAGGGAGGATAAATGATGAAGAAGAGTATCGGGAGAAAAGTTATGGTGATGGTTTCCCTGCTGGGAATCATTCTGGTTGTGATCTGTTTTTTGAACGTCATGTCGCTTTCCATCATGGAAGACCAGAATCAGGAGATCACGACGAACATCCAAAAGTACGAAGATGCGGTACATGCAAATGACGAGGCAACGATTTCGGAAGCGGAGGCCCAGATCAACAAGAACATGAGGATCATTAACATCCGGATCGTAGGTTCCTACATTTTTAATGTTACGGCGGTTGCTCTGGGACTTATACTGGCCGTCATCTTCTTTATTATCGTTATAAAGACGATCGCGGGGCCGGCGAAGAAAACAAGCACCCGATTGTCCGGGATCGTTGAGAAGATGGAGAACAATCAGGGCGATCTGACACAGAGGATGCAGGTATATTCCAATGATGAGATCGGCCAGCTTGCATCCGGGATCAATGGTTTTATGGACAGTCTGCAGAATCTGATGCGCAAGATTCAGGAAGAGTCGGTCAAGATGCTGGATTCTTCGAACGAGGTCATGAATCAGGTTGACGAATCCAACCACAGCGCCTTAAGCGTATCGGCGGCGACCGAGGAGCTTGCGGCAAGCATGGAGGAGATCGCTTCCACGCTGGATCAGATCGCGCACGGAAGCGCCCAGATCCTGGAGCAGATCAGCAATATGAGCGCAAGCGCGGCAAAGGGCGCCAAGCAGGTAGACGCGATCCAGTCGCGTGCACAGGCGATGCATAAGCAGGCGGTGGATAATAAGGCGCATTCGGTAACGGTATTTCAGGAGGTTGGAACCGTGCTGCAGGAGGCGGTGGAAGAAAGCCGCAGCGTAGAGAAGATCAACGAACTGACCGGAAATATTCTGGATATTGCAAGCCAGACCAATCTGCTGGCGCTGAATGCTTCGATCGAGGCGGCGCGCGCGGGAGAGGCCGGCAAAGGATTTGCGGTCGTTGCCGATGAGATCCGGGTATTGGCGGACAACAGCCGCGATACGGCGAATGATATCCAGAATATCAGTAATCTGGTGATCAGCGCCGTGGAGAAGCTGGCTTCCAATGCTTCTAAGATGCTGGAATACATCAACGGAAATGTCATGAATGATTATGATGCGATCGTGGATATTGTCAATCAGTACAAGGAAGATGCGGACGTCATGAGCGGAATCCTGAATGAATTTGCCCATCAGTCCGGCGAGATCACCAATACGATGGAATCCATGAGTTCGGGAATTAATGATATTTCCTGCACGGTCGATGAGAGTGCGAAGGGTGTTACCGGAGTTGCGGAAGATGCTTCCAATCTGGTTAATGCGATTTCCCAGATTCAGGTGGAGACGGATAACAATCATGAGATTTCCCTGGAACTGCAGGCGGAAGTCGGCCGTTTTGAAAAGGTATAAAACAGATAGAAAGTGAATGGGGCTGTCGCAATAAGGAGGAAGCAGGTTATCGTATGATGTCTCAATGATATGACACGATACCTTGCACTGATGTTCCTTAGTGCGGCAGCCCTTATGCAATTAAAACAGAAAATCAGGTGGAATTTGGCTACAGAAGAGGAGGAAGCAGCCATGAAACAGGAGAAAGTCATTGTTATTGATTTCGGCGGACAGTACAACCAGCTGGTGGCACGGCGCGTCCGCGAATGTAATGTATACTGTGAAATTTATTCCTACCGGACAGAGCTTGCGCAGATCAAAGCGATGGATCCGAAGGGGATCATTCTTACGGGAGGACCGAACAGCTGCTATGAGGCGGATTCTCCGACTTATACCAGGGAACTTTTTGAACTGGGGATCCCGGTGCTGGGGCTGTGCTACGGGGCGCAGCTGATGACGCATGTTCTGGGCGGGAAGGTGGAGAAGGCGCCTGTCCGCGAGTTCGGCGAGACGGAAGTCACGGTGGATACGAACTGCCCGCTGTTTGAGGGAGTACCGGAAAAAACGATCTGCTGGATGAGCCATAATGATTTTATTTCCCGGCCGGCGCCGGGCTTTGAAGTCGCAGCGCATACAAAGGACTGCCCGGTGGCGGCGGCGCAGAATGCGGCGCAAAAGCTCTATCTGATCCAGTTCCACCCGGAAGTGCTCCATACGAAAGAGGGCAGCAGGATGCTCCGCAATTTTGTGCGCGGCATCTGCGGCTGTGCGGGAAGCTGGCGCATGGATTCGTTTGTTGAAAATTCGATTCAGGAGATCAAAAACAAGGTCGGAAACGGAAAGGTGCTGTGCGCCCTGTCCGGCGGCGTGGATTCTTCCGTGGCTGCCGTTATGATGGCGAAAGCGATCGGAGAGCAGCTGACCTGCGTATTTGTGGATCACGGGCTCCTCCGCAAAAATGAGGGCGATGAGGTCGAGGAGGTTTTCGGGCCGGACGGACCGTACAGGCTGAATTTTATCCGCGTCAATGCCCAGGAGCGCTTCTACGCAAAACTTGCGGGCGTGGAGGAACCGGAGCAGAAGCGCAAGATCATTGGGGAAGAGTTCATCCGCGTATTCGAGGAAGAGGCGAAAAAGATCGGCGCCGTGGATTTTCTCGTGCAGGGAACCATCTATCCGGACGTGGTGGAGAGCGGGCTCGGCGGCGAGTCGGCGGTGATCAAGTCCCACCACAATGTGGGCGGCCTGCCGGCCTGTGTGGATTTTAAGGAGATCATCGAGCCGCTGCGCAGCCTGTTTAAGGACGAAGTGCGGAAAGCGGGACTGGAGCTCGGCATTCCGGAGAAGCTGGTGTTCCGCCAGCCGTTCCCGGGACCGGGGCTCGGCATCCGCATTATCGGCGAAGTGACGGCGGATAAGGTGCGGATCGTGCAGGACGCCGACGCGATCTACCGCGAGGAGATCGCTAAGGCCGGTTTGGACAAGAGCATCGGCCAGTATTTTGCGGCGCTTACGAATATGCGCTCGGTCGGCGTTATGGGCGATGAGCGGACGTATGATTATGCGGTGGCGCTGCGGGCGGTGAATACGATCGATTTTATGACGGCGGAGGCGGCGGAGATTCCGTTTGCGGTGCTGCAGACGGTTATGGGCAGGATCATTAATGAGGTGAAAGGGGTGAACCGGGTTGTGTATGATCTGACGAGTAAGCCGCCGGGGACGATTGAGTTCGAGTGATGAAATGGGATTGAAAAAGCCGGCATTTATGCGGGTTTCAAGCAAATTTGTTTAAGTATTGGCAACGATTTGGCAACATTTATAACATCACGCACTAAATAATTACATCAATGGCATAGAAAAACCTTGCTGATTTGCGCGAGCAATGAGCCAAGTGGAAATGCTTGCATTTCCATTTGGCGAATGCCGCGACAACCGCACACCAGTGCGGTTGCAGTTGGAAACTGAATATCGGCAAGGTCTTTTTATGCTTATTTCTGCTTTTTCTTTTTAGCTGCTTTCTTTTCTTCTTTCTCGATTTTATTAAATTCTTCCATGAGCATATCGCTGACCGCCTGTGAGGGGACTTTCGCCC
>CANQDS010000120.1 GCA_947593655.1 uncultured Lachnospiraceae bacterium | reverse complement strand
CTTCAGACTGCATCTAATGCGGCCAGTGCGAGGGTGTCTGCCCGCAGCACCTTCCGATCATCAGCCATCTGAAACAGGTGGCGGAGCATTACGGGAAATGAAAAAGGAAACATATCAGAAGCGGATGGCGTATTTCCGGGAGCGCCCGCGTCTTGCACAGCTGCTGCAGACGGCCAACCGGATCCTGACCGGGGCAGTGTTTGTGTCGTACCCGGTTCTGCTGTTCTGGTTCTGGAGCAAAAAGGATCTGATCCTGGCGCGGGCGATCATCGTGCCGCTGGATGCGCTGATCCTTATCACGGTGTTCCGCCGCGCAGTCAACAGGAAGCGGCCGTATGAAGTGTATGATACTGCTTCCGCGATCGGGAAAAAGACGAAAGGGAAATCTTTTCCGAGCCGTCATGTGTTTTCCGTGTTTCTGATCGCCATGACGTATTTGTGCCTTTCTCCGTGGCCGGAGGCGGCCGCCCTGTTATTTGCGGCGGGCGTGCTGCTGGGCGCGGTCCGCGTCCTGACCGGCGTGCATTTTGTAAGCGACGTGCTGTGCGGCGCGGCAGCGGGGATTTTGGCCGGAGTTGCTGGTTATCTTTGCTTTTAGTGTGGTCGCCGGTATTTCACGCGCCGCGCCAGAGAACCCCGGCCGGAGCAGCCGGCCGTTTCGAGCTTTTCGCTTCGCGGCGCGCCAGAGAACCCCGGCCGGTGCAGTCGGCCGTTTCGAACTTTTCGCTTCGCGGCGCGCCAGAGAACCCCGGCCGGAGCAGCCGGCCGTTTTGAGCTTTTCGCTTCGCGGCGCGCCAGAGAATCCCGGCCGGTGCAGCGGCCGTCCGGGCTTTTTGCGCCGCGCTCTTCGCGCTTCTTAAGCGTGCCAGCCCTTCCGGTACTGGCTCGGCGTGACGCCGTAGTGTTTTTTAAAGGTGCGGTTGAAATAGGACAGGTTTTCAAAGCCCGCTTCGGATGCGATCTCCAGGATCGTGGAATCGGAACCGGCGAGCAGCCGCGCGGCCATCGTCAGCCGGTAGTCTTTCAGGTATTCGATGAAAGAGGTTCCCATCGTTTCCTTGAAATAGCGCATGAAATGGGATTCGGAGAATCCCGCGGCCTTTGCGACCATAGAAATGGTGATCTTTTCCATATAATGGTTTTCGATGTATTTTAAGACGAGCTTCGTCTTTTCGAGCGTTTTGCGGTCCTTCGGCGGCCGGGAGAGGTTCCGGCAGCGGTTATCGAGGATGAAGAAAAACTGGAACAGCATACTCTTGATGAACAGTTCATAGCCCTGCGGCTTGGTCTTGCAGATCTCATCGCAGGCGTCGATGCAGCGGGAGACGTCCGCATAGTACGGATAAACCGGCGTGAATACGGTCGGAACGGTTATTTTGCCGTGCAGGAGCGGAAGAATGAAGTCCGTGCTGCTGCGGTCGGCGTTTTTCGAAAGCAGCATATTCGGGTGGAAAATGATATTTTCGTATTCCATCGAATGATCGCCGAGCTGTTCGATGGAGTGGAGGCTGCCGGGCAGGATCAGCACGATCGTGTGGGGCGCGGCGCGGTACTGCTTAAAATCCACGGTGATCAGCCCCTGGCCTTTTTTCACATAGATGATCTCCATTTCGTCGTGCCAGTGCAGCGGAACGATGGAAAAATCCATAGGAATGGAACAGGGATAAGTATTGTACGGGAAAACCACGTCCCCATGGGGGATGTTTTCATGATAATTTTCGTATTCCAGGATATTCATGCCTTTTCCTCCTGCGTTTCCCGAAACGGCAAGGGCCGTCCGACTTTGTCTGTTACATGATAGGATTGTACCACTTTTTGCGCGGATATGACAAGAAAAAAAGGAAAAGTTTCCGTATACTGGAACCTGTAAGCTACGAAAATGAATTTTTTATTTGGAGGGAAAACATATGGCGTTTATGCAGGAGATTGAAACAAAGCTTCAGAAGGGCATCAGTGTCAGCACGAATGAAGAGATTTATTTTGCATTACTGGACCTTGTGAAGGAGAAGGCAGCGGGGAAAGTCAGCAACGAAGGCAAGAAGAAGCTGTATTATATTTCCGCCGAGTTTCTGATCGGCAAGCTCTTATCCAACAACCTGATCAACCTGGGGATGTATGATGAGGTCAAGGAAGTGCTTGCAAAGAACGGAAAGGATCTCGCGGAGATCGAGGAGATCGAGATGGAGCCGTCCCTTGGAAACGGCGGTCTCGGCCGTCTGGCGGCATGTTTCCTGGATTCGATCGCGACGCTGGGCTTAAACGGCGACGGCGTGGGGCTGAATTATCATTACGGCCTGTTCCATCAGGTATTTGAGAACCGCCGGCAGAAAGAGACTCCGGATCCGTGGATCACAGACAAGAGCTGGCTGAACTACACGGAGACTTCTTATCCGATCCAGTTCGGCGGATTTACCGTGCAGTCCAGACTGTATGATATCGACGTAGTCGGATACAATAACCGCACGACCAAGCTGCATTTGTTTGATATCGAATCTGTGGACGAGTCCATCGTCGGCGAGACGATCGACTTTAATAAAGAAGAGATCGAGAAGAACCTGACGCTTTTCCTGTATCCGGATGATTCCGACGACAAGGGACGCCTGCTCCGCGTTTACCAGCAGTATTTCATGGTCAGCAACGGCGCAAGGCTGATCTTGGACGAAGCGGTTGCAAAGGGCTCGAATCTGCATGACCTTGCGGATTACGCAGCGATCCAGATCAACGATACCCACCCGTCTATGGTCATTCCGGAGCTGATCCGTCTGCTTCAGGAGCGCGGGATCTTAATGGATGAGGCGATCGAGATCGTATCGAAAGTCTGCGCGTACACCAACCACACGATTCTGGCGGAAGCGCTGGAGAAATGGCCGATCTATTTCTTGGAGAAAGCCGTTCCGCAGCTGATGCCGATCATCCGCGAGCTGGACAACCGCATCCGCGGCAAGGTCAGCGACGAGAGCACCTATATCATCAAGGACGGCCTCGTTCATATGGCGCATATGGACATCCATTACGGCTACAGCATCAACGGCGTTGCTTATCTGCACACCGAGATCTTAAAGAACAGCGAGCTGAACAACTTCTATCAGCTGTATCCGGAGAAGTTCAACAACAAGACGAACGGCATCACGTTCCGCCGCTGGTTCATGGAGTGCAATCCGGAACTTTCCGCGATGGTAACGGAGCTGATCGGCGAAGGCTGGAAGACCGATGCGGCAGAGCTGGAGAAGCTGGGCAACTTCGTCAACGACGACAAGGTGCTGGAGAAGCTCTTAACCGTAAAGAGCGAGAAGAAGACCGAACTGAAAGAATATTTAAAGCATACGCAGAATATGGAGATCGACGACAACTCCATCTTCGATATTCAGGTAAAGAGACTGCATGAGTACAAGCGCCAGCAGATGAACGCGCTTTATATCATCCATAAATATTTCGAGATCAAGGCGGGCAAGAAGCCGGAAAGACCGATCACCGCATTCTTCGGCGCGAAGGCGGCTCCGGCTTACACGATCGCAAAGGACATCATCCACCTGCTGCTGTGCCTGCAGGAAGTGATCAACAACGATCCGGAAGTCAGCCCGTACCTGAAAGTCTTTATGGTAGAGAACTACAACGTAACGCTTGCAGAGAAGCTGATCCCGGCGTGCGATATTTCCGAGCAGATCTCTCTGGCTTCCAAAGAGGCATCCGGTACTTCCAACATGAAGTTCATGCTGAACGGAGCGGTAACGCTTGGAACGAAGGACGGCGCAAACGTTGAGATCGCAGAACTGGTCGGCGAGGATAACATCTATTCCTTCGGCGAGGATTCCGAGACGGTTATCGCACGTTATGAGCGCGGCGATTACTGTGCAAAGGATTACTACGATGAGGACGAGGACATCAAGAAAGCGGTTGACTTTATCGTAAGCGACGAACTGAAAGCGGTCGGGAATGCAGAGTGCTTAGAGCGCCTGTATTATGAGCTTCTGAACAAAGACTGGTTCATGACATTCCCGGATTTCAAGGAGTATGTAGCGGCGAAAGACCGCATCTATGCGGATTATGAGGACCGCAAGGCTTGGGCAAGGAAGATGCTTGTCAACATCAGCAAGGCAGGATTCTTCTCCTCAGACCGCACGATCGATCAGTACAATAAGGAAATCTGGCACCTGTGCTAACCGCCGGTGCTCCAGGAAATAGAGAGGGAGGAAAATAGTTATGTCAGATGTAAACGGTTTTAACAACGGTTCCCCGTATTATCAACCGGAGGGGAATCAACCGGAGCAGAAAGGGCAGTCCATCGCTTCGCTGGTGCTCGGCCTGTGCGGCCTGGTTGCGTGGTGCATTCCGCTTTTCGGCTATCCGGTATCCATTATCGGCCTGATCATGGGGATCCTTGGTTCTAAGAAGGGCGGCAAGGGCATGGCGATCGCCGGAATCATTTTAAGCGTTATCTGTCTGATCGCAACTTTGATCAATTCGGTTCTGGGCGCTATGCAGGCAGTCGGTTCCCTGAATTTATAACAGGAATGTGTTTTCACGGGCTTTCCGTAGTGAGATTCGGAAAGCCCCGTTTTATGTAAAGGAGGAGCATAATGGCTGGCAGATACAGGATTGCGTTATTATCCCTTGCGGTTTCGGCGGTACTGGCACTGACCGAGTGCGGGAGCGAACGGAAGGAAAATCAGGAGAAATACCGTCAGTACGGGATCAACTGCATGAAAAACGGGAAATACGAAGAAGCGGTGGATGCGTTCCAGAAGGCGCTGGAGCAGTCCGGCGGCAAGATCCGGGAAAAAGAGATCGATATCTGCTTTTACAAGGCGGAAGCCCAGTATTTAAGCGGCGCCTACGAAGATGCGCTGGATACCTACAATGCGCTGATCGAGTACGACCAGAGCGGCGAGGCGTACTATCTGCGGGGCAATCTGTATTTCCATCTGGGCGAAAATGAGAAAGCGGTCAATGATTTCGGCGCGGCGGTCGGCAGCGACAGCGAGGATTACCAGCTCTATATCGGGATCTACGAGTCTATGGCGGAGCACGGCATGGAAAACGAAGGGCAGTATTATCTGAACGAAGCGTTAAAGATCAAAGGGGATAAGGCCTATGACAATATGCAGAAAGGACGGATCTGCTATCTGCTGGGTGATGAGGACGAGGCGGTTTCGCTGCTTTCCAAAGCGGTGGACGAGGGCAGCATAGAGGCCGGTTATTATCTGGGCGAGGTCTATGAGGCGCTGGGGGACAGTGAGAAAGCGGATTCCTGTTTTCAGGAGTATCTGGACAGCGGAACGGCCAGCGCGACCGAATTGTGCGCATTAGGGGAACGCCAGATGGAAAACGGCGACTACAGCCATGCGCTGGAGTATTTTGCGGCGGCGCTGAAGCTGGAAGAAGTGCCGAATAAACAGACGCTGATGAAGGACAGCATCATTGCCTACGAGCAGAGCGGGGATTTCGCTTCCGCAAAGGAAATGATGAAGTCCTATCTGGAACTGTACCCGTCCGACGAAGAGGCGCAGCAGGAGCAGACTTTCTTAGAAACGCGCTGACGGGGAGGCTTTGGGATCCGACCGCTCATCTGACGGTCTGGGACTGCAGTTGTTTCAGGCTGTCCTTTGTGACCGCGTTGATGCAGTAATCGATCTTTTCGGAATCGCGCGCCAGCAGACATTTGACAAACACTTCATCGCTCCGCAGCAGGTAGTCTGTATCATACATGGCGGCGAAGCATTCCCAGAATTTGTACAAAAGATCCTTAAACGACGAGAAGAGCAGCGGGAGCAGGGCGTTCCCGCTGATATACGCCGTCTCATGGTAGAGCTCGAAGGTGTGCTCGATCAATTCTTCAAGCGAGGCGCTGTTTTTCGCGGCATCCAGAAGCGGAAGCAGGCTCTGCAGCTGTTCGTCGGATGCAGCCTGGATGGCAAGCGACGCCGAAAGCTGCACGATCACGATCAGAAGCTCCAGAACGGATTTTGTGGTTTCTGCGGAAAGCTGGCTGCCCTCCGCTTTCGTGATCGCCATAAACGTTTCGAATGTAGTCTTCGACGAAATTCCCGATGCGCGGCTTCACGACCAGAAACCCTTTCTTCTCGAGTTCGGCGATCCCGGCGTTGACCACGGCGCGGCTGACCTGCATGGAAGCGGCCAGCTCCCGTTCGCTCGGCAGCTTCTCTCCGGTCTTTAATTCTCCGGAGAGGATTTTCTTCTCGATCTCCGAGATGAACAATTCTTTCAGCGACGGTGATGATAATTTTTGAAACTGCATGGAAAACCTCCTTCACTGGCATTGGTCATACCACATGCCTGATTAAAATTATATCGTCTTTTACAAAAAAATGCAAGAAAAACGCAGGATTTTACAGGGTTGTTTCATGAAGCACATGTACATAATAAGGGAAGTATTTCCAGGCCTGGTACAGTTTTCCAACTCCAAGTCCCATCTCTCTATGCATAAAAAAGCGCAAAATATCCCCAAAATCTATTTACAGATTTTTTTAAATTATGTATTCTTTTCTCATCTTCAATAGAAACTCTTAATTCCTTTGAAAAGATATCTTTCCAACAGTTCTTCATCATCCGAAAACAGATCCATCATCTCTGTCATCGGCCGTTCTGTGGAAAGATGGAGCATGGCGATCCGAAGGATGTTATAGGCAAACTTCCGGATGAGCGCCAGGTTATTCTTTGAGCCTTTCGCCGGGGATCGGTCTTCCCGGAAGGTATCATCGAGGACATGGTGCAGGCGGTTCTCCACAGTCCAGTGTTCCCGCCTGCACCGTCCCATGTCCTCCGCCGTCATTTCCATGTCGGAGATCAGCCCTACGGTCTGGATGGCTGCTCCCTCACGGTCTCCTGCTTCCGGCTTCGGCTGCCGGAATGTTCCTTTTTTCCGGAACGTTTCCTCATCCGGCGTAATATCTGCCCCATCCGCGTCCCGTATCATGAGAATCCTTGTCTGCCTGACGCAGCCGACGCTCTTAAGGAACGGCCATTCTTTCCTGGTTCTGCTGACAATGTCCGGATGGCTGCAGGCCTGATATTTCCGGTATTCATATCGATCCCTGTTTTTTTCAAAACAAGCGGCCTCATCATACTTTTTTATCAGCTCAGGATATTGGGAATGGTATACACTTTCTTTCTGCATCCGCAGACGGTCTTTTTCCAGTCCCTCAAACTGCCTTGTGATCTCCTCATAACTTAATGGCTGATTTTTCTTTACTGCCAACAGAAAATGACCGCCCTGTCCACGGATTTGTTCCATAATGGACGTCTGTGTCCCGATCGCGTCTATCGTTATGACGCTTCCCCGGATATCCAGCAGTTTTAACAGTTCCGGGATCTGGGTGATCTCGCATTCTTTGTTCTGGATGGGAAGCTGCGCCACTACCAGTCCCGTGGCCGTATCCACCGCATTGAGCAGCATCGGGGTCTGCGTTCCCCGCACTCTGGATGCCGCAGCACGGATCGCTTTCCCATCAATTGCCAGATGCAGCCCTTTCGTGTCCAGGATCTCCCCGATCCATTCCATAAACGCGAAGAGAAACAATTCTTCATCTATCCCGTTCAAAATCCTTGATACCGTGGCGGCAGAGGCGATCCCATTCCGAAGCTCCAGCCCCATTTTTTTCAGCCATTTCAGGTGTCTGGCACACCAGGCCAGACACCTGCGGAGGGTGGTATGCCCCGTCACATACCCCGCAACCAGGCAGGTAAGGACTTCCGCCATATCATGCTTTTTCTTCCACTTACACCTCAGATCCGGAACCATGCGCATATATTCGATCAGAGGTTTTGTTCGGAAAACAGCTTTCTCACATCTCCATTTCAAGGCCAAGTCTGTCGATCAGCATTTTTTGTCCGGGACTGATCTTCGACAATGCGGACTCTTTTCCCAGCACGACCAGATAAAGCGTCTTCAACATTTCAAGATCCTTCAGGTCCACCCCGTGTTCCTTGAATATCCGTCGGCGTAATGACGCCATCTGTGCCGGGAACTGGTACCGGAAATCCCGCTCTGTTTTTTCTCCCGCCTCCCGCCCAAGATAAGACGTTGGCGACCATTTCAGGATAATAAGCCTTAAAACGTCCTCCCAGTCGCCGCCTAATGGTTTCTTCCAGCTGTCCGGACACAGATCCCGGACAGCTTTCGAATAGCCATACTCCCAGACCTCGATATCGGTCAGTGAAAGCTTCTTCTTACCTTCTATAATGCCGTCAGGCGTAATGACGCCGATATAGGTATCAACAGGCTGCGGATACTTTTTCCCGGGGACACGTTTTGAGGTACGTTTATATAAATAGTAAGAATCCCCTTTCTTTTTGATGGTAGTCCCCCGCACACGATAAGCCTGTACCCAATCCGGATATGTTTTCTCTGTTACTGGCATAATATCCTCCTTTCCGTATAGGTAGAATATACCTATACTATAATGATATTATACCTCTACATAACAAAAAAGTCGAGAGTTATGAGTAATTTTGTATAGCATCCATAACTCTCGATAAAATCAAGTATTCTTCAGTATAAACTTATTCTTCATGAAACAACCCTG
>CANQDS010000119.1 GCA_947593655.1 uncultured Lachnospiraceae bacterium | reverse complement strand
TCCACTGCCATACGCCGATGGGATCTGTACTGGCGCGGGTGGCGGCAAGAAAAATGCGCAGCCGGGGCTGCAGGGTTATTTATACGGCACATGGATTTCATTTTTTCAAGGGCGCGCCGTTGAAGAACTGGCTTTTTTACTATCCGGTGGAACGTTTTTTAAGCAGATGGACGGATATTTTGATCCTGATTAACCATGAAGATTACCAGAGGGCAGAGAAAAGCTTTCATGCAAAAAAGACGGTGTATATTCCGGGTATCGGCGTGCCTGCAGAAAAGTTTGCAGACTGCAGGATCAGCAAACCGGAAAAATGCAGGGAACTTGGGATTCCGGAAAATAAATTTATTCTGTTGTCTGTAGGGGAACTGGATAAGAGGAAAAATCAGGAAGTAGTCATTAAGGCATTACATAAATTGGATAATCCGGATGTTTATTATCTTATTGCCGGAATGGGAAAAAAGGAAATGGAATACAGACATCTGATTCAAAAGTATTCTTTGGAGAATAATGTGAAACTGCTCGGATTCCGGGAGGATATTCCGGAATTGTGCCGGATCGCAGACTGTTTTGTCCATCCTTCCAAGAGGGAGGGGCTGGGGATTGCGCCGTTGGAAGCAATGTCCTGCGGGCTGCCTCTGATCACGTCCAATGTAAACGGAATCAATGATTATGCAGAAGACGGGATAAGCGGGTGCAGCGTATCTCCGGACTCTGCCAGCCAGATGGCGAGGGCGATTGATAAGATGCTGAAAGACCAGAGATTCCGTGAAACATGCGGAAAAAACAACAGGGAAACAGTAAAAAGCTTTGATATTTCAAAGAGTTTGGATATTATGCGGGAAATATATTCAAAGGAACAAGCAGAAATATGAGTCTGGTAAATGTACTGATGTCTACCTATAACGGGGAAAAATTTCTCGGGCAGTTAATGGAGAGCGTTTTAAATCAAAAAAATGCAGATATCATTTTTTCAATCCGTGATGACGGTTCTACGGACAGGACAATAGATCTTTTGAAGTCGTATCAGGACGAAAGAATCAGCCTGTCCATCGGGCGGGAAAATTTAAAGCCCGCAAGAAGCTTTTTGAAGCTTTTAAGGGATTCCGCGGAAGCAGATTATTATGCATACTGCGACCAGGATGATGTATGGGATGAAAATAAGCTGAATTTTGCAGTCAAAAGACTGGAAGGATATGAAAATGAGCCGGCACTGTTTATGCATACATATGACGTGGTGGACGAAAACCTGAATCTTTTGTATCGGAGGGATATGGAATTTGAAAAGCCCATGCGGATGGAAACTACCATATTATTCCGGACGCCTTCTGCATGTACAATGGTTTTTAACAAAAAGTTAAGGGATATTATAAATCTTTCGGATCCGGAAAATATCAGAATGCATGATTACTGGACGCTGCTTATTGCGGATGGGATAAAGGCAAAAATTGTAACAGAGGATGTATCTTTGATGAAGTACCGGATACATGGAGAGAATTCTGTCGGGCTGGAAAGGAATTATTTTTTGAAGGTAAAAAAATTGCTGCAGAGCGCGGTCTGCCGTAGGAATGAGCGGATGCTTCAGGCAAAAAGCCTTTATGATAATTATAGCGGATTGTTTGACGAAGAAACAAATCAGACATTGCTGGAAGTGATACATTATAAAGACTCGCTGAAAAATAAGATTGCTTTTTTAAAAGATAAAAAGTTCCGATGGGATGGATATATTAATCTGATGTTTTATATATCTGTAATTGCGGGAGTGTTTTAATGCAGAAAAAAGTTTATGTATTGATGTCTTCCTATAATGGTGAAAAATACATCAAAGAGCAGGTGGAAAGCATCCTTAACCAGAAAAAGGTTGATCTGGAGCTTTATGTGAGGGATGACGGTTCCATGGATGCCACGGTTTCAATCGTTCGGGAAATATCTCGGAAAGATGGCAGAGTGCATATTGTGGAAGGGAAGAATATAGGTGCAAAATACAGTTTTTTAGAATTGCTGGCCTCTGTGGATGGTGGTGCAGATTATTATGCGTTCAGTGACCAGGACGATTTCTGGCTTGAACATAAATTATATGAAGCAATAAAAAAGATAGAGTCAGAAGGGGACAGCAGCATTCCGGTTTTATATTATTCCCATACCCGGCTGGTTAATGAAAAATTGCAGCTGTTGAAAAAGAAAAATAACTACAACAAGCAAAAAGCATATAATTTTGGACAGATACTGATAAAAAACTGTGCCAGCGGATGCACTATGGTCATGAATGGGAAATTGAAAGAAAAAATCAGCAGCAGGGATAATAATGCGCTGCTGCCATATCCCCTGCATGATCATTGGATATATATGCTGTGCCTTGCAATAGGCGGGAAGGTTGTATTTGATAAAAACAGCTATATTCTTTACCGGCAGCATATGGGAAATGCAGTGGGCGGACAGAGGGGCATGTTAGAGAAAATAAAAACCTCGCCGTTGTTTCATGAAGGAAACCAGAGATACCATTGGTCCAGAGAGCTGCTGCTCCGGTATGGAAATGACCTGACTGATGAAAACAGGGAACTGCTGAACAGAATTTTGAATTATCAGGACAGTATCAGGAACACGGTCAGCCTGGCATTGAATCCAGAGCTTAAACCGCCTGAAATCATGGAGAAAATTATTGTGGCGCTTACCATTCTCAGAAGGAGATTTTAACCATGAAGATAAGAATGAGAAGAGCAGATATAAAGTATGCAGTTTTTTTTATGCTTATGCTGTCGATGGTTCTGTTTCCGCATGATAAATATAATATTAAATTGGGAATGTTTTTTCTTTTTGTCATAATCAATGCAGATGCCATTCTCTCAATGCTGCGGAAAAGACAGAAGTACAACATGATTTTTTTCATGATCGTACCATACCCGCTCATAACCATTATTATTTCAGCCGTTATGTCAGGGGGGGATTTTTCAAGTGCGGTTCGCGCGGTATATGTTAATTTTTATCTTTTGATCGTTTATGTCTGCCTGAGATATGAGTATGATGCGCTGAAAGTGCTTTTCCAGGTGTTATCGGTTTTAGTAGTTATCATTCTGGGAATTGCCGCCCTTGATTTTTTAAAAATGGTCGACCTGTATGCAAATCCACTGGTTGTTTTTATCAATGACATTGGAGAGGGGCAGATATCAAAATCCCCAAATGCTATTTTTTATTATGTAATCTTTTTAAATGCGAGTCCTCTGCTGTTTTTCCACTTTGCCTATTCGGCGGCCAATAAGAAATATGCGTGGATGGCATTGTCGTGGGTTGCTATTTTGTTTACAGGGACGCGGGCGAATGTTTATCTAGCACTGGCGGCTGTACCGGTATATGTGTTTTTTATCACAAAAGGGAGAGGGAAAAAGCTGGTTTTATTTCTGGCTATAGCAGCTATAACGGCACTTGGGACGGCTTCGTTTCTGGAAAAGGTTGAAATCATTAATTTTGCAAAGATAAGAGGAGATATAATCAGGGGAACAATCAGTTCATCCGTAAGGCTGGCTATGAAAGGGAATATATTTTACTGGCTGTTTGGAATGGGGTATGGGAGCGAGTATTATTTATCCGGCAGAGCTTCAATGGTAGTGACAAGCGAGCTATCGTATATGGAAATGCTTCGGACGATTGGAATCTTTGGGATGATACTCTTTTTAGCTTTCCTTATTTATCCTGTTAAAAGGATTTTCCTCAGTGATAAGAGGTGGCTTCTTCTGCCGTATGGGGCGATGCTGGCAGCCAGCCTGACGGATCCGTTTTTATATACTTCCACAAGCTTTGTCATGTATGTCGTGGTTTATTATATTTTTTATAGAATGTCAGATATATGCAGTTTGGACGAGGATAGAAAGGATAGAGCTGCCGAAAATGAATGTTTTATTTATTAGTATACCATTTTATGGCTACATTGAAAAAATTGCAAAAGCTTTTAGAAAAGTTTATAAGGCGAATGTTGATATATTGTTTTTGGATGCATGCGAGGATAATGCTGCGGCTGTTTTAAATAAATTAACCGATGGGCAATATGCTGATTTGACAAGAAAAAAGAGGCAGAATTCATTTTATAAAACGCGATATGGAAAGCAATATGATTTAGTCTTTGTTCTTGTAGGAAGAGGGTTAAATATTCCATTGTTTAAAAAATTTATAGCATGTCAGGAAAAAGCAAAAAAAATTTTGTATCTATGGGATGATGCGGAAAGAATTGACAATATTAAATTAACTGTACCGCTTTTTGACTTGGTATTCTCTTTTGATAAAAGTGACTGCGATAAATATGGATTCCGATTTCTTTCACTGTTTTACTGTGAGGAATATGTATATAAAAAAGAAACAAAAAAATATGATATTTCCTGCATTGGATTTTGGCATAGCGACCGTGTATATGTTTTGAATCGGCTTTTAGAAATTCTGGAAGAATCAAAATATAATTGGTATTTGTTGTTGTCAACAGCAAAAATACATTTATTGAAAGAAAAAATCTTGCAGAGAAAAAAGTCCGAAATACCTGATTATATTATGGCAAAACAACTATCCATTAAGGAGAATGCAGAAATTTTAAAAGAGAGTCTTGCAACGGTTGATATACCGCATGAGAGCCAGAATGGATTAAGTATGAGAGTATTTGAAGCATTAGCCGCAAATACAAAAATAATAACAACAAATGAAAATATAAAAAGATATGATTTTTACCATGAGGATAATGTATGCATTATAAACAGGGAGAATCCGAAAATTCCAAAAGAATTTCTGAAAACCCCGTTTGTCCCGATCAACAGGGAGATTGTTGAAAAATATTCGATAGAATCGTGGGTAAAATCCATATTTGCGGATTAAATGAGGGAAGAAGAACATGAAAATTTTAGTAACCGGAGCAAACGGATATCTCGGAACCGGAATTGTAAAGGAACTGTTAGACAGAGGAGAAGATGTGACGGCAACTGATTTTTCAGTTGAGAGGGTTGACAAACGGGCAGAGAGAATGGCAGGAAATCTTTTCCAGATTGAGCATCCATATTTTTATTTTGGAAAACCGGATGCTGTGCTCCATCTGGCATGGAGGGACGGGTTTGTGCATTACTCTGATGCGCATTTGGAAGATCTGTCCCTGCATTGTAAATTGATCCAGCGGCTGGCGGAGGAAGGAACGCGGCGGATCGCAGTCATGGGAAGTATGCATGAAATCGTTTTTTTTGAAGGAAGCATTGATGAAACAACACCCTGCCATCCGCAGAGTATGTATGGAATTGCGAAAAATGCATTAAGGGAAGCAAGCCAGATCATTGCCCAGAAAAGCGGGACTCAATTGCAATGGCTGCGTGGATATTACATAGTGGGAAATCAGAGTTACGGTTCTTCTATTTTTTCCAAGATTGCAAAAGCAGCGGAAGATGGGAAAACAGAGTTCCCATTTACAATGGGACAGAACCAGTTTGATTTTTTGGATTACGGGGAGTTCTGCTGTGAAGTAGCAGAAGCTGTGCGGCAGGATAAGATCAACGGAATCATAAACATATGTTCCGGGAGGCCGGAAAAACTGGCAGAGCGTGTTGAACGATTTATACGGGAAAACGGGTATCGGATCACGCTTCAGTACGGGAAATTCCCAGACCGTCCGTATGATTCCAAAGCGGTATGGGGAAATGACCGGAAGATAAG
The DNA here is from genome assembly GCA_947593655.1 of uncultured Lachnospiraceae bacterium. Taxonomy (GTDB): domain Bacteria; phylum Bacillota; class Clostridia; order Lachnospirales; family Lachnospiraceae; genus Roseburia. The sequence goes on along the minus strand of CANQDS010000119.1, from coordinate 2,894 downwards.
AAAAATTCTGGAACTGGCAGGAGCGGAAAAATAAAAATGATTTGTCTGTTAAAAGATGAGTTTTGTTTCTATAGTAAGGAAAGTAGAAAATTATTATGCTGGAAATTTTAAGACGTATTTACAGGTTTTTGAAGTGTATTCGGGGGGGTATTTCTGGAATCGGATACAAAGAATTCGGAATGACAAGCCGGATTGTGCATCCGATGAGGATTCTGGGTAAAAAATATATCTCTATAGGAAAGAAAGTATATATTCTTGATGGATTGAGGATGGAGGCTATATCACTTTGGAATGGGACAACCTATACTCCTTTGATTGAAATTGGCAATAGATGTTCCATAGGACAGAACTGTCATTTAACATGTGCGAATTATCTGAGTATCGGAGAAGGATGCAGTATTTTACCAGATGTGCTGATTACGGATATAGAACATCAATATGTGCAGGAAAAATCGCTGGGGGAAACGGGATTGAATGTTGGAAGGGTTCAGATTGGTTCCTATACAACGATTGGGATGGGAGCAAGGATTTTAGGACATAAGGGTATTGTAATCGGTAGAAATGTGGTAATTGGAGCTAACTCAGTTGTAACAAAAGATATTCCGGATAATACAGTTGTAGCTGGAAATCCAGCAAGGATCATTGGAAAAGTCAGCAGATAAGAAAGTTTAGAGCCGAGAAAATAAAAGCAGTTGCGGGATATATAAAAACTGGAGGAACAAGTAAATGAAAGAAGAAAAGTTGCAGACAGAAATAAATCAGATTCAGTTTTACAACTGTGAAGAAATTGAAATGGGAGATGTACTGCACTATTTGATTACTGGACAGTTACTCGGAAAATGCAGATGGAAGACAGCAATAAAAGCATATGTCAGTATGGTTGTCCGGATTGCGTGCAGCAGATCATATAAGATAGAATCGAACGGAACTCCTAAAACAATATTTTTATTTTCAAATTCTTACAGAGGCAGAGAAGACCATAAAAGAGCTTTTCTTGCAGCTGCTGAACTTGTAGATAAAGATTATGCAACAATGGTTTGTGACAAGCGCAGGTTGCGGTTATGCGGATTAAAGTATTTTATATGTCTGATCCGATGGAACCGGCAATTAAAGAGCGTCGTTCCGCAATTTGATAAAAGAATCGCTTTTGTAAGTGCAATATTTCAGGCTTATATGGATTACGAGGAAATGATGGAAGCTTGCAAAAATTTTGGATGGGAAATAGGAAATCTGGTTGTTCATTGTGATGTAATGCCAGTGGATTGCTTCTTTGTACAAAAGTTTAATCATATAGGAAAAACGACAGTAACCTTGCAGCATGGGACATATATAAGGGAAAAAGATGAATGGCCGATGAAAAAATCTAAAAGCAGATATTTTTTTGCAGAAAGTCAGTATGCAGAAGAATGTGCAAAGGATTGTGGTTATTGTGGAAGAGTAATTACAGTGGGATCTCCTCATCATATTGGTTTAGATGTCAACAAAAAGCTGGAATTAAAAAGGATAAAAATAATAGGGGTGTTTTTAGACGGGGAGGGTACAAAATCCCAAGTGATTCAGGATAATATTAAAATGATTCAGATTGTTCAAGAGTATAGTAAAAAAAATTCAAAAAATATACTTTTAAAATATCATCCATCTAATCATAAAAGATATTACGAAAAGTATATTGATACAAAAGTTACTACAGTCTGTCCTGCAGAAATGATGGCCGATGAAGTTGGGAATATGGCTGATCTTGCCATAATGTCAAAATCAACGGTATTTCTTACAATGTTAAAGTTATGGAAACCGGTTTTGATTTATAGGAGTAAGGATGAAAATTTAAAATTTTATTTGAAAGATGAAATTTCCTTTTCCGATATCCATACATTTGAAAAGAAAATCCAGCGGATGTCAACAGAGGAATATAAACAGAAGATAAATCAATGCAGGGATTATTATTTGGCACCAGGCTGTATAGAAGAAAATTATAAAATGGCATTTCGAAAAATAGGAATTATAAATTAAAGAAATATGGAAAGAGAAAATCAAAAAGGAAATGGAACAAAGGCATTAAAATCCGGCATCTGGTATACCGTCTCTAATTTCTTGACAAAAAGCATCGGGATTCTGACGATACCGATATTTACGCGTTTTTTAACGAAGTCGGAGTTCGGATTATACAACAACTACACATCGTGGCTGGGAATATTAACGATATTTGTGACCTTAAATCTGGGCGCTACATTAAGCAGGGCAAAGTATGATTTTGAAGGAAAATTTGATGAGTATATCCTTTCCGTACTGGCATTAAGTTCTTTTTCGGTAATTGTGTGGACTGCTGTAATTGGAATCTTTCATGATTTCTTTGCAGATTTTTTCGGACTGGATTACAGGTACCTCAATATCATGATGGTGTATCTGTTTTTCCTTCCTGCGATTAACTTGTTTCAGACGAGAGAGCGGTTGGCTTTTGCATACAGGAAAACCGTTGCATCCAGTATGCTGCTGGTTGTCAGTACTTCGCTGTTGTCGGTGGTGCTGGTAATTGGGATGGAAGACAGGCTGGCCGGACGGATTCTTGGAGCGGCGCTTCCGACGATCTTCCTTGGGGCGGCGTTTTATCTTTTCTTTTTAAAGAAGGGGAAAAGGATTCGGGTTTCCTACTGGAAATATGCGCTTGTGGTCTGTCTGCCGTATATCCCGCATCTGCTTTCCCTGACGCTTTTAAATTCCATGGACCGGGTCATGATACGGAGATGGTGCGGGGCGGAAGATACGGCAATGTACAGTCTGGCGTACAGCTGCGGGGCAGTTGTATCAATGCTTGTTGAATCGATCAATAGTGCCTATAGTCCCTGGCTGGCGGAAAAACTGGCGGGGAAACATTATTCCATAATACGGAAATATTC
>CANQDS010000118.1 GCA_947593655.1 uncultured Lachnospiraceae bacterium | reverse complement strand
TACATAAAAATAAATTTGACACAAAAAAATAAGCCTGGCAAGCCTTTCCAGAGATTAAGGTGTTAAAAACCCGGGAACGCGGATTTCATGTCCGTTAGGCCGGTACTGTCCGTAATATTGTACACCAAAGAAGGTACACTCTTTTCAAAAGAACAGCATGATGCTGCCGGAGGAAAGGAGTGTATTTTTCATGAAAGGATACCTTGTCGAGAGCGGATATATGGGATATTTAAACGGGCAGTACTGTCTGTTTGCCGATGAGAGCGATTATGAAGAGGCATATCTGGAAGCAGAGGATTGAATTTCATCCGTCCTTATGTCATAATAGAACCTGTACGATACCGGATGGGGAAAGCCCCGTCCGGCTGACGGCAGGTTTTATTGTTGAATGGAGGGATTGGATGCCGAAACAGGAGATACAGGTAGCATATCAGCCGGAACGCGTCAAGCTCCGGCCGTATGAGCATCACGCGAAATACTATGAGACAGATCAGATGGGAATCATCCATCATTCCAATTACATCAAATGGATGGAAGAAGCGCGCATGGATCTGATGGAGCAGATCGGGCTTTCCTACAAAGAGATGGAAGAGATGGAGATCATCAGTCCGGTTCTGTCCATATCGATCGAATATCTCAGCATGGTGCATTTTGATGATGTGGTTGAGATCGAGACAAGACTGTTAAAATACAACGGGATCAAGATGGAAGTAGAGTACCGCATGACGGATAAGGAGACGGGAGAGCTCCGCGCGACAGCGAAAAGCAGCCATTGCTTTTTGAGCCGCTCCGGGAAGCCGATCTCCCTGAAGCGTTCCTATCCGGAGCTGGACACCAAATTTTTCGAGGTAAAGGACGAACAGGAATGATCGCAGAGCGGCTGACAGGGTTACGGCAGGAAATGAAAAAGCGCGGGATCGCGGCTTATGTAGTTCCGACGGCGGATTTTCATGAATCGGAATACGTGGGGACGCATTTTAAAGTAAGGGAATACCTGACCGGATTTACCGGTTCCGCGGGAACCGCGGTGATCACGCAGGACGCGGCGGGGCTCTGGACGGATGCGCGCTATTTTGTCCAGGCGGCCGCGCAGTTAGAAGGGACGGGCATTGCGCTTTACCGGATGGGGGAAGAAGGCGTCCCTTCTGTAAATGAGTATCTGGAACAGACTTTAAAGGACAAAGACTGCCTCGGCTTTGACGGTAGAGTGGTAAATGGCGCGTGGGGCAGGGAAATGGAAGCGATCGTTCAGAAGAAAGGCGGCCGGATCTCTGCGGAGGAAGATCTGGCGGATGCGGTCTGGGAAGATCGTCCGCCGCTTTCCAAAGCGCCGGTTCTGGTTCTGACAGAAGAATATACCGGGATGGCGACTTTGGAGAAGCTGTCGAAAGTACGGGAAGCCATGAAGGAGAAACAGGCTTCGCTGCACCTTCTGACGTCGCTTAGCGATATTGCCTGGCTGTTAAACGTGCGGGGCGGGGATATCGCCTATGTTCCGGTCGTTTTGTCCTATCTGGCCGTCGGGGAGGATTCCTGCATCTGGTTTCTGCAGGAAGAACTGGTTACGCCGGAACTGCGGAAGTATCTGGAGGAGAACCGGATTACGGTAAGGCCGTATGGATCTTTTTACCGGTATGTGAAGACGATCCCGGAGCGCGAAACGGTGCTGATGGACGCTTCTGTCGCAAATTACCGCATCTGCAGCACCATTCCAAAGAAGGTGCGCGTTGTAGACGCGGAAAATCCGACAGTGCGGCTGAAAGCCGTTAAGAATCCGACGGAACTGCGCAATATCCGCAAGGCCCACATCAAGGACGGGGCGGCGGTCTGCAAGTTCATGTACTGGCTGAAAAACAATATCCGGAAGCTGCCGATGACGGAGCTTTCCGCGGCGGAATACCTGCTGCAGCTTCGGCGGGAGCAGGAAGGCTTCTGGGATCTGAGTTTTGAAACAATCTGCGGTTATGCGGAGCACGGGGCGATCGTCCACTACGCCGCAACGCCGGAGACGGATGCGCCGCTGCAGCCGGAGGGGCTGCTTTTGGTCGATTCCGGCGGGCATTATCTGGAAGGGACGACCGATGTTACCCGGACGTTTGCGTTAGGGCCGCTGACGGATGAGATGAAGGAAGATTTTACGAGGGTGTGCCGCGCCAATCTGAATCTGGCGGGGGCGCGTTTCCTGCACGGATGCAGCGGAAGGAATCTGGACATTCTGGCAAGGGAGCCGCTCTGGGAAGCCGGGAAGGATTACAAGCATGGGACCGGGCACGGAGTGGGCTATATGCTGAACGTGCACGAAGGCCCGAACAGTTTCCGCTGGCAGCAGTCCGGACGGGAGGAAAGCGGCGTGCTGGAAGAGGGCATGATCACGACGGATGAGCCGGGCATCTATATCGAAGGGGAATACGGGATCCGTCTGGAGAATGAGCTGCTCTGCCAAAAAGGCGAGCAGAACGGATACGGGCAGTTTCTGTATTTTGAACCGATCACCTATGTGCCGTTCGATCTGGATGCGCTCGATCCAAAGCAGATGACGCCGCTGGAGCGGCAGCGTCTGAACGAGTATCATGCGAAAGTATATGAGACTGTCGCGCCGCTTCTGGAGGAAGAAGAAGCACAGTGGCTGCGGGAATATACGCAGGCGGTATAGAACCTGGTAATGTTCCGCACTGACATTTATAGATGGAGAAAAGAAAGGCGTATGGATCGATGAGTGAAAAGCTGGTTCTGATCGACGGGCACAGTATTTTAAACCGTGCATTTTTCGGGCTTCCGGATCTGACCAATTCCGAAGGGCTGCATACCAATGCCGTGTACGGTTTTTTAAATATCATGTTCAAGATTCTCGAAGAAGAGAAGCCGGATTATCTGATGGCGGCGTTTGACGTTCATGCGCCGACGTTCCGCCATAAGATGTTTGCGGAATATAAGGGGACACGCAAGCCGATGGCGGAGGAACTGCGCCAGCAGGTGCCGCTGATGAAGGAAATGCTTACGGCGATGGGCGTTGCGATCGTCGAGAAGGAAGACTATGAGGCGGACGACCTTCTGGGGACGCTCGCCGTCCGGGGAGAGAAAGCCGGAATGGAAGTTTCGGTGATCTCCGGCGACCGGGATCTGCTGCAGTTAGCGACCGACCATATCTGCATCCGGATCCCGAAGACCAAAAAGACCGGTACGGAGATCGAGAATTACTATGCGAAAGATGTGAAAGCGCGTTATCTTGTCACGCCGAAGGAATTTATCGAAGTCAAGGCGCTGATGGGTGACGCTTCGGACAATATTCCGGGCGTTAAGGGTATCGGGGAGAAAACCGCGGCGGCGCTGATCGCCGAATACAAAAGCATCGATGAAGTGCGGACCCATGCGGATACGGTTAAACCGCCGCGCGCCGGGAAAAATATCGTTGAGTTCTGGGATCAGGCGGTGATGAGCCGCAAGCTGGCGACGATCGTGACCGATGTGCCGCTGGAGATTGATTTTTCGCAGGCAAAGATCGAAGGGGCCGCCTCGCTTTATACCGAGGAGGCGTATCTGCTCTGCAAACGGCTGGATTTCAAGAATCTGCTGGCGCGTTTTACCGTGGATGCGCCAAAAAACGATATGCAGGAGCATTTCCGGATCGTATCGTCGCAGAAAGAGGCGGAGGAGATCTTCGGACGCGCTGCGGGAAGATCCGCCGCGTTTTTGATCCTTCCCGGAGCAGAGCGCGAAAAGAGCGCGCCGCCGGAGCACTCGGATGCGCCAAAAGAGGCCGCGATCGCGGGCGTTGCGCTGGCTTTCGGGGAAGAGGACTGCTTTCTGTTTCTGGCCGGGGAAGAGCTTTCGGGCGGATACCTCCGCAGGCAGCTGGCGCGGGCGGATATTTCCTGGATCGCGTTTGACCTGAAATCCCAGCTCGCTTTTCTGGACAGAGAAGAATTCGCATCGCCGTGGGAACACTGGCAGGCTTATCTGGATGCGCGGGCTTCCTATTTTGATGCGGCGCTTGCCGCGTATCTGCTGAACCCGTTAAAGGGCGATTATCCGTATGAGGATATCGCAAAAGATTATCTGGGGCTGATGCTTCCGTCGCGGGCGGATCTGTTCGGGAAGAAATCCCTTTCCGAAATGCTTCAGGAAGATGAGAACATTGTCATGACATGGGCGTGCTGCGAGGCGTATACCGCGTGGAAAGCGCAGCCGGTTCTTCTGCAGCAGCTCCGGGAAAAAGGCATGGAGCGGCTTTTTACGGAAATAGAAATGCCGCTGGTATTTGTCCTTTCGGACATGGAGAAAGAGGGAATCTGCATTGACGCGGACGCCCTGAAAGAATACGGCAGACAGCTTCAGGTTTCGATCGAAGCGCTGGAGCAGAAAATATACAGCGAGGCGGAGGAGACGTTTAATATCAATTCTCCGAAGCAGCTTGGCGCAGTCCTGTTCGAGAAGCTGAAGCTTCCGAACGGGAAAAAGACAAAGACCGGTTTTTCCACATCGGCGGAAGTACTGGAGAAGCTCGCGCCGGACTATCCGATCGTTTCGGATATTCTGGAATACCGCCAGCTGACAAAGCTGAAATCCACCTATGCGGACGGTCTGGCGAATTTTATCGCAGAGGACGGGAAAATCCATACGACGTTCCACCAGATGATCACGGCGACCGGGCGTTTGAGCAGTACCGATCCGAATCTGCAGAATATTCCGATCCGGATCGAGCTTGGGAAGATGATCCGCCGGGTGTTTCATCCGAAGAAGGGCGATCTTTTCGTGGATTCCGATTATTCGCAGATCGAACTGCGGATTCTGGCGCATATGGCGCAGGATCCCCAGCTGATCGAGGCATTCCGCCGGAAGCAGGATATCCACAGAACGACGGCTTCTCAGGTTTTCCACATCCCGTTCGAGGAAGTTACGCCGCTGCAGCGGAGGAACGCGAAAGCCGTCAATTTCGGCATTGTTTACGGCATCAGCGCGTTCGGCCTGAGTCAGGATTTAAATATCGGGCGGAAAGAAGCGCAGGATTATATCGACCGCTATTTTGAGACGTACCCGAAGATCAGGGAGTTTCTGGAGCGGACCGTGGCGGAGGCGAAGGAGAAAGGGGCGATTGCGACCATGTACGGCCGGATCCGTCCGATCCCGGAGCTGGCTTCCGGCAATTTCATGACGAAGCAGTTTGGGGAGCGCGTTGCGATGAATTCTCCGATCCAGGGAACGGCGGCGGACATCATCAAGATCGCGATGATCCGCGTGCATGACCGCCTGATCCGGGAGAACCGCAGATCGCGCCTGATCCTGCAGGTGCACGATGAGCTTCTGGTCGAAACGGCGGAAGAGGAAAAGGAAACGGTCATACGGATCCTCGAAGAGGAAATGCAGGGCGCGGCGGAACTTTCAGTGGAACTGGAAGTCGGAACGGAATGCGGCGCCGACTGGTACGAAGCCCATTAAGCAGGGCAAAAGGAGGCGCATCGGATGCATTTTATTGGAATTACCGGGGGCGTGGGCGCGGGAAAATCCGCCGTATTGTCCTATCTTGAGCAGAAAGACCGGGTGCGCGTCATGCAGGCGGACCGGATCGCCCATGAACTTATGGAACCGCAGACCGGCTGCTATGAGGAGATCAGAAAGCGGTTTGCCGGAGAGGATATTTTTGACGAAACCGGCGCGTTCGACCGGAAGAAACTGGCGGAGGTCATCTTTTCCCATGAGGAGAAAAGACAGATTTTAAATGGAATTGTTCATCCGGCAGTCAAAGAATATGTAAAAAAACAGTATGAACTGGAACAAAAGAGGAAAGAGTTCGATTTTTTGTTTTTCGAAGCAGCGTTGTTAATTGAAGAACATTATGATACAATTTGTGAAGAACTCTGGTATATTGATACGCGGGAAGATGCGCGCAGGCTCAGGCTGAAGGAGTCCCGCGGCTATTCCGACGAGAAGATCAGCCGGATTTTTGCAAGCCAGCTGGGAGAAGATGCATACAGGAGTGCCTGTGGGACGGTCATTGACAACAATGGCACGCCGGAGCAGACATATAAGCAAATTGATCGTGCGTTAAGGAACCTGGTACTGTCCCGCGAATGAAGTGAGCGGATGACAGTACTGGCATCCGACAATTTGAGTCAGATATAAACTTGTGTTTATATTTTTAGAGGAGAAAAGCGAATGAATAACGTATTTGGACTGGATATCGGAACCCGAAATGTGGTCGGGACCGTTGGTTATCTTACGGAAGATGAAGAATTTATCGTGGTGGCCCAGTATGTCAAGGAACACGAGACGCGTTCCATGCTGGACGGACAGATTCATGACATCGGCCGGGTGGGAAGAACCGTTACCAAGGTAAAAGCGGAACTGGAAAAACAGATCAACGAACCGCTGACGGAAGTCTGTATTGCGGCGGCGGGGCGTGTGTTAAAGACCGTTACGACACATATCGAGTATGAATTTCCGGAAGAAGTCGTTGTGACCGGGGAGGATCTGCATACGCTGAATCTGCTGGGCGTGGAGAAGGCGCAGGAGATCTTAAAGGAGAAGAACGATACCAGATACAAGTTTTACTGCGTGGGCTATTCCGTGGTGAAATATTTTCTGAACGATGAGCTTTTTATCAGTCTGGAAGGGCACAAGGCGAATAAGATCGGGGAGGACATCATCGTGACGTTCCTTCCGGAGGACGTGGTGGACGGGCTGTATTCCGCGGTAGGGATCGCGGGGCTTACCGTGGCGAATATGACGCTGGAGCCGATCGCCGCGATCAATGTGGCGATCCCAGAGAATTACCGGATGTTAAATATCGCGCTGGTCGATGTGGGCGCGGGAACTTCCGATATTTCCATTACACGGGAGGGCAGCATTATCGCATACGGCATGATCCCGCACGCCGGGGACGAGCTGACGGAAGTGATCGTCCAGCATTATCTGGTGGATTTTAAGACGGCGGAAGCCATGAAGCTTGCCTCTACTACCGAGAAAGAAGTGGAATACAAAGATATTATGAATATCGCCCATACGATCCCTTCTTCGGATCTGTGGGAGGTTGTAAAGCCGGTGGTCGATAAGATCACGACGGAGGTTTCGGCGCGGATCCGCGAACTGAACGGAGACAATACGGTAAGCGCCTGCTTTGTTGTCGGCGGCGGCGGCAAGATCCACGGATTTACCGAGCTTCTGGCCGAGCATCTGGATCTTCCGCAGGAACGCGTCGCGCTCCGCGGCGAGGAGGTTCTGCAGGAAGTGACGTTTACCCAAAAGGAGATCAAAAAGGATCCGCTTCTGGTAACGCCGATCGGTATCTGCCTGAATTATTACGATCAGAAAAATAACTTTATCATGGTGCGCTTTAACGGAGAGCGCCTGAAATTATACGATAACAACCGCCTGACGATCGTGGATGCGGCCCTGCAGGCGGGCTTCCCGAAGGAACAGCTTTTCCCGAAGCGCGGAATGCCGATCAACTTTACCGTAAACGGTTCGGCGCGTATCGTCCGCGGCGAGGCGGGCGAGCCTGCGATCGTTAAGATGAACGGAAAACCGGCGCATATCAATACGCCGCTGGAGCCGAACAGTGAAATTACGATCGAGCCGTCGACGGCTGGGGATGCCGCTGTTTATACGGTCGGGCAGCTGGATGAATATACGAGCGCGACGGTTTCCTTTATTGTCAACGGGCGGCTGGTGACATGTCCGAAGTTTGTGGAGGTCAACGGCAGCCTGGAACCGGAATCCTATGAGATTAAAGAGGGCGACGTGATCGAAACGCGCAGTTTTTATACTGTGGGACAGGTTGCCGAGTTCATGGATCTGGAGATCGATCCGGATCGCGCGATCTATGTCAATAACCGCGAGGCGGATTTCGACTCGCTGGTGTACGAGAATTTCTCGATCGAGTGGTCGGTGCTTTCCTATGGGCTGACTTCCTACCCGGAGGACGCTTATCCGGAAGCGGAGCCGGAAAACTGGGATAATGTTCCGGAGCCGGAAGAAGAGGCCGGAGCTGGGGAAGAAACGGCGGCCGCGGAAGAGGCGATGACTGGAGTAGAAAGTGAGGCCGGAGCCGGAGCGAAGGAAGAGGCGGAACCGGGAACTGCGGGAACGGCGGCGGAAGGATCGACGGCCGGAGCAGAAGGACAGGCCAAGGCTGCAGCGGAAGAAGCGCCGGAAGGACAGGCTGGGATCGGAGCGGAAGGAACTGCAGAATCGGGAACTGTGGGAACATTCGTGGAAGGATCGGCGGCCGGAACGGAAGGACAGGCCGGAGCCGGGGCGGAGACAGCGCCGAAAGGACAGGCTGGAGCCGAAGCGGAAGGAACTGCAGAATTGGGAAGTGCGACAGAAGGAGCGACGGCAGAAGCGGCAGGATCCGAGGCCGGAGCGAAAGAAGCTGCAGAACCGGGATCTGCGGGAACGGCGGCGGAAGGAGTGTCGGCAGGAGTAGAGAATGTGGCCGGAGCCGGAGCGAAAGAAGCTGCGGAACCGGGAACTGCGGGAAGTGCCGCAGAAGAACAGGCCAAGGCTGGGGCGGAAGAAGCGCCAGAAGGACAGGCCAAGGTCGGAGCAGAGGCAGCGCCGAAAGAAGCGGCAGGATCCGAGGCAGGAGTAAAGGAAACAACAGAACCGGGAGCTGCG
>CANQDS010000117.1 GCA_947593655.1 uncultured Lachnospiraceae bacterium | reverse complement strand
TGACGGGCAATCACACTATGTTTGAACAGCAATTTCCGGCTTTTGCTGCAGATTATAATATTATTGCCTGGGATGCTCCGGCTCATGGAGAATCGAGGCCATACCAGGAGTTTACTTATGAAAACGCGGCAAACGGGATGAAGAGAATCCTTGATGAGTGCGAAGCTGCTACAGTTATATTGATTGGGCAGTCCATGGGTGGATTTATTTCACAGGCTTTTATTTGCAGGTATCCAGAAATGGTGAAAGGCTTTGTGGCAATCGACTCAACTCCTTATGGAGAGTATTACTCAAAATCCGACCTGTGGTGGCTCAGGCAGATCGAGTGGATGGCAAAACTGTTTCCGGTAAAATTGCTGAAATCAGTGATGGCGAAGCAGAACGCATCCACGGAAACCGGCCGCTCGAATATGGCGGCTATGATCGGCATATACGGCAAACCGGAACTGTGTCATCTTATGGGAATCGGGTATGCCGGCTTTCTGGAGGATAACAGAGTATGTGAAATCCCCTGTCCCGTGCTTCTGATTGTTGGAGAGAAGGATCATACGGGAAAAGTCAAAGCCTACAACAAAAAATGGGCAAAAAGGACCAACTATCCGTTGATATGGATTCCTAACGCCGCTCATAATTCAAATGTTGATAACCCTGCTGCTGTAAACGAAATGATCATGGGTTTTATTAAGGATTTGAAGTAGGCAGCTTCCAGTTGCAAGATGAATGATGTAAATGCGGTGGTTCTGGCGCAAGCGTATATCAAAGCGCATCATGCGTATGACGCTCTATGAGTATATTTAATGCCGTTTTGTTAAGTGAGAGCGCGGCAAAACTCAGGTTTAATGTACTTAAATTTATAAAAATTTCTTGCAAAAACAGTAGAAACGTCATAAAATACAGATAGGTAAACGTGGGTAAGCAAAGTGCTGGCAGACATGGAAGCGTTTGCTTTCAGAATAACTATGTTAAGAATGAGCCATACTGATAAAGGAGGTGTTTCTTATGGCAACTTCAAGCATCACGAAAAATTTTGTCATATCGGGCAAGAGGCAGGTGGAGATGTTTGCCGATGCGATTGAAGCGTCTGCCAATGATCAGACGCCCCCGATCAAAGTGAATGCAACTTTTTTGACAGATCCGAAAGATATAGCAAAATTTATGGAGAAAAGGAAGAAAACGAATGCAGGAAACAAATAAGTATACGGTATTCAACATTCGTGAGTATTTGAATGGTCAAAACGGGGAACTCGGAGAGGATGAGTTATTTCAGATCCTTTCCGAGTTTTCGTGTGAAAAGAATAAAGATGTGGAGAGGTTCGCAAAGGATCAATCAGTTGAATTTGCTAAGAAACAGCAATCTGTTACATACCTTGTTTTTTCGACAGAAGATGCAGAGCTTGTTGGATACTTTGCCATTACAATAAAGCCGATAACAGTCAATGCAGAGCCGTTTAGCAATACGGTCAGAAAAAAATTAGCCAGGGTAAGTGAGTTGAATGAGCTGAATCACACATATAATCTGGCGGCTTATTTGATCGCACAGCTTGGGAAGAATTACCATAATGGCGCAAATGAGCGTATCACAGGCGAGGAACTGTTTGGATTAGCAATGAAACAGATAAAGCAGCTGCAATATTTGGCCGGAGGTATGGTAGTATTTTTGGAAACGTCAAATGAAGAAAAACTGTTGTCATTTTATCAGGCAATAGGGTTTCAGAGGTTTGACAGTCGCTTATCAGAAAGCGCGGGCTATGAACCGCATGAACTTGTTCAGTTATTAAAAATCATAAAGTAACTTAATGATGGGCATATGGAGAGTACAGATGTGACAATCTATGTGCCCTTTTATATCATAGTATGCAGGAAGAAACAGCAATCCCTATACCTGTGAGGTTGTTTTTTCTTTGGAGGCTCTTGCTGAGAGCTGTTTTTTCCGGTATTCGTTCGGCGTGGCTTGAAATGCATCGTAAAACATCTTCCGGAACAGCTTGTAGTTCGTGAAACCGTGTTTTTCCAGCAGGGCCTTCAGCGGAAGATCGGTGTTGAGCAGATCCTGATGTATTTTGGAGAGCCGGTACTCATTTAAATACGTCGTGAAGGATATGCCCATATTTTTTTTGAAAAAATGACAGAAATACTCTTTCTGAAAGCAGGCGATGTCGGATATTTCAGAAAGAGAGACCGGTTCGTTATAATGCAGATCCAGATAGTTGAGGATCTCCTCGATCCGTCGGAAGGTTTTTGTTTCTTTTTTCGATTGATTTTTGGGCAGAGTGTGCCTGAAATTGTGATAAATCTGGAACATCAGCTCAAAAACAAGGCTGTTGAAGCGGAGAATCCCGCCTTCCGGATTTACGTCGAAGATGATCTGCATCTGTTGGATTGTCTCAGTGAGCTTCAGCAGTTTCGTCCGAAAAACCGGCTCGTTCAGGTGGCAGTCAAAGGAGAAGTTTAAGGAGTCGATCTCCGGAATGTATCTCTTGAGCAGCGGATAGGGAAGCTGTATCAAAATGGCATGATTGCCGGATAAGGACTTTGTGGCGTGCGGCACCGCAGAGTCGATCAAAAATACGTCTCCGGGCAGAAGCGCAGTCGTCTGGTTATAGATCGTCACATCTACCTCACCGTCTAAAATATACATGATCTCAATTGCGGAATGCCAATGCGTGGCAACATAACTGCTCTCGTCGTTGAAAATCCAGAAAAAAATATCAAGGCCGTCTGTAATGCGGTCATTCTCATGGGGTGAATTCATGAGCGTATATTCATCCATAGCTTGTCTCCAATCTTCGCATACGGGGGGAAAATTCACAGGATAAGTATAGCACAAAAGGCAAAAAAAGCAATATTGACCTATCAAAAGACAATAGGAGCCCTTGTGCGGAAATTGTTTGCAATGCTATGATATACCCACAAATCAAGAAAATACAAAAGAAAGGGGATCAAACGTGGAGAAAAAGAAAAAAACAATACCAGAGAGGGTAAAGCAGTTTGGCAGAGAATATAAAAAGCAATTACCCTTGCAGATCATGGTTTTGCCGGGCATTATTTTCATGCTCATATTCAGTTACTATCCGATCTATGGGCTTGTGATCGCGTTTAAGAACTATACGGTGGTCGATACGCTGGACAGTGCGCGATGGGTGGGGCTGAACAATTTTATCATCATAGCAAAGGATAAATATTTCTGGCAGTCGGTTGTGAATACGCTGGGGATCAGTTTTTTAAAGCTGCTGATCGGCTTTACGGTTCCGATCATTCTCTCTATCATGATTTACGAACTGAAGGACGGGATATTTAAAAGAGTTGTTCAGACGATTTCCTATATGCCGCATTTTCTGTCATGGATCATTTTGGGCGGTATGCTGGTCAACTGGCTTTCGACAACCGGGATGCTGAATCAGATACTGATGATGTTCCATCTGACGGATAAAGCGACAAATTTTCTTCTTGATGCGGGGAAATACTGGTGGATCGCGGCTCTGTCGGACACATGGAAAGAGGCCGGATGGGGAACGGTGCTTTACCTGGCGACAATGGCGGGGATCGATCCCACTTATTACGAGGCGGCCAGAATCGACGGTGCGGGGAGGTTCCGGCAGATCGTTTCGATCACGCTTCCGATGCTTAAAACCATTATCAGCCTGAATTTTATCCTGACCGTCAGCGGACTTTTAAAATCAAATCTGGATCAGACGCTGGTGCTTATGAATTCACAGAATCAGGTAAGGGCGGAAGTGATCGATTCTTATGTGTACCGGATGGGACTTGCACAGGGCGATTTTTCATATGCTACGGCAGCGGGGCTTGGAGTGTCCATTGTTTCCGTTATCCTGCTGGTTGTCGCCAATAAACTGACCGGGCGGTTGAATGAAGAGTCGATATTGTAGAGGGGAGGAAATTTCATATTTTTCCCAAAAGGCCTGTCGCTGGATAACTACCGGGCGGTTTTTAAAGATACCAGTATCTGGCGCGCCTTTGGAATTTCGGTGGCAAAAACGGTGATCGGTGTCGTCACGCATGTGTTCTTCTGCTCGATGGTCGCATACGGACTGAGCAAAAGAGACTTAAAGTTCAGAAAGCTGTATACGGTAATGGGTGTGATCACCTTGTTTTTCTCGGGAGGGATGATCCCTACCTACTTGCTGATGAAGAAGCTGGGACTGCTCAATAATTTTTTGGTATACATACTCCCGCAGTTATTCAGCTATTATGACGTTGTGATTTTGATGAATTTTTTCAGGCAGGTTCCGGTATCTCTGGAGGAGTCGGCAAAAATTGACGGAGCCGGCGTATGGCGCACCTTTTTGACTATCATCATGCCGCTTTCGAAGCCCGCGCTGGCAACGATCGCGTTGTTTAACGGCGTTTTCCAGTGGAATGATTTTATGACGGCGAAACTTTACGTCACGAAACAAAGCTTGTACCCGGTACAGATGAAGCTGTACGAGCTGATCGTACAGCAGCAGGCTGCCAGCATGAATACGATAGGCAGTATTGCGCTCAGTACGACGTCAAAAGGAGTCCAGCTGGCGACGATCGTTGTGACGACAGTACCGATTTTAATCATCTACCCGCTGCTTCAGAAGCATTTTGTTTCCGGCATGATGCTTGGGGCAGTAAAAGAATAAAAAATTTAAAAAAAGGAGAGAACATCATGAAAAAGGTATGGAAAAGAGGAGTTTGTTTGTCGATGGCGGTGATCTTTGCTGCAGGCAGCGCGATGACGGGCTGCGGGGACAGCGAAAAAAAGGAAACTGCTACTATGGAAAAGACCGGGGAAGACGGCGTAGTGGAGGGCGGACGCTATACGCTGGACGCTTCCAAACCGGCATGGCAGCTTGATACAAAAGAGGAAACTTCCAAGCTGACGTGGTATGTCAATGCAGACTGGTGGAACACGAGCTGGGGCGAGGATCTGGTGGACAATTACGATCCGTATTTTTATCAGGTCGCATCCGAGGACAGTCTGAACTGGTTTTCCTTAAGCGACGGAAAGACATACGGCTATCCGGATTATTCCAACACGCAGGAGGATTATGACAGCGGCGATATTTTTGTAAAATCCGCGTTTGTTATCAGAAGCGATATCTACGAAGCGCTGGGAGAGCCGGAAATGCAGACGCAGGAACAGTTTCTTGACGTATTGAGCAGGATCAAAGAGGAATTTCCGGATGTTATTCCGCTGGGCTTTAATAATTTTGAGACGGACGGAACCAGCTCGCTCGGGGACGTTCTGCAGGATTTCCTTGGTGTGCCGCTCGCAAATGAAGACGGGAGCTTTTACGACCGGAATCTGGATGAGGATTATCTTTCGTGGATGCAAACGTTAAATGAGGCATATAATAACGGCTGCATCAGCGACGACAGTTTTACGGATGACAATACCGCATGGCAGGAAAAGATCAGTATTGGAAAATACGGCTGTATTCTGATGGATGGTATTTCACAGTAGTCAGGTTTTCTTACAACGTATACGAATGATTCCGGCAATTCCTATATTGCGATCGACGGATCGAAAAGTACGGTGGGGAATGAGCCGATGCTGAATCAGGCGGGGATCAGCGGCTGGATGATTTCGTATATTTCCAATACATGCAGCGATCCGGCGAAAGCGATCCAGATCTTTACCTATTTACTGGGCGACGACGCTGGTATCGCTGATCCGCGCCAAAGATGAAGCGGAGTTTTCCACAGTCCTTTCGGATTATCAGAAATTTTTGGAGGACAACGACTGGGAAGGCATCAAGAAGGTGAAGTCCGAGAAAATGCAGGCGAATAAGGCAAAATTGGAGAAATAATTTTCAAAATAACGTGGAAAGGAAGTGACAGGCATGAAGTGCTATGTGACAGCAGATGAACTTCTGAAAGAGGAGACAATTACCGGCAGCATGACGGATGGCGGGGAGATGAAGATCATTAAGGTCTATGCGGACATTTCCGGGCAGGAGATTCTGGGAATGGGCGGAGCCGTGACAGAGGCGGCCGCATATACCTATGCGCAGATGAGCGAAAACAAGAAAAGAGAGCTGTTATCCCGGTACTTTGGCGAGGCAGGAAACCGTTACAATTTCTGCCGGGTGCCGATCCAGAGCTGCGATTTTTCGCTCGGGAATTACTCCTATATTGAGGATGCAAACGACAGAGAACTGCATACATTTTCAATCGAGAGGGATAAAAAATATATCATTCCGCTGCTTTTGGACGCGATAAAAATGAATCCGGATATTCAGTTTCTGGCGTCTCCGTGGAGTCCGCCGGGTTTTATGAAAACGAACGGAGAGATGAACCGCGGTGGAAAACTGAAGGAGGAGTATCGGCAGATGTGGGCGGACATGATCTGCCGGTACATCAGGGAATATCGAAAAGAGGGAATCCGAATTACGAGGATCACGGTGCAGAATGAGCCGGCCGCCGTGCAGAGCTGGGATTCCTGCATATATTCCGCCGGTGAAGAAGCCGAATTTGCAGCGCGTTACCTCGCTCCGGCACTCGAGCGGGAGGGGCTTGCAGAGGTAAAGATCAATATTTGGGATCACAACAAGGAAAAAGTTTTAGACCGTGCGCAGGAGAGTTTTGCTGTGGAGGGCGCGGATAAAGCGGTGAGCGGAGTTGCGTTCCATTGGTACACCGGCGATCATTTTGAGGCGCTTGCAGAGCTTCGCCGCCGGTATCCCGACAAGGAGCTGATCTTTACCGAGGGGTGCGTCGAGTATTCAAGATTTGCAAATGAGGATCAGATTTCCCATGCGGAAATGTATGCCCACGATATCATAGGAGATTTTAACGCAGGCGCAAATGCGTTTATCGACTGGAATATTTATCTGGATGAGAAGGGCGGTCCAAACCATGTGGGAAATTACTGCGACGCGCCGATCATGTGTGATACCAAAAAGGATGAAGTGGACGTCAAGCGTTCCTACTATTACATCGGACATTTCAGCCGTTTTGTAAAACCGGGCGCAAGAAGGATCCTCGTCTCAAAATACACGAAGGATCTCGAAACAGCAGGATTTATCAATCCGGATGGAGAGAAGGTTGTTGTTGTCATGAATGCGACCGACCGTGACCAGTCGTTTACGTTGTCGGACGGAAAAGAAAGTTACGGGATCGAAATGCGCAGACATTCCATCGCGACCTTTTGCTGGTAATGCGCAGAACTGAAAATTTTGTTTGTTGTAATTTGCCGGATTTCGAATAGAGATCCGGCTTTTTCCATATTTTGGAAGAATTTTAGGCACAGATATGTTATGATGAAAAGAAAACATGTTATGGCACATACAAACGGAGTGTACAGGGAGGAAAAAATGACAAACAGAGAGCGAAGGGATGCTGGATTAGCATATATATCAGATGAGAGTATTTTTGAAGAACAATCGGTATGCAGGAGAATTTTACAGAAATTAAATTTTATGGATCGTGCTGATTTTTCAGGGATAGCGGAAACGGTTAAAGAGCTTTTGGGAAAATCGGAAGGCGCTTTTATTAATCCGCCTTTTTACTGTGATTATGGGAAGCATATTGAAGTAGGAAAAAATTTCTTTGCCAATTATAATTGCACATTGCTGGATGTGGCGAAAATAAAGATTGGCGACAACTGCCAGCTTGCTCCCAATGTGGCTATTTATACTGCGGGGCATCCGGTTCACCCGGTCGCCCGCAATTCCATGTATGAATATGGCAAAGAAGTTGTAATCGGTGATAATGTGTGGATAGGCGGCAGCACAGTAGTCTGTCCGGGAGTGAATATCGGCAATAATGTGGTGATTGGGGCAGGCAGCGTGGTGACAAAGGACATTCCGGACTGGTGTATTGCCGCCGGAAATCCATGCAGAGTGATACGGAAGATTACGGATGAGGATCAGAAAAAATTGTTCCATAATGAGGAAATAGATGAAGAAGCATGGAACGAAGTGCAGAAAAAATGGATTGCAAAAGCGGAGGGAACATCATAAAATACAGATAGAAAAATTATGGCTTTAAGGTAAATTTATATAGTAACGAAAGGTGCATGGAGAGTAGGCATTATTTACAATCCATGCGCCTTTTTATAGCATAATATGTAGAAAGGCTGCCACACCGAAGGTGCACCTTACGTAGTGGCAGCCTTTCTGTATTCTGGAAAATACCGTCTTGTGAAGTATGCAGGGCGGTATTGTTTTGCGGAAAAAAGGAACGAAATATGGCAGATGCAGATGCAAACGGAAAGGCATTCGGCAAACATACAGGCATCGTACCTCCCATTTCGCAGATTGCGCACGTCTGCGAAATGGGAAGGTACGATGCCTGTATGTCAATTATGAACGATTTTGCTTTAGTATAGCATTGTTTTTTGGGGATTGCAATAGTTTTTTCCCGATTTTCATTCAAATTTTGATTCAAACTTATGTAAATTATTTTTCGAAGACTCATAAATATGCAAATTAAAAGTGGGAAAGCAGGAAGATTTTTTATAATTGCATGGGAAATAATGTCTTTTATGGTCAGATTTGTGGTCAGAAATCAATGGAAAAATGGAGGGCAAACAGAATGGGAAGACACGGTGAGAATATCAGGAAACGCAGCGACGGCCGCTGGGAAGCGCGCTATATGGCATATGATGAAGGAAAGGGGAAAAAAGTCTGCCGTTCCGTATACGGGCATACCTATGAGGAGGCCAAGAGAAAACGCGCCGCGGCGTCAAGGCTGCCTGACGTTTCGGTCGGGACAGAAAAACTTTCCGGGCAGGGGGCTGGCGTGCCAAAAGACATTGATTTTGCGGCGGCGGCGCAGGAATGGCTGGCTGCCGTGAAATCCGCGCAGAAACCGTCCACCTTTGAAAAGTACAGCTTTATTTATCACAGTTATCTTGAAAAACCGTTCAGCGGCATCCCGCTCCGGCAGGCCGCGGAAAAAGCCGCCTGCGGCAGCCCTGCATCCTG
>CANQDS010000116.1 GCA_947593655.1 uncultured Lachnospiraceae bacterium | reverse complement strand
GAATGTCGTTATCGCGTCTGTAAACGTTCGCTCTGGGGTTGTCCCACGAACGGAACACAGCCTTGATAGCGCCCATTAACTGCTCCTTCGGGTCTGTCGGGAAGTCCTCGCCGATAACCTTCTTGTACTCCGCCTTAAACTGCGAAGCGAGCTCCTTGAGGTCGTCAGCCGTAAGTTCAACGTCCTGCTTAACGCCCTTCTCAGCCTTCATCTTGTCGATAAGCTCTTCAAAATACTTCTTGCCGACCTCCATAACAACGTCGGAGTACATCTGGATAAATCTTCTGTAGCAGTCCCATGCCCAGCGCGGATTCTGAGACTGCTCGGCAATGACATTTACCACTTCCTCGTTCAATCCGAGGTTTAAGATGGTATCCATCATACCCGGCATGGAAGCCCGTGCACCGGAACGAACGGATACCAGAAGCGGATTCTGCTTATCCCCGAACTTTTTACCGGTAATCTCTTCCATTTTTACAATGTACTCGTTGATCTCAGCCATGATCCCTTCGTTGATCTCGCGGCCGTCCTCATAGTACTGGGTACAAGCTTCTGTTGAAATGGTAAATCCCTGAGGCACCGGAAGACCGATATTGGTCATTTCCGCCAGGTTGGCACCTTTTCCACCGAGAAGTTCCCGCATGTTAGCATTTCCCTCGCTAAAGAGGTAGCAATACTTTTTTGCCATTTGACAATTCCTCCTAAAAAATATTTATTTAGCACACATAACTATCATAGCATAATTTTTCCAAAAATCAATCTTTTTTACCACTCAAACTTCTCTGCGAGGTAGGATTCCAGCTCATCGATCAAAATCCGCTCCTGCTGCATCGTGTCGCGGTCGCGGACGGTCACGCAATGATCCTCCTCGGAATCGAAATCATACGTTACGCAGAACGGCGTTCCGATCTCATCCTGGCGGCGGTAGCGCTTGCCGATCGTCCCTCGGTCGTCAAACTCGCAGTTGTACTTTCTGCTGAGCCGCTCATAGACTTTCTGCGCGCCCCCGTTCAGCTTCTTGGAAAGCGGAAGCACGCCGACTTTGACCGGAGCGAGCGCAGGGTGGAAATGGAATACCGTGCGCACGTCGCCGCCCTCCAGCTCCTCTTCGTCATAAGCGGCGCACAGAAACGCCAGTACCACGCGGTCTGCGCCGAGCGACGGCTCGATCACGTACGGAATGTATTTCTCGCCCTTCGTGTCGTCAAAATACGACAGATCCTGTCCGGAAGTGTTCTGATGCTGAGTCAGGTCGTAGTCGGTGCGGTCGGCGATGCCCCAGAGCTCGCCCCAGCCGAACGGAAACAGGAATTCGATATCCGTCGTTCCCTTGGAATAAAAGCAGAGTTCCTCCGGGGAATGGTCGCGCAGACGCATCTCGTCTTCCTTGATGCCCAGCGAAAGCAGCCAGTCGCGGCAGAAGCCCCGCCAGTACTGGAACCACTCCAGATCCGTTCCCGGCTCGCAGAAAAATTCCAGCTCCATCTGCTCAAATTCCCTCGTACGGAACGTAAAATTGCCTGGCGTGATCTCGTTTCGGAAGGATTTCCCGATCTGGCCGATCCCGAACGGAATCTTCTTGCGCGAAGTTCTCTGCACGTTCTTGAAGTTGACAAAGATCCCCTGCGCCGTCTCCGGACGCAGATACACGGTGCTTTTCGCATCTTCCGTCACGCCCTGGAACGTCTTAAACATCAGGTTGAACTGGCGGATGTCCGTGAAATTGTGCCTGCCGCAGGACGGACACGCGACCTGATGCTCCTCGATGAAATCCACCATCTGCTCATTGGTCCAGCCGTCGACCGAACCGCCGAGATCGATGCCGTTTTCCTCTGCAAAATCCTCGATCAGCTTATCCGCGCGGAAACGCTCGTGGCATTCCTTACAGTCCATCAGCGGATCGGAAAAACCGCCCAGATGGCCGGAAGCCACCCATGTCTGCGGATTCATCAGGATCGCGCAGTCCACGCCGACATTATACGGATTCTCCTGAATGAATTTCTGCCACCACGCCTTTTTTACGTTATTTTTCAGTTCCACGCCCAGGTTGCCGTAATCCCATGTATTGGCCAGCCCGCCGTAAATCTCGGAACCGGGGTAGACAAACCCTCTCGCCTTTGCAACCTGCACAATCTTATCCATCGTTTTTTCCATAACCATTCCTCGCATTCCTTTTTATAGTTATTCTTCTCTGAATCATTTTCTCGATCATGTACGACCGCTTCCCGCGCACAAAGAACTTCCGCCCTGCGGTTACTTATAAACAATATAAGTAAATACCGCGCCCGCTGCGCCGGTGTCCTTCTCCGTTTCCTCCTCGAACTCGAACGTGATCTCTTCCGGATCCTCCGTTCCCATGTCCAGTTCGTCCTCGCCGACGCTGCCCGCGTCCGCAGAATTCTCCTCCGTGCCGACGGTTTCCGTCGCCCCAAGCTCTTCCGTCGCTTCCTCGTCCTCAAACAACCGGTTTCCCGGACGGATCGAAACCGTTTTCTTATCCACGAGCGAAACATTTTCCGAGGAAACATAGCAGATGGTTCCCTTGACCTGCACATTGGTGTTCGCCTTGATGATCAGAACCTTGTAGCTGCTGTTCTCAAAAAAGTCGGATGCTTTGCACGGCGTAGGTTTTCCGTCCTTGACCGCCGCAAACTCCGCGTCAAACGTATATCCCATCGAAAGAGCCTCCGAGACCGACCCGGAAAACAGTTCGACCCCGTAAAAATCCTTGTAATCGGACCAGTCCTGATATTCCAGCGTCAGAACCGCTTTTCCGTCTTTAACAGAAAGGTTTTCCAGTTTGACGGAATTTTTCCCGTTTTCCTCATTATAGGCGGAAATCTGCCCGTCTACATACTCTTCCAGTTCTTCCTCATCGTACTTTTCTTCGTCAAAATCATCGACATCGGTAGAAACGATCTTCCCGTCTTTCAGCACAAAAACCGTGCTTTCTTCGGCATCGTACTTCGCGCCGCAGCCCCAGAGCAGGACAAAGCACAAAGCAGACAGCAGCATGATCGCGGTAATTCTTCTCATATTGCCCCTCCTCGCCTCTTACTTACAATCGTTGCTATTATACACTTTTCATTTTTTGATTTCAACCGTAAACGCATCATCTTCGATGATCTGCAGGGATTTAAAGGCATGACGGACGTAATGGGCGGTATAATCGCGCGCGATCCGGGCCAGTTCCTGCAGGACCTCGTCCGATACCGCAAACGAATACAGTTTCTCCACGGACGAGGACGCGATATACTGTAAGGCGTAGCGCGTCGATTCCAGAAGCGGCTGCGCCGCCGCATCTTTCGCGCAGTCCGCGCACAGCATCCCGCCCCTTCGCACATCAAAGGCGATCAGACTCTCTTTTGCGCGGCAGTTCATGCAGGAAAAAACCTGCGGGCCTTCTCCGTTGATCTGCACGGCTTTCAGTTCAAAGACCGCGCGGACCAGTTCCTTCCGGTAGGACGGACTCTCCAGTGCGCGCAGGGACTGGTAGAGAAGCTTTAACATCTCTTTTTCATCGTTATTTTCCTGACACTGATATTCTGCAAATTCCAGAAAATAGAATCCCAGAGCCGCCGTTTCCATATCCTCCGCCAGCTCCCGGAAATAATTATGTATGCTGGCTTTGGTCAGATTATAAGCACTCTTCCCCTCGTAAAACTCGAATTCCCCGAAAGAAAAAGGATTGGCAGCAGCAAGGAGCTGGCTTCCCGGCCTTTTCGCTCCCCTTGCAAATGCCGTGATCTTTCCTCTTTCTTTTGTCAGTACCGTTATTCTTTTGTCAAAGTCATTAACGGGCATTGCCGTTAAAACCATTCCTGTCAGTACCACCGGCTGTCCCATACGGCCTCTGTTCCTTCTGTTCCCTTATGCCCTCCCCGGCGGCCGGCAGACAGCCGCGGTAGGCCAGATAATCCGTTACTTTTCCTGTCATCCAGAAATCTTCCCAGGTTTTCTCCATATGCAATTCCTCCGACTCAAAACGTTTACATGGATAGGATTTGCAATTATGAAAAGAGTATTCCTAAGAATTTTTGGAAATTTTCCGATCGCTGTTCCGCTCCCGGCTGCCGGGAACTTTCTCATTGTGATTCATTTCCCGATCGCTGGGAGCATTCTGTTCGCGGCTCCACTTCCCGGCTGCCTACTCATCTTCCCGGTATCCGAAATTTTTGATCAGAAAATCGCTGTCGCGCCAGTCTTTCTTCACTTTTACCCACAATTTCAGATTGACCTTCGTCCCCAGGAGGCGCTCCATTTCGTAACGCGCGTTCGTGCCGATCTTTTTAAGCATGGAGCCCTGTTTTCCGATGATGATGCCCTTATGGGACTCCTTCTCGCACACGATCGTCGCATCCAGATCGATGACCGGTGTGTTGTCACTGCCCTTCCGCTCTTTCATCCGCTCGACGGAAACCGCGATCCCGTGCGGGATCTCGTCGTTTAGGGCGTGCAGGGCCTTTTCCCGCACGATCTCCGCGCAGATGGCGCGTTCCGGCTGGTCGGTTACGGTATCTTCGTCGTAAAACTGCGGCCCGTAAGGCAGATATTTGTAAATCGTATCGATCACATCGTCCGCATTGGTTCCGCGAAGCGCCGACACCGGGATAATTTCCGCAAAATCATAAACTTTCCGGTAGGTATCGATCGACTGCAGGATCTTTTCCTCCGGCACCGTATCGATCTTATTGATGATCAGAAGCACCGGCGTTTTCACCTTTCCCAGCAGTTCGATGATATGCTGCTCCCCGCCCCCGATAAAATTCGTCGGCTCCACCAGCCAGAGCACGGCATCCACTTCGTTTAACGTGCGCTCCGCCGCATTCACCATATATTCCCCCAGACGGTTCTTCGCCTTGTGGATCCCCGGCGTATCCAGAAATATGATCTGCCCGCGCGCCATATCGGTGTAGACGGTCTGGATCCGGTTCCTCGTCGTCTGCGGTTTGTTGGACGTAATGGCAATCTTCTGCCCGATCAGCCGGTTCATCAGGGTGGATTTCCCTACGTTCGGCCGTCCGATGATCGTTACAAATCCTGATTTAAAATTTTCCTGCATTTGTATTTATGACTCCCCCGACTGGTATAATTTCTCGATCTTCTTAAAAAGACCGGCTTCGTTTTGGATCGCGTTCTCGTTTCCGATCACGCAGAAATTGTCCTCTTCCAGAACGGTTTCGATCAGATCCGCAAGCGCCCGGATATCCCCGGCCTGCGCCGCAAGAATCTCGTCGCGCTCCTGCTGCGCTTCCTCGTAAGTAAGCCCCTCAAAATACGCGATCATGGAGCGGCTTCCTTTTCCCTCCGGATACAGCGGCGTATCCAGATTGCTGAACGTGCCGATGATATATTTGGTCATGTCGCGCTCATCCGGCGAAAAATTACGCAGGTATTCCGGGATTCCCTCATAGACCGCATTGGTCTTTCCGAGATTCGGATCGCGGTAGGAGACGAAATAACTTTCCCCGGTCCGCATAAAATTGCTCATGCAGCCGTAAGCCCCGCCCTTGACTCTGAGGTTGATCCACAGGTAATCATAGCTTAAGATCATTTTCAAAATGCGAAGCGTTCCGGTATAGCGGTAGCCGTTCCTTGCAAAATTCCCGGAGCGTGACACATACTGGATCTGGGAAGCGTCCGTAAACCCTTCGTTTTTCTGGGAAAGGGCGATCACCGGGATCTCCTTATGAACGCCGTCTTCCGGCAGCCGCTTCAGATAGCGGGCAAGCACCGGCGCCGCTTTTTCATAAGCCTCTTTGGTTCCGGTAAAGCCGATCGTTAAGCGTTTTGTGGTAAAAATCTGCCGGCACAGTTCCTGCAGACGCCCGGTCAGGCCTTTTGGATCCTTTTTCAGCTGCTCTTCCAGCCGGCAGACGCTCCGGTAATATTCGATCCCGCTGACCGCATCCTGATAATAGGCGTAATTGGAAAAATAGGACATTCCCCGCAGAGCCGATACGACATTTCCGGAACTGCTTAAGCCCACTTCCAGACGGGATTTTCCCTGCGCCAGAATCTCCGAAAGCCGCTTGGTATCCGTCAGTCTGGAAGTGCGCAGGATCTCGTCGACCAGCTTCATGGCATCTTCCAGATTTTCCTCGAGCACTTTTAAGCGCACCTCGTATTTGACCGCATTTTTCCCCGGATGGCGGACGTTCGGAAAAACAGACACATTGCTGCCGATCCCGCCCGTTACGATGTTGATCTCGTTGGAAAGCTCCGAATAACGGTAAGATTCCGTGTCCACATAGCCTAAAACCGCGCGCAGAAAACTCATGCAGCCGATCTCCTCCTGCGGCACGTCCTCCGCGTCAAAAAACAGGGAAATATAATCGATCCCGTTGGTAAATACGTCATGGCGCACGACCGCCAGCCCGTCTGCTTCCTCTTCGATATTGGAAAATTCGAGAGCCTCCCTCTTGATATCCCCGCGTTTCAGCATCGGAAGCTTCTTTAGATCCTCCTCCGTGGACGGCTCCTCCTGATACGCTTTCAGGGCAGCCGTTTCCTCCACCAGATGGTCGATCTCCGCTTCGCTCAATCCCGCCTTATAAGCGGCCAGTTCGGCCGCCAGCGCCTCTTCCTGCCGGATCGTCAGTCCCGGCTCCGGCACGACGGTGACGATGGAGCCGTGGGTATTGTCCAGCAGATACGTCTGGATCAGGTTTTCAAAATAACCGTTTTCCATCTCTTTCTTTAAAAATGCGAACGTATCCAGACATTCCAGATGCAGAAACGGCCGTTCTTCATCAAACAGCCAGCTGTCCAGACACTGAAGGCCGTAAAGGAGCCCCTTCGGATAATGCCCGAAATCCGCTTCGCGGAAACGGAATTCCGCGCTGTTGATCCCCGCGAGCAGGGATTTGCGGTTTAAACCTTCTTTTACAAGTTTCTGCAGCGTTTCCTCGATCACAGAAACAAACCGCTCCTCTTCTGCGGCGTTTGCATTTTTCGCCACGAAGGAAAAAATCGGCTGCAGGATCCCGCTCTCGTAGGAACCGTAGATATCCTGCCCGATTCCGGCGTCCAGAAGCGCCTGCTTGACCGGAGCGCCCGGAGCGCTGATCAGGGCATAATCCAAAACGTCGAATGCCTGATAGAGTTTCTCATCCAGCACGGTTCCGACAACTTTGTTATAAGAAAGATACGTCTTGTTTTCCGTCGCATCACCCGAAGATACCGGATAAGGAACGCTCACCCGGCGGATCTTGTCGAACGGCTTCTGCAGCGGTATCGCGGAATCCACATCCGCCCGGTCGTAATGGCAGAGGTATTCGCGGTCCAGCCAGTCCAGGCGCTCCGCGAGATCCATATCGCCGTAAAAATAAATATAAGCGTTCGACGGATGGTAATACGTATGGTAAAACGCCAGATAGTCCTCATACGTCAGTTTCGGGATCTGCTTCGGATCCCCGCCCGAATTTCTGCTGTAGGTATTGTCCGGGAACAGGGAGCGGCTGATCTCCGTCTGCAAAATCTCGTCCGGCGAAGAATACGCCCCTTTCATCTCATTGTAGACCACGCCGTTGATGCCAAGCGGCGCATCTTTGTCCTCCAGCTCGTAATGCCAGCCTTCCTGCCGGAAGATCTCTTTGTAATGCACGATATTCGGATGGAAAACCGCGTCTAGATAGACGTCCATCAGATTTTTAAAGTCTTTGTCGTTATAGCTCGCCAGCGGATATACGGTCTTATCCGGATAAGTCATGGCATTTAAAAACGTGTTCAGGGAACCCTTGACCAGTTCTACGAACGGATCTTTCAGCGGGAATTTCTCGGAACCGCAGAGCGTCGTGTGCTCGATGATATGCGGAACGCCGGTTTCATCCTCCGGCGGCGTCCGGAATCCGATATAAAAGACTTTGTTCGTATCGTCATTTAAGATCGCCGCGATCCTTGCGCCGCTCTTTTTGTGACGTAAAATACAGCCCTTTGACGAAAGATCGGGAATCTCCCGCTCTTCGATCACTTCATAAGCCGGTAATTCGTGAATCTGCATTGTGTACCTCCATTGATTTTACGTTCCATTTGCTTTTTGGATAGTATAACCCATTTTTTGTAAAATGAAAAGCCGCAACTCATTGAAAATATCAAGAGTTGCGGCTCTTCGTTACTGTTTACACAGCCGGTTTATCTTTGTTCCGCATTGCGGCTGCGGCGGAGGGCAAAAGCTGCCGCCCGGCACGCTCCCGCTGCCAGAACCATCAGCATTTCCTGTTATGCAAAAAATTTAAAAACCTTGCAAGCGCAAAAAAACAGTTATTTCCCTGCCAGATCGCCACCATATGAAATTTTCATTCCGCCTTACACGGTATGAAGCCCTGCGAGCTGTTCTACTTCCTCGATGCTTAAGCCCGTATCCTCCGCAATCTCCTCGATCGTGAGTTTGCCTCTTTTCAGCAGTTTCAGGGCCGTCTGCGTCTTCGCTTCGCCGATGCCCAGGCTTTTTCCCTGGCTGATGCCCTGCTGGATTCCCTGACTGATGCCCTGCTGGATCCCCTGGCTGATTCCCTGCTGGATTCCCTGGCTGATCCCCTGCTGGATCCCCTGATTTAAAATAGTCCTTGCACTCGTTTCCAGTAATGCGCCCCTCATCATACCACCTATGCCTTTCTGCACATTGCTATTATACTCTGGAAGATTGTTTTCATGTAAAAAATATAAAACGATATCCATATCAGCAGGCGTTTTTCAAAAATATCATCCAGCGAATACTTCTGCACTTTTGTGGCTTTATCATACCATTTTTTTATTGCAGATTCAAGCAGAGTGCAGCAGTTCAAAAATTCAAAAAACTTGCAATCACAAAAAATATATGCTATAGTCGAATCAGAAAAGGGAAAGCCACAGTAGCGGCTCTACCCCTTTAGTAATAGGATCAACCCTTCGAAAAGAGCCGGCCGTCACTATTAAGGGTAGTGGCGGCTACTTCTTTTTTCCCTTGTAAATCTGATCGATCAAATGAACAAGGGCTACAATGAGTATTCCAATCTGGATCAAATCCTGATATGTAACATACATTGCACCGCCCTCCTTTCTTTCG
>CANQDS010000115.1 GCA_947593655.1 uncultured Lachnospiraceae bacterium | reverse complement strand
TGAGATTTGTCAGAGGAAAAGAAAAAGTTTGTGAAATGCAAATTTACCTATTGACAAAAGTCACTTCATAACAGGAGCCGGAGGATATGCAAAATCCGTTTTAGATTCTGTAGATTATTACAACTATAAAAAATAGAAGGTTTTCTGGATGAGTTTCTCACAAAAAAGAACATCTGGGATATCCGCTCATGGCACATGATTTTTCCGATATTCCGGAAAATGGGGATATGTTGCCGCCGCGTATACGACGCTCATCGGTTTTTTGTGGCTTCTGGCGGTTCATATGTTTCTTGTCTGGAGGATAGGGCTTCATCAGGTATACAGTTACCGTTTTGTCTGTCTGCTTGCGGCAGTGCTCGGGGCGGTTACGGCTGGGGTCAACTGCCTTTACATGAATGACGGAATACGCTGGCTGTTTACCGCAGGGTATCTTCTGGTTCTTGCAGGGGTAGCGTATTGGAAGAGGAAACAAATCAGGGAGATAATAGGTGTGGTCAAAAAGTAGGAATAAA
Source organism: uncultured Lachnospiraceae bacterium (assembly GCA_947593655.1). Taxonomy (GTDB): domain Bacteria; phylum Bacillota; class Clostridia; order Lachnospirales; family Lachnospiraceae; genus Roseburia. The sequence continues at coordinate 8,571 of CANQDS010000115.1, read as the reverse complement.
GCAAAAATAATATATATTCAAAAATAACAGTAGGAGGAAAATCAATGCTGAACAATAAAACCATTTTAGTAACCGGAGGAACAGGCTCATTCGGCCATCAGTTTGTATCTTATGTGCTGGAACATTATGAACCGAAGAAAATAATCATTTATTCCAGAGATGAGTACAAGCAGTTTGTCATGCAGAATGAATACAGGCAGCATCCGCAGTTTTCAAAACTCCGATTTTTTATCGGAGATGTCAGGGACAAGGAACGCTTGTACAGGGCGTTTGAAGGCGTGGACTATGTCATTCATGCGGCAGCGCAGAAGCAGGTTCCGGCATGTGAATATAACCCGATGGAAGCAGTCAAGACAAACATCAACGGAGCAATGAATGTTATTGATGCAGCACTCGAACGTGGGATCAAGCGGATCGTCGCACTGTCTACGGATAAGGCGGTAAATCCCATCAATCTTTATGGCGGAACAAAGCTGGTTTCGGACAAGCTGTTTGTAGCGGCAAATGCATATGCAGGAATCAAAGATATCAATTTCTCTATTGTCCGTTATGGGAATGTAGCAGGAAGCCGGGGATCGGTAATTCCGTTTTTCCGGAATATCATCGCACAGGGAGGAAAATCCCTTCCGATTACGGATTATAAGATGACGCGTTTCTGGATCAGTCTGGATGAGGGCGTAAAGCTGGTTATTAAGGCATTGCAGGAGGCAAAGGGAGGAGAAACATTTATATCCAAGATCCCGTCTTTTAAAGTCACAGATCTGGCACAGGCGATGCTGCCGGGATGTGAGATGCCGGAAGTTGGGATCCGCGAGGGAGAGAAGCTGCATGAGGTTATGGTCACAAAGGAAGACTCCCTGCTTACATATGAATATGAAAAGCACTTTATCGTTTATCCGCATTTTGAATGGTGGAATCCGGACCGGATACAGGCAGGGGGAAAGAAAGTAGAAGAGGGATTTGAATACAGTTCCGGAACCAATACGGAATGGCTGTCGGTAGAAGAAATAAGGGAACGGTTAAAAACGGTGGAGGAGCATTGATAGATATGATCATAAAGCAAGATGCTAAGTTATTACTCATTCATCAGATAAATAACTTGTATCATTTTGCGGGGGGGATACGGAATCTATTACTTTGGTATATCACAAGGTTTGATAAGCATGTATCGATGCTGTCAAATTCAAAAGTACTCGGGGATTGCCATATAGGAAATCATGTTATTTTCTCTGCCAATAGTTATGTGATAGATACAGATATACCGCCGTATTCTATTGTGTTCGGAGCAGGCCCGGATATTACAATTAAGCCGATTACGCCGCAGGAATTCAATGAACTAACAAGTTCAATGTTTGATGGCGGTGATGACTGAAAGGAAACATATGAAAAGCATAGTCATAATTACCGCTCGGGGCGGTTCAAAAAGGATTCCAAAGAAAAATATTAAAGATTTTTGTGGTAAGCCGATCATTGCATACAGCATCGAAGCCGCATTGAAAAGCAAGCTGTTCGACGAAGTGATGGTTTCTACGGACAGTGAGGAAATCGCTGATGTGGCAAAGCAGTTTGGTGCAGATGTGCCTTTTATGAGAAGCGAAGAAAATAGCGGAGATTTTACCCCTACCGCCGCTGTGCTGGACGAGGTTCTTGCGCAATATAAGATGATGGAAAAAACGTTTGATATAATGGCATGTATTTATCCGGCAGCGCCATTTGTGACGAAAGAAAAGCTTAGAACAGCAGTTGATATGCTGCTTCAGACGGATGCGGATTCGGTATTGCCTGTAGTGCAATACAGCTATCCGCCTAAGCGAGGTATTATGATACGTGAGGGTATAGCTTCATTTCAGTATCCTGAATATTCGCTGACGAGAAGTCAGGATTTGGAGCCTATATATCATGACTGTGGGCAGTTCTATGTTTTCAGGGTAAAATCATTTGAACAATATCATGCGCTTGTAATGCCAAAAACGATCCCGTATATTATGCCGGAGGAGCAGGTGCAGGATATTGACAATACTTCTGACTGGAAAATAGCGGAACTTAAGTATCAAGCGTTCATGGATAAACACGAATAAAACCAGTAGGAGGAGGATTATGAGAATATTGTTGACCGGTTCAAATGGAATGCTTGGACAGGCTGTCAGGAAAGCGATGAACTCAGATGAAGTACAGATTTTTGGCATAGACAAAACCGATGCAGATTTTTGTTTTGATTTGCTTAATGATGAAAAAGTCAGCAGTTGTATAGACCAGTTAAGACCTGATATTATTATCAATGCTGCTGCTATCGTCGACATAAATCTTTGTGAACAGGATCATGGGACAGCATACTGCATTAATGGGCGACTGCCCGGCATACTTGTAGAGCAGTGTAGAAAATATGGGATATACTTTGTTCAGATTTCAACAGATCATTATTATGCGGGACATGGCAATAAGATGCATAAGGAGACGGATAAAGTAGAACTCGTCAATGAATATGCACGTACAAAATATGTTGGAGAACAGCTCAGCCTGACATATGAAAATTCTCTCGTTTTACGAACTAATATTGTGGGTTTTCGCGGACATGGAAGCCCCACTTTTGTCGAATGGGCGCTGCAGACAATTTGTAGTGGTAAACAGATGGCTTTATTCAATGATTTTTATACATCATCAATCTGCGTTTCAGATTTTGCAGAGATGTTATCTGAAATTATTCCACTTCGACCTTCTGGAATTTACAACCTTGCTTCATCTACCGTTTCAAGTAAAAAGGAATTTATTCTCGCTCTTTCAAATGCTGTGTTCGGGTATATACCCGATTACAAGGATAGTAGTGTAAAAAAAATACATGGAGTAAAACGTGGCGATTCATTGGGGTTGGATATTCAAAAAATTGAGTCTCTATTAAACCGAAAAATGCCAGATTTGAATCAGACGGTTCAAGTACTTGCCAAAGAATATAAAGAAAGGTGATAGATTATGCAGTATAATTCTTCAATCATGATTAACGGCAGAAGCATAGATATAAATTCGCCGTCATATTTTGTGGCAGATATTGCTGCAAACCACAATGGGGATCTTTCAACCGCAAAAGAGCTGATTTGGCTTGCAAAGGAAGCAGGTGCAGATGCGGTAAAGTTTCAGCATTTCCTTGCGGATAAAATCGTAAGCGACTATGGTTTTAAAAGGCTCGGCGCTCAGGCCGGGCATCAGGCGGCATGGAGGAAAAGCGTTTATGAAACTTATAAGGACGCTGAATTTGACCGCGATTGGAATGAAACGCTTGCGCTTGAAGCAAAAAAAGCAAATATAGACTATTTTACATCTCCTTATGATATTGATGCCGTAAAAAGCATTGATAAGTATGTTCCTGCCTATAAGATAGGATCTGGAGATATAACGTGGCTTGAATTCATTGAATATGTAGCTAAGCTTGGAAAGCCTGTAATGATTGCTACGGGGGCGTCAGATATGCGGGAGGTAGAGCAGGCGGTCAATTCGATTGTTAAGTATAATTTGAATATTGTTCTTATGCAGTGCAATACGAATTATACGGGGAATTTAGAAAATTTTAGATGTGTAAATCTCAATGTGTTAAAAACATATGCTGTGAGATATCCCAATATGATTTTGGGCATTTCAGATCATACTCCGGGGTGCGCAACTGTTTTAGGTGCAATCGCATTAGGTGCACGTGTCATTGAAAAGCATTTTACGGCGGACAATAATCAGGAGGGGCCAGATCATGCTTTTTCCATGAATCCCGTAACATGGAAAGAGATGGTGGAAAGATCAAGAGAGCTTGAAAATGCGTTAGGATCCGGAATTAAAAAAGTTGAAGAAAATGAAATAACAACTGTGGTTCTGCAAAGAAGGGCTATAAGATTGACGCAGAATCTTTCTAAAGGGGAAATCTTAACGGCAAATCTTCTTGAGGAGTTAAGACCGGCACCCGCTGACGCTGTACCGCCATATCAAAAGGGAGAAATAATAGGAAAAAGACTTAAATACGATAAGGAAAAAGGAGATTATATTAAGTTTACCGATTTGGAGGATTGATTATGCTTAGAGGAGATATCGTCGGACTTAGAGCAGTTGAAGCGGAGGATCTGCCATTACTGCTTGCATGGAGAAACAATCCGGATTTCAGAAAGTACTTCAGAGAATACCGCGAACTTGGGATGGATCAACAGAGAAACTGGTATGAACAAAAGGTTTTAAAAGACGATCATACAAGAATGTTTTCGATTGTTGAATTGGACAAAGAAGAGCTGCTTGGAGCGTGTGGCCTGTGCTATATTGATTGGCAAAATCAATGTGCAGATTTTTCAATATATATTGGAAAAAATAATCTATATATCGATTCTGCATACGCAGTTGAAGCCGCAAAACTACTCATCAAATATGGCTTTGAAGAACTGAATCTGCACAGACTGTGGACTGAAATATACAGTATCGATGAAAAGAAAAAGGAACTGTTTAAAATATTGGGGTTTAGCCACGAAGCGACGCATCTTGAAACTCATTGGACGGAGGGAAAGTGGGTAAATTCGTGGTACTACAGGCTATTGAGATCAGAAAGAGATAATATAGATAGTAATTAATATATCTGATTTAAAGAGTGATAGGTAGTTGCCAAGTTATGAAAGTACTGCCAGAAGAAACAGGAGAAAGATCGGAGGATTATCCGCACTGATGACCTTCAGTTTTCATCCGGTAAAACCTGTCACAACGGGAGAAGGCGGAATGGTCATGACAAACGATCCTGAATTGTACAAGAAACTGATCCGGTTCCGCAGCCATGGCATTACAAGAGATGCAGGGCAGATGACGAAAGAGGACGGCGGCTGGTATTATGAGCAGCTGGATCTGGGATATAATTACCGCATAACAGACATTCAGTGCGCGCTTGGGATCAGCCAGATGAAAAAGCTGGATCGTTTTTTTAAGCGGCGGAAGGAACTGGCAGAGCGGTATGACGAGGCGTTTGCAGACTGTAAAAATATCATAACGCCGCATCTGCTGGACGGAGTGGACAGCGGGTGGCATTTGTATGAAAAGATGATCAGTCTGCCGCTCTATCCGATGCTGACGGACGGAGAGCAGGATTATGTGATTGGAAAATTGTTGGAACTGGTGGAAAATAAATAACTTAAATTTTGGTTTTGATAAGAATGATTTGGAGGATAAATAGTTGAACCAAAGCAACGAAAAAGGACAGGAAATCTACAATCTTGCGGAAAAAATATTTCCCTACTGCCGGAGCATTACCGGGCAGGGAGTAAGGGACACACTGAGAGATCTGACGGAATATATCGGAAGAGATGGAGAACCGGAATTAAAGATATCCGCGGTTCCGACGGGAACCCCGGTATTCGACTGGACAGTGCCGAAGGAATGGGTTATTAGGGAGGCATATATCGAAGATGAGAACGGGGAACACATTATTGATATGAAAGAGAATAATCTCCACGTGATGGGGTATTCTGTTCCGGTGGACCGGTGGGTGGATCTGGATGAATTAAAATCTTATATTTATACGCAGCCGGATCAGCCGGAGGCGGTTCCGTACGTGACATCTTATTACAAAGAGAGGTACGGTTTCTGCATGAGCCAGAAACAGAAAGATGCATTAAAGCCGGGAAAATACCATATGTACATTGACAGCGATCTGATCGACGGGAACCTGAATTATGCGGAGATCGTGCTGCCGGGTGCAAGTGAGGAGGAGATATTTTTCTCGACCTATATCTGTCATCCCTCCATGGCAAACAACGAATGCTCCGGCCCGGCTTTGTCGGCAGAACTGGTAAGATATGCTGCTTCCATGCCCAAAAGAAAATATACATACCGCTTCATCTACATTCCGGAAACAATCGGATCCATTACCTATATGAGTACGGAAAATCATCTGGAGCATATGCAGAAGCATATGATCGCAGGATTTAATCTATCCTGTGTGGGCGATGAACGGGATTATTCGATTGTAGAATCTCGATATGCAGATACTCTGGCAGATCGGGTTCTGAAAAACGTGCTGGGTTCAAGGGGCAGCTATTCCGTATATTCCTTTTTGCAGAGAGGTTCCGACGAACGGCAGTACAATGCGCCCGGCATTGATCTTCCGGTTGTCTGCTACTGCCGTTCCAAGTTTGGCGAGTATCCGGAATATCATACTTCAGAAGATAGGCTGGGAAAATTGGTGACGCCGTGCGGACTGCAGGGCAGTTATGAGGTTATGACGCAGGTCATACAGGTATTGGAGCATAACGCCCGGTATCAGGTAACCGTTAAGGGAGAACCGCAGCTCGGGAGGCGGGGGCTGTATCCGACCGTCAGCCAGAAAGGCAGTTATGGGGGGGTAAAAGAAACAACGGATTTTATCGCATATGCGGATGGAACGAATGACCTTCTCGACATCAGCAGCAGGATCGGCGTTCCGGCTGCCGAACTGATCGGGATTGCGGAAAAACTGGAACAGAACGGTCTGGTTCAGTCTGTATAAGTAGGAGGAAGAAAAATGGATTTTTATCATGATTTTCTGGAAGAAGCAGATATCCAAAAGGGGGATATCGTGGATGTCGCGTCCGACATTTCCAGTATCAAAGCTTTTCTGGAGAAAAAAGGAGTGCAGTTTTTACCGTCGAAGCTTTTAGATGCGCTTCAGGAAAAGGTGGGAGATGAAGGAACATTGCTCGTCCGGACATTTAACTGGGATTTCTGCCACGGAGTTCCGTTCCATTACCGGAAAACAGTCGGGCAGACCGGACTTCTTGGGAACATTGCTTTGAGGAGGCCTGATTTCAAGCGGACAAGGCATCCGCTGTATTCCTGGGCGGTCTGGGGGAAAGACCAGGAGTATTTATGCAGCATGAACAATAAAAGGTCGTTTGGACCGGAAACGCCGTGGGGATATTTTGAAACCAATAATGCCAAAATGCTGCGGCTGGGAGATACCAAAACGACAGGATTTACCTTTCACCATCATATAGAACAGGAACTATGCGTTCCGTATCGTTATGAAAAGACGTTTTCCGGAACATACATTGATGAACTGGGTAATTCCAGTGTTCGGGAGTATTCTATGTTTGTCCGGGATCTGGGAAAGAAGATCGTGAATAATGAGGATGAACAGTATCGGAGGACGAGGCAGACGGGAGTTCTTCATGAATGGCTTTATCAAGGGGAAGTGCCGGCCTTTACGGTTTCCTGTCCGGAAATCTACCGGCTGATCCGGAACGACCTGACTTCCGGGCTGGCGGAAAACTGGGTGCATGTAGAGGATCTGTAAAAAAGTATGTCCCGGAAACAACATTTGACTTTCTGCATGATGCTTTTGCGCAGGAGGAAGGTTAAAAAGGAGGTGCTGCATGAAGAATCTGCTGGAAAACAAAATCTGTCTGGTAACAGGCACATCAAAGGGCATCGGGAGATGCATTGCGGAAACCTTTGCCTCGGAGGGAGCCACCGTCTATGCGAATGCCAGAACGGAAGGATGTCTGGAAGAATGGGCAGATCTGGCGAACCGGAATGCTGCGGGGAGGATCATTCCAATCTATTTCGACCTCTCCAAAAGCGATGAGATCAAAAGGGCTGTCCTGCGGCTGAAAAAGGAAAAGGCTCCGGTGGATGTCCTCGTTAATAATGCGGGGATCGTCCGGAATGAAGTGCTCGGGATGATATCCATGGAAAAAACGAAGGAGATGTTCGACGTCAATGTATTCGGTCTGCTGGAGCTCTCGCAGTACATAGCCGTGCAGTTCATGAAGCGGCAGAAGCGGGGGAGCATCGTTAATATTTCCTCTGTCGTGGGCGTGGAAGGGAGCAGGGGGCAGACGGCCTATTCCGCAAGCAAGGGGGCGGTGCTTTCCATTACGAAGTCCATGGCAAAGGAGCTTGCGCCGGACGGAATCCGGGTCAATGCGGTTGCGCCGGGGATGATCGGCACGGAAAGGCTGAAAGCCACGATCAAAGACGAGTACCGGGGCAGGATTCCGGAAATCGGCATGGGGCGGCTGGGAACGCCGGAGGAAGTGGCGGGAGCCTGCCTCTATCTGGCATCGGATCTTTCGACATACACGACGGGGCAGGTTTTAGAAATCGGGGGGGTAATGGAACCCTAGCCAGATTTTTTTATGACATTGAATTTAAATGAAAACAGAAAAGGGAGGAAACTCAAAATGAATGAAACGGAAAAAATGAAGAAGATATTCCAGGAGGTATTTGCAGTCGGGGAGGATGCGCTGAATGAAGGATTCACTTCCGATCAGGTGGAAAACTGGGATTCTGTAACTCAGATGGCGCTGGTGGCGGCAATCGAGGATGCATTTGACATCATGCTGGACATCGATGACATTTATGAACTGGACTCGTTTGAAAAGAGTCTGGAGATCCTTAAGAAATATGCGGGGCAGGAGCCGTGAGCGGGGGTCTGCTGGACGGCAGGGTATGCCTTGTAACAGGCGCTTCGCGGGGAATCGGGAAGGCCGTCGCGGAACATTTTCTGGCGGAGGGCGCACTTGTCTATGCGTCCGCAAGGACGCCGGGGAGCCTGAGCGAAGGAAGCGATCGTTTCCATCCGCT
>CANQDS010000114.1 GCA_947593655.1 uncultured Lachnospiraceae bacterium | reverse complement strand
GGCGATCGAGAGCGCCCATGCCGTCGCGTATGCGAAGAAGAAGGCAAAGGAAATGACGATGGATCAGACTATGGTGATCTGCCTTTCCGGCCGGGGGGATAAAGACGTCAATACGATTTCGGATTATCTGGCAGGAAAAGGCTATCTGAATTGATTAAGGAGGCAGTTATGAACCGAATTGAACAGGCGCTTGCGGCGCTGAAGGAAAAGAAGGAAAAAGCATTTATCACCTATATCACGGCGGGGCTGCCGGATTATGAAAAGACGAAAGCGATCGTCCGGGCGCAGGAAAAGGCCGGAACCGATATCGTCGAGCTTGGGATCCCGTTTTCGGATCCGGCGGCGGACGGCCCGGTTATTCAGGCCGCTTCCTATGAAGCGATCCAAAACGGAGCGACACTGGAAAAGACATTTTCCATGATGGAGGAACTGCGCGGGGAGGGCGTACAGATCCCGATCGTTTTCATGATGTATTACAATACCGTGCTCCACTACGGGCTGGAAGCGTTTGCGGATCGGTGCCGGAAAACGGGCGTAGACGGGCTGATCATACCGGATCTTCCGCTGGAAGAACAGGAAGAGCTGCAGCAGGCGCTTTATCACGCGGCCAGGGAAGCGCAGCGCCTCTCCGATGCCGGAAAAGAAGCGCAGGGAGGGGATGAAACGATCCTCATCCAGCTGGTATCCCCGGTATCGAAAGCGCGCGTGCCGAAGATCTTAGAACATGCGCGGGGATTTGTGTACTGCGTATCGTCGATGGGCGTGACCGGCCAGGCGGCCGCCTTCCACCGGGAAGTGGTCAGCTATCTGACGTCGGTAAAAGAGCAGTCGAAGATCCCGGTCATGATGGGATTCGGCATCCGCACGGCGGAAGATGTCCGTCCGATGAAAGATATCATCGACGGGGCGATCGTCGGCTCGCATTTTATCCGCCTGATGCAGGAGAGCGGCTTTGATCCGGACGCGGCGGCGGAGTACTGCAGCACCTTTAAAAGAGAGCTGAACGCGCTTTCCTAAATCGCTGCGAGCAGGAATTCTACCCTCATGAGCAAAACGCACACCGCAAAGCGGGTGGCGAATGGAGAGTGGGGAATTGTGAATGGTAACTATTAAATCATGATATAAAAAATATGATATAAAAATATAATATATAGAATCTGGAGGAAAATACCATGAAAGAGATTTTAAGCAAACTGACGGCCGGAAAGGATTTAACGGTTGAGGAAGCCATGCACGCACAGGAACTGATCCTGACCGGGGAAGCGACGCCGGCCCAGATCGCGGCCTGCCTGACCGCGCTTCGCATGAAAGGAGAAACCTTAGATGAGATCACCGGTTTTGCGACCGTGCTGCGGGACAAAGCCAATACGATCGCGCCGAAGATTTCCAATTATCTGGATTTCGTTGGAACCGGCGGGGATGCGACGTATTCGTTTAATATTTCAACGACTTCTTCCTTTGTCGTTGCGGCGGCGGGAATCCCTGTCGCAAAGCACGGCAACCGCTCCATTTCATCGAAGAGCGGGGCGGGCGACGTGCTCGAGGCGCTCGGCGTGAATATCTCCGCGGATCCGGACGTCGTGCAGAAATGCGTGGAAGAAGTGGGGATCGGCTTTATGTTTGCGCCGCACTTTAACCCGGCGATGAAATATGTCGGTCCGGTCCGCAAAGAGCTGGGCTTCCGCACGATCTTTAATATCTTAGGGCCGTTATCCAATCCGTCCCGCGCCAAAACCATGCTGGTCGGCGTCTATAACCCGATGCTGACGGAAGTGATCGCGGGCGCGATGATGAATATGGGTGTTGCGCGCGCGCTGGTCGTCAGCGGAAAGGACAACATGGATGAGATCACCCTGACCGGTCCGAGCGTGGTTTCCGAGATCAAGGACGGGGCGGTAAGCACCTATACGATCACGCCGGAGCAGTTCGGATTTACCTCCTGCGCGCTGGAAGATCTGCAGGGCGGCGACGGAACGGTCAACGCGCAGATCACGCGTGACATTCTCTCGGGAAAAGAGAAAGGACCGAAGCGCGATATTGTGCTCTTAAACGCCGGAGCGGCGCTTTACTTAGGCGGCAAGGCAAACGATATTGCCGCAGGCATCCGTCTGGCAGAAGAAATCTTAGACAGCGGAAAAGCGCTTGACGTCGTGGCAGCGTTGGCGGCCGCAACCAACGAAAAATAAGCATAAAATTTCAGTTGACGATTAGAACGGGCTAAGATAAGATGTTTTTATCCGATGAAAAAGGGACTGTATAGAATCAGGAGGAGTTCATCATGAAAAACTTATCGGCCCGTTCTTATTATGCCCGGGAATATGAAGCAATCTATGAAAAAGATGATCTGGGCGCGGTCTACACGGAGGAGAAAACCCTGTTCCGCGTATGGGCGCCGGCGGCGGACGCCGTTTCCATCTGTTTTTTCCGCGAGGGAACCGGCGACAATCTGGTCGCAAAGGAAGCGATGACGAAGGACCGGAACGGAACCTGGATCTGCCGGAAGCGGGGCGATCTGGCCGGAGTCTATTACACTTACCGGATCCGTACCGGCGGCGAAGAGATCGAAACGGCGGATCCGTATGCAAAAGCCGCGGGCGCAAACGGCGCGCGCTCTATGGTTGTGGATCTGATGTCTACGAATCCGGACGGCTTTCTGGACGACCGGGGTCCGGAGCTTTTGCAGGGAACCGATGCGGTGATCTGCGAGATCTCGGTTGCGGATCTGACGGCGGATCGTTCCTCGGGCGTGAAGCACCGAGGGAAGTACCTGGGGCTGGCCGAGAAAGGAACGAAAAGCCCGGACGGAATGCCGACGGGGCTGGACTATTTAAAGAGCCTGGGAATCACCCATGTGCAGCTGATGCCGGTCTTTGATTTCGGGAGCATTGACGAGGCGGCAGAGGATAGCGGAGCGTATAACTGGGGCTATGATCCGGTCAATTACAACGTGCCGGAAGGATCGTATTCCACCGATCCGTTCCACGGAGAAGTGCGCATCCGGGAGATCAAGCAGATGATCCAGGCGTTTCACCGGGAAGGCATCGGCGTCATCATGGATGTCGTGTTTAACCACACGTTTGACATCGCAGGAAGCACATTCCAGAAGACTGCCCCGGATTACTATTACCGGCTGACGGAGGACGGCTATTCCGATGCGTCGGCGTGCGGGAATGAGATCGCGTCCGAACAGCCGATGATGCGCAAATACATCATCGATTCCGTGGTTTACTGGGCGAAAGAGTACCATATCGACGGCTTCCGGTTCGATCTGATGGGATGTCTGGATCTGGAAACGATGCAGAAGCTGCGGAACCGGCTGGCAGAGATCAATCCGTCCATCCTCGTCTACGGGGAAGGCTGGACGGGGCAGGATTCCGTGCTTCCGGCAGAGAAACGCGCGTTAAAGACCAATATCTCCCGGCTGAACGGAGTCGGCGCGTTTTCCGACGATATCCGCGATACAGTGCGCGGGCATGTATTCTACGCCGACCGCAGAGGCTTTGTCAGCGGAATGGCGGGACTGGAAAACGCCGTCCGCTATTCCGTCGCGGGGGCGGCCGCACATCCGCAGGTGGATTACCGGAACTATCGCTATACGCCGTCCGGCCCGTGGGCGAAAAATCCTGCGGATACCATCAATTACATCTCCTGCCACGACAACCTGACGCTCTGGGATAAGCTGGCGGTGTCCGCGCCGGAGGCGTCAAAAGAAGAGCGGCTTGCCATGAACCGGCTGGGCGCGGCGATCGTGTTTACCTCTCAGGGGATCCCGTTTTTTCTGGCGGGAGAGGAATCCGCAAGAACCAAACCGGCGGAAGGCGGCGGAGTGTCGGAAAACAGCTATAATCTGCCGCTTTCGACCAACAGCATCAAGTACGGTCGGCTGAAAGAATACGAAGAACTGTACCGTTATTATCAGGGGCTGGCCGCATTCCGCAGACAGCATCCGGGGCTTCGCCTGGCAACGGCGAAAGAAACGGCGGAGAGCCTGCACTTTCTGGATCCGGGAGCGGCAAACATTGTCGCGTTTACGGTTTCTACCGCAGAAGAAGTGCTGTTTGTCGTTTATAATGCCAATAAAGAGGAAATCACGGTTGAACTTCCGGAGGACGGGGCGTTTTCCGTATACATTGAAGACCGGAAAGCGGGAACGGAATGTCTGCGGAGCGCTGCGGGCAGGATCGTGGTAAAAGGAATTTCCTGCCTTGCAGCGGTAAAAATAAAATCTTAATTTGTTTTCCGGTTGATGTAATCCGCCTTGTATTTGGAATAGACGATCTTCTGGCTGTGGTAAAGCCCGAAGTAGCCGGAGAGCATATAGCTGAAAGCGACGGCCAGAAGAAAATACGGCATTCCTTCAAAGCCGAACAGCTCGAAGCTGATCAGCAGCGAGGAGATCGGGCAGTTCGTCACGCCGCAGAAGACGGCGGACATCCCGACAGCCGCACAGAGGGACGGGGAGAGACCGGCGAGGTTCCCGAACAGGCAGCCGAACGCGGCACCGACGAAGAACGAAGGAACGATCTCGCCGCCCTTGTATCCGGCGCCGATCGTCAGCGCCGTAAATGCGATCTTTAGCAGAAAGGCTTCCGGTGCGGCATTGCCGCGGAAGCAGCGTTCGATGACCGACATCCCGGCACCGTTGTAATCGGTTGTGCCGGAAAGCAGCGTCAGCAGGATGATCAGGCATCCGCCCGCAAAAATGCGCACATACGCATTGGAAAACAGTTTCCGGTAGAGATGCTCCGACTGGCGCAGGGCGACGCAGAAGAGGATGCTCACCAGCGCGCACAGGACGGCCAGAAACGAGATCTGTACGGCGGAAACGACCGTAAACGCCGGCATGTCCCGGATCAGGAACAGTTCTTTCCCCGCACCGAAGACGTCTGCGACGCCCCGTGCGACCAGTGCGCTGATGACGCACGGAACCAGCGCGGTATAGTACATCACGCCGACGCTGATCAGCTCCATCGAAAAGACCGCGGCCGCCATCGGCGTGCCGAAGATCGCGGAAAAGGCGGCGCTCATGCCGCACATGATCATGATGCGCGTATCCTTCTGATCGAAACGGAAGAGATTCCCGAGCGCGTTGCCGATGCTGCCGCCGATCTGGAGCGCGGCACCCTCGCGTCCGGCGGAGCCGCCGAACAGGTGCGTGATCAGCGTCGAGATAAAGATCAGCGGCGCGACGCGCAGCGGCACATGGTCGTCGGAGTGGACGGCGGAGATCACGAGATTCGTGCCGGTATCCTCTTTGCGGTTTAAGAGATGGTAAAGGCTTACGATCCCGAGCCCGCCGATCGGGAGCAGAAACACCAGCCAGGGATTCTGATTATGGAGAAGCGTCACAAAAGACATTCCGAAATAGAACAGGGTTCCGACCGAACCGATGATCCCTCCGGAGATTATGGCGGCCAGGATCCATTTGACGACAGTCAGGCCGTTTTTCAAGCCGTTTTTCAGCATCTGCAATACAGTATCTTTCATGAAGCTCCTCCGTTTTTTCGTTCTTTGTGTTGTTTCCATAGTAGCATTGAAGAGGGAAAATGACAAGGGAGAAAAAGATTGCAGGAGCGCAGAAAAGATGTTATGATAGAACAAGATAAATACGAAAGCATCTAGCAGGAGGATATCAAAATGAGAACAAGTGGCGTTCTAATGCCGATCTCTTCATTACCGTCGCCATACGGGATCGGAACCATGGGAAAGGCTGCCAGGAAATTTGTAGATTTTCTGGAGAAGTCGGGCCAGAGATACTGGCAGATTCTCCCGATCTGTCCGACCAGTTACGGCGATTCCCCATACCAGTCGTTTTCCAGTTTCGCCGGGAATCCTTATTTCATCGATCTGGAATACCTTTGCAAAGAGAAACTATTAAAGAAGAAAGAATGTGAGTCCTTTGACTGGGGCGGAAGCGAGAAATACGTGGATTACGGCACGATGTACGTATCCCGCTATGCCCTGTTGAAGAAAGCCTACGCCCGTTTCCGGGAGGACGTTCCGGATGATTTTGACGCATTCTGCAAGGCGGAAGCGGACTGGCTGGAGGATTACGTGCTCTTTATGGCGCTCAAGGATGCAAATGGGGGAGTTGCATGGTCTGAGTGGGACGAAGATCTGAAAGTACGTAAGGAGAAAGCGTTAAAGCAGGCAAGGGAAGAATATGCGGAGGATATGGAGTTTTACCGGATGCTCCAGTATCTGTTCTTCAAACAGTGGAAAGATTTAAAGGAATATGCGAACAGTAAGGGCATTGAGATCATCGGGGATGTGCCGATCTATGTAGCGGGCGACAGCGCCGACGTATGGGCGAACCCGAAGCAGTTTTATCTGGATAAGGACTTGAATCCGATCGAAGTAGCCGGATGCCCGCCGGATGCGTTTTCCGCGGACGGACAGCTCTGGGGCAACCCGCTGTTCCGCTGGGATGAGATGAAAAAGGACGGATACACCTGGTGGACGAAGCGGATCGCGGCTATGGCGAAACTGTATGACATCGTCCGGATCGACCATTTCCGCGGGTTTGACTCCTATTATGCGATCCCGGCCGGCGACGATACGGCCAAGAACGGCAAGTGGAAGAAAGGACCGGGCATGGATCTGTTCCATACGCTGGAGAAGAAGCTCGGAAAGCTTCCGATCATCGTGGAAGATCTCGGATTTTTGACGCCGTCCGTACATAAGCTGCTGGAGGATTCCGGTTTTCCGGGCATGAAAGTCATCCAGTTCGCGTTTGATTCGCGGGAGGACAGCGATTATCTTCCGCACAACTACCCGAAGCACTGTGTCGTTTATACGGGAACCCACGACAACGATACGGTGATGGGCTGGTTTAAGACGGCTCCGAAGGCGTCGGTGAAATGCGCGAAGGAATACTTAAACCTTACGAAGGAAGAGGGTTACAACTGGGGCATGATGCGCGGCGCATGGTCTTCCGTGGCGGACATGGCGATCGTGCCGATGCAGGATCTGCTCGGGCTCGGTTCGGAAGCGCGGATCAACGTTCCGTCCACGCTCGGCGACAACTGGAAATGGCGTGCGACCGAGGATCAGATCACGAACCGGCTGGCAAGGAAGCTGTACAAATGCATGGTCATGTATGCGCGCGTGAACCCGTTTAAGGAAGAGAAAGAGAAGGCAGAGAAAGAAGCGGAAGAAGCCGCGGCGAAAGCGGACAAAGAAAAGAAATAGCGAAGCATATTTTGATCCCCTTGCTCATATATTAGCCATATATGAGCGAAGGGGATATTTTTATGGAGAAGAAAACAAATCAGGAATTTCATTTGTATAAAGACATCCAGGGGCGTACCAACGGCGAGATCTATATCGGCGTCGTCGGGCCGGTGCGGACGGGGAAATCCACGTTCATCAAGCGCTTTATGGATCTGTGCGTGCTGCCTTATATGGAAGATGAAAACCAGAAAGAGCGCACGATCGATGAAATGCCGCAGTCCGCGCAGGGCAAAACCATTATGACGACCGAGCCGAAGTTCGTTCCGCAGGAAGCGGCCTCGATCACGCTCGCGGACGAAAGCGAGATCCGCGTGCGCCTGATCGACTGCGTCGGCTTTATGGTGGAGGGCGCGAACGGCCATATGGAGGAGGACGGCAGCCGGATGGTCAAAACGCCGTGGTTCGACGAGGAGATCCCGTTTGTGGACGCCGCAAGGATCGGGACGCAGAAGGTGATCCGCGACCATGCGACCATCGGGATCGTTCTGACCACGGACGGGAGCGTCGGGGAGCTTCCGCGCGAAAATTACATAGAAGCGGAGCAGAATACCGTCCGCGAGCTGCAGGAGATCAAAAAACCGTTTGTGATCGTGTTAAACTGCGGCAGGCCGTACAGCGAGGAGACCAGAAGGCTGAAAGAAGCGATGGAGCAGGAATACCATACGCCGGTGATACCGGTCAACTGCCAGCAGATGCGAAAAGAGGACGCACTGCAGCTACTCGAAACGATCCTCTATGAATTTCCGGTTACGCGGATGGATTTCTTTATTCCGAAGTGGATCGAAATGCTCCCGACGGAGCACCGGATCAAAAAGAGCCTGATCGGCCGCGCGTTTAAAATCCTCGGCAGGATCGATAAAATGCAGGATGTTTTCGGGGAAGAATGGAAACAGGCGCTGCCGGAAACGGAGGAGGAGGAAAATTACGTCAAAGGGGTGAAGGCGGACAAAGTCAGCCTTTCCGACGGTTCCGTGCTGATCCGCATGGAAGTGGAGGAAAAATATTATTTTGAGAACATCAGCGAGATGACCGGCGTGCCGATCACCGGGGAATACCAGATGATCGCGATGATCCGGGATCTGGCGGCGAAAAAGTCCGAGTATGAGAAAGTGCAGGACGCGATCGAAGCCGTCCGGCAGAAAGGATACGGCGTCGTCATGCCGGAGCTTTCCGATATTTCCATGGAAAATCCGGTCTTAATTTCCCACGGCAGCAAATACGGAGTCAAGATGAAGGCGCTTTCCCCGTCAATCCATATGATCCGGGCGAATATTGAAACCGAGATCGCGCCGATCGTCGGAAGCAAAGAGCAGGCGGAAGATCTGATCGCCTATATTAAAGAAGGGGAGGAGAGCAAAGAGGGGATCTGGACGACGAATATTTTCGGAAAATCCGTGGGCGAACTGATGGAGGACGGGATCCGCAGCAAGATCGCGCAGATGGACGACGAGTGCCAGATGAAGCTGCAGGATACCATGCAGAAGATCGTCAACGACAGCAGCGGCGGCCTGATCTGCATTATTATTTAAGTATTCCTATCCGGGGGAAAATCTGCTATAATGCCGTTAGGAATTATGGAAGGGAAAGGAACCGGACAGAATGGAAGAGAAGAATCCGATCTATGAAAAATTACTGCGGTGCGTCGAAAGCGTGAAGCGGCGCGTGGATTTTGCACCGGCGGCGGCGCTGGTGCTCGGCTCCGGGCTGGGCGGCTTTGCCAAGCGGCTTTCCGTCGCGGATACGCTGGATTACCGGGAGATTCCGGGATTTCCGGTATCGACTGTTTCGGGCCATGCGGGGCGGTTTCTGTTCGGCTATGCCGGAAGCGTTCCGGTCGTCTGTATGCAGGGGCGGGTTCACTATTATGAAGGCTATCCGATGAGCGACGTGGTGCTTCCCATCCGCCTGATGGGGTGTCTGGGC
>CANQDS010000113.1 GCA_947593655.1 uncultured Lachnospiraceae bacterium | reverse complement strand
CGGGGAAAGCCGTTCCAGATAATAGTTCAGCGTGTCGCTGTGCGGCATTTCAGCCAGATCTTTATTCCCCGACAGGATCCGCAGCGTCGCGATGCAGCTCTCTTCATTAAACTGTTCTTCCATAGAGTGCATCGTCTTTACGGCGCATAAATTTTTGATCAGCCCCATGTAAACCAGATCGGACTGCTGGTATGTGATATAAGACGGATGCCTCGGATCTTCCATTTCGTTGATCCATGCAGGGAGCTCTTGAAAAAAATGATGCATGATCATCATAAGGTCAACAATCCCACGGTCTTGTCCTTTTTTCTCCCGTTTCATAGCTTTCTGAAGCCATTGGGTTCTCTTTTTCATAACAATCCTCCTGTGCGTAAAATTTCTTTTCTCCATTTTAGTGCAACAGGAGGAAAACTGCATGATATTTTGCTGTTTCATTGCGAAAAGTTTTTATTCTTTGTCGCTGATATTTTTGCAGCCCTGAAAGGGAAATTGTTTTTATCCGCCTGTACAAAGGGCATTTTATTTTTGAATGATGTAATCCACATTATACTTTGGAACGGGAAAGTTATCCACATCCCTTACGCATACCATCCCGCAGACTTATATTTTGTGGATTTTTTTGTCTTTCCCCCTTGCCAGGCACCACTTCCTTTGCTATACTTTTCTTAGTTTAGGGCTGATTCATTCGGCTCCTCATATATATCTTCCGGCTGCTGGTGTCCTCCAAGACTGGCCAGCAGGTCAGAAGATATATTTTTTTTTGCTTCTTCTGGATCCCTTTCTTTTTCAAACAGAACCATTCATACAACTGTTTTACCATATCATCACTTTTATCGCAAACAGGCTCTGTTTCAGGTTATTTTGTGCGAATTATTTTTTTCTTTCAGAACTGATATTTTTGACAACAAGAGCCAACCGCATGTTCGGGTGTGTCTTACCCTATTGTATTTGATTATACACAATTTTCAAAAGTTGCAAATCGTGAGTTGGAAATGCGATCCTTCCGTCCCTGTCAATAAACGGGAAAAGATTCCGAAGCTGATAAATTTCACAAAGTTCCAGAAATGTGTCAACTGTTGGATGCGCCTGATGGCTTTTCCAGCCATAGATGGTCTTGTCGGCAACTTTGTGGCCGTACTTTCTTTTAGAATCTGTCCGATTTTCTGATTTGACGTAGGTATCCTTTCCTTTCTTTTTTGAATCAAACAGGAATGACCAGTGTGATCAAAGGCTTTTTATATTGGAAGTACAATGACATGACTGCCGTTTTGCATTATACTATATTTAGTATAGTGTATAGCACGGTGAATTGCACGGAGGGTAGTATCATGGCAAACAATATGTATCAGCTTGCGGGGAAAGTAAATGTTCCGGCAGAAAAAAGAGATGAGATCAATCAATATATTCTTGAAATTTTGGATAAATGCGGAATAAGAAAGACGGAGAAGATGACAGTTGCAGGAGTAGAAGTGACGGTAGTCAGCTCTGTACGCCCCAATACAGATGGAATCGTTATGTTTGATTATTCGATCTTTGAAAAGAAGCGAAGAGAAATTTCCACATATGATCTGAATACTTGTGAACTCTATTCAGAAGATCGAGGGTATCATGAGTTCGGCGTTGTCATGAATATGATCATGGTTTTGCAGGAAGCGTATACAAATGGCGGATGCTACTTTCTACAATCCGGTAAGCTGTGTGATATAGAAGGATATCTGCTTTTGCTTCAGGGAGTATTGGGAAGAAGGATAACCGCTCCCGGACGAGTCAGAATGTGGGATACTTATCTTTTTTTCAGAAATTCGACAGAATACCAGAATATTGCATATAAGGATCTGCTTGATGACTGCTCGGAAAGCTACGGCAAATTGGACATAGAGCAGTTACTTGCTGTTTTTGAGGTGGAAAATCAAGAGTTGATGTTTCCTGAAAAAAAGCGGATATCCTGCAGAGAAGAGATAAGTTCAGCGGGTTCATCCGGCCGAATAGAGTACGCATACAGGATTTTCTGCGGCATGAATGAAGCGGAAAAAAGCGCGATGGAAGGTTTTCTTGCAAAACTTTTGAACTTGAATTTCTCTCAAAGAAAAGAATTATCGAAGGGCTCGGATGAAAATGGTATCATTGCAGAACTTTCCCTGTATGTGCTGCCCGCACGCCTCATACTTGCATATGCACAGACTGTTAAAAAAGATTTTTGGGAAATATGGGATTCTTTTGGAGGTAAAGGGTATTCCGATATCATACAGGAAGATCATCCGCAAGATGTTGATTCAAAGCTGCGTAAACTCCTCTTTTACAAGGTGATACAAAGAAAAAATGAAGATGAATTCCTGGAGTTTTGGGATGGCTGCAATCTGGCTTTGTCTCAGGATATGAAAGAATGTATTCAGCTTTGGAAAGAGCAGTTTAATGAGATCATCGTACCTCCTGATATGTTGACCGAATACTTTTTGGCAAAAAATATGCTTCGATTAAAAGATATTTATTTTCGATATGTGGATAAAGCGTTTGTGAAAGAGTTCGAGGAGCATGGGAATGATTTAAATTATCAGAAGGCGCTTATCCTTCTTGAACAGCTTCTGGATAAAGGACAGGAGTATTTTCCGGAGTTGGCAGGCGAGCAGGCGGATGAGTGGATCATTCAGGGGAAAAGGGATAAGTTTGATTGTGTGGCGATAAGTGCATTTGTGTCTTTGTTGACAAATAAGAGGCAGAGAAATCAAATATTCGGATTTTAGGAGGTAATCTATGGGGACATTCGCATGCTATACAGGAAAAATGGATATATCGGAAGAAAAAAGGGACTGTTTTAGACAGCAGATGATGAAGCTTCTCAACTATGGCGGAATGATGCGGCCGGAGCGGGTATCGATGTTTGGCCGCGAACTGATTCTGTTAAGTCCGGTGGAATTATCTAAGGAAGGTAAGGTGATTTTCTGGTATAATTATTTTGAAGAGCGCGGTTGGGAGGACGCCGGGTTTTACGCAGATAACTTAACTTTTTATTCCAATAAAATAGGCGGCTGTGAATTTCACGATGTTATTCTTGCCGCATATATGCTGTATGAAATGTATGGTGAGACACCGGGGGTTGCAGAGTGCAACGGGGAGATGGTCAATTCGCGGTTTTATGGAGGGTGGCTTAACCATATTCTTGGAACGGAATTTTCTATGGAGAAGCGTTATCGTCTCTGGGAAAATGCAGAGCATATCGCATTTTCCAGAATGGATTACGATGATCCGTTTTCCATGGCGAAGTTAAGCAACCTGATTGCAGATGAATTTGAAATTGCCGGCGGAACAGAATTAGCGGATCTTTTATATATCATATATGGAACAGAGACTTTAGAAACGGATCATATAGTACCGGGATCTTATCCGGATGATGTGCATCAATGTAAAAAAGCATTGATACGTTTTCGGGAGACCGCCGGAGACAATTTTTTTGAATGTCTTTTACATTTTCTTCAAATGGAAAGGAGTAAAAGGGAGAAAAATACGGATAAAAATTTAGAACTGCTTGCAGAATTGTCGTTGTTTCTTCCGGCACGGGTATTTGTTTATCTTGCAGCAGAAATCAATCAAAAACCGTTTTGGGAACTATGGAAGGAATGGAAAGATAAAGTCTATCATGATGAACGGGTGAAACAATATGCTTCTAAAGAACTGCAGAAACAGCGGCGGGAGTGGAGAACAAGCATCATTCCAAAGGTAAGGACATCCGCATTCCTTCGGCAGGATAGCTGGTTCACATTTTGTGATACACCGGAGGAACTAATGGGTAAAGGTAATTATTATTTGTCAGATGATGATCGGATTTTCTGGTGGGACGGCACGGATGAAGTCGTTATCTCAGATGAGATGAATGCATGGCTGATGGAACTTTCCGACAGACATCGCAGGCTGATGGATTTGCCGGATGCAGGATGCGGGGATCAATTTAAAGGTTCTGATTTCATACGGGACTTTATTGTTCTTCTGGATGAAATATGCGATTACTATAAGCGTATTTATTCTTTTAAGACAATGTTTTATGATTTCATACAAAATTCAGAAAAGAAAGAATACAGAGCTGCCCTAGCTTTGCTGCAAATGCTTTATGAAGAGAATAAAGAAGAAGGGAAAGTGATCAAATATGCAAAAGGAGAATGGGATTTGATTAGCAAAAATGTCACACAGAACATTGCCCGTTTGCGTTTGAAAAGATATTTGAGCGTTATGGCAAATGTGAAAATGAGGAAAAAGTATTTTCACTTTTAAAATGAAATGTGTAAAGAGATCATAAATTTTGTAACTGTCCAATTGGGGTAGGAAGTTGTATAATAGGAACGAAATGTTTCAAATTGGGCACATAAAAAGGAGTGAGTCATATGCAGGCAGATTTTCCCCAGATCGACATATATCGGACAGGACAGAACATTAAAAAGATCATGCAGTTACAGAATCTGACAGTGAAAGATATTCAGAGATATCTTGGGTTTTCTACGTCACAGAGCATTTACCACTGGTTTGAAGGCAGGAGCCTTCCTTCGTTGGATAACCTGTATGCGCTGAGCACACTGTTCCGGGTACCGATGGATGCGCTAGTGTGCGGAAACAGGAGAGAACGGTTTTACCTTTACAGGTGTTCTGCAATCAGACGTTATGTGGCTTATTATGAAAAATTTATGGACAGGTGTGCGTAGGAATATGAAATTGTATTGCAAATGCGATGTACAGGCAGATCATTATGCAAAGGGGCATCCCGTTCTCCATGACTATCCCATCTGGTTTAAAATCCCGTGATGCAATGAGCAGAGAGGAATTTGATGAGATCTTGAGGACAGGTTTTGAGCAGGCAAAGGCAGATGATTCGATTTCGGTTGATGAGGCTTTTGTATGACGGGCATGTAAGCAAAAAAGATTGGCGATACTCTTATCAAAGCGCATAATACGCTTATACAGATACGAAACGGAGGCTGTTTGATGAGACGGAATCTGGCGGAAAATACGGATTTTTTAAATGCGGTTCAAAAAGAAGAGCTGGTATATCTTTTTGGTGCCGGTATCTCTTCGGCACTGACAGATAACAGATCCTGCGGATGGAAGAAGTGGCTTAAGAACGGTACTTTCTATATGAAGGATTTGATGGAAGCACAGGCTTTGCGAGATTCCATAGATTCTGACAGTAGCTCCGGTAATCTGGTCAGGATCGCAGGCAAGCTGATCAAGGCGGCAAAAGCCGGATCGCGCCGCTGTTTCCGGACATTATAAAAGAGTTTATGTTTTTTATTATATGGAGGAAGAAAGGCTGAACGCTGTCATGAAAGAGATCTGGGAAAACGCGGCGCATAGTTTTGCGGTGTTTATTGCCAGATGCATGACAGATTTCCCGGAGAATGAATTTTACAGAAAGGCGTTGAATGATTACAGCAGATCTGCACGCGATGAAGAGATCTTAATCGGAAGATTGGAATTGCTGCGCAAAAGAAAGATCGGCGTCAATGACGATCCGGCGGTATTATTTGAAATTATAGAAAATGAACATGAGTTGAACAGAAGCTACGGATCTGATCAAACAGTTTTTTCTGGAGGAGAATATCACAGAATTATCTCAGGCATCTTTTGTGGAGGAAGCGGCATATTTAAAGGAAAAATCGAATGCTCTTATTGCTGATGAATCTTCAGAATCGGGAAATCTGCTCCGTATGCAGAATATGAACAATGATATGATGGAAAAAATACTGACCGGTGATTTCAGGAGAGCATATAAGATTCTTCAGGAAATGGAAAAACGATGCAGCTGCAAAAACGAAGATTCCGTAGGGCTGCTTGCACATTCCTGTTACAATCTGGATCATCTGGCCTTTAATCTCGACGCACCGGCGTATGTAGGAAAAGGATATGCTATCGCCAGAAAATTAGAACTGTTATATCCGGACAGCCCGCTTATACGTGCCAGAGTGCTGGGGTGTCAGACCGTAATCCTGCAGAAGGAGTTTTTTGATAATGAGATCGGCAGAGATATTTTTGCGAAAAAACTGAATGATCTGGAAGTAAAACTTCATACCATGAAATTCGGGGACGATCCCATGTTCAATGAGGCTCTGGACGCAACATGGAGCCAGTTGAAGATGTTAAAGATGAACCTGATCGAAAAAAATGCCGCGGAGCTGCAAAAGCTCATATCCGAAGCGGATACTATTTTGAAAAAGGATCCTGCGTTGGAGACTGTGGCCGCCACAAGGATCACCGCGGCAGGATGCGCGGTATAATCCGTTGATGGGGAGCGGGATACCGGAGATTGACGAGGAAGCCGATTTCCTGTGGCAGTTGGCAGCAGGCGCCGGAACAGAGCCATATGTAAGAACGCATAAAAAAATCGGAGCGAACGATCCGTGTCCATGCGGCAGCGGCAGAAAATTTAAAAAATGCTGCAGGGGTAATGGTAAATATGACTGATGCCGCCCGAAATTATAAAAAAAGTATAAAATGTTAGCACTCCCTATTGACGAGTGCTAACAATCGTGTTATAACAAACTTACAACAAAGATATGGCACAAACGACAATGGTCGCAGATGAGCTGCAAAAAAAGGAGGAATGACTTATGTTGATGCCTAGTATTTTTGGAGAAAGTTTGTTTGATGATTTTTTTGAGGATTTTGCAAATCCGGCCCGGAATCTTGTGAGATACAATACTCCGACGACCAGCATTATGAGAACGGATGTGAAGGAGAGCGCTTCCGGTTATGAACTGGATATTGACCTTCCGGGTTATAAGAAGGAAGATGTGAAGGCGGAGTTGAAGGACGGGTATCTTACGATCCATGCGGAAACGAAGAGCAATCAGGATGAGAAGGACAAGGACGGAAAGTATATCCGCAGGGAGAGATATTACGGAAGCTGCAGCAGGAGCTTTTACGTAGGGGAGGACATCACCCAGGATGAGATTAAAGCGAAGTTCGAGGACGGGATCTTAAAGGTTGCGGTTCCGAAGAAGGAAGCAAAACCGGCGATTGAAGACAGCAAATACATTACAATTGAAGGATAAGCGCGAAGCGGCAGGAACCGGAAAAGGAACCTGCCGCTTTTTGTATACCATAGTACGGAAAAAGGAACCCTTTTCATTTTTTTACATACTCTGTAAATAAGCAGGAAAAAGGAAAAATTTATGGCTATTGGATATTTACAGGTACAGATGCGGACCGCACAGGAGGCGGTTCCGGTCGAGGGAGCGCGGATCCTGATCCAGAACGGGGAAGGAGCGGTTCTTTACAACCTCATTACGGATGAAAACGGGGAGACACAGGCGGTTCCGCTGGAAACGCTGGACCGGAGTTATTCCCAGAACCCGGATTATACGGGAACTCCTTATTACAGCTATGACGTGACGGCGGATGCGGAAGGTTTTGAAACGGTTTCCGTGACCAAGATCCCGATTTATGACGGGGAGACGGCGGTGCTTCCGGTGATCCTTACGCCGCTGCAGGAGAAGCAGACGCGCCGGGGAACGGAAGAGTATGTTGTCGGAGGGCCGAAAGCGGCGGAGAAAGGGGCGCGGAATCAGGAGGGAACATCCGGGGATGAGCGGATCCTGCGGAAGGTTGTGATCCCGGATCCGATTACGGTTCATCTTGGCGCGCCGGGCGCACCGGCGGCGGATGTCCGGGTGCCTTTTCTGGATTATGTGAAAAACGTGGCAAGCAGCGAGATCTATCCGACGTGGCCGGAAGCGGCGCTGAAAGCGAATATTTATGCGATCATGACCTTTGCGTTAAACCGCGTTTATACGGAGTGGTATCGGAGCCGCGGCTACAATTTTGACATTACCAATAGTACCGCTTACGACCAGTACTACGCGCCGGGAAATCCGGTTTATGATTCGATCAGCCGTGCGGTCGATGAAGTATTCGGGGAATACGTCAAGCGGGCGGGACAGGAAGCGCCTTATTTTACGTCCTTCTGTAATGGAACGACTGCGCTCTGCCGGGGATTGTCCCAGTGGGGAACGGTATCGCTTGCAAACCAGGGATATTCGCCGCTGCAGATCCTGCGCAGCTATTATCCGGACGATATTGAGATCGACGAGACGAACATCGTTACGAATGCACTGTCCTCTTATCCGGGAAGCGCGCTGCGTGTCGGAAGCACGGGGCTTGATGTGGAAACAATCCAGACCTATCTGAACCGGATCCGGCGGAATTATCCGGCGATCCCTGCCATTACGGATCCGGCGGGCACTTTCGGCGAAAGCACAAGAGAAGCCGTAAAGAAGTTTCAGAGTATTTTCCAGTTATCGCCGGATGGGATCGTGGGAAAAACGACCTGGTATAAGTTATCCAGCCTGTACGCTTCGGTAACGCGGCTGGCGGAGCTCGATAGCGAAGGAACGACGCTGGGGATCGGAACGGTTCCGCCGTCTGCGGTTCTCCGGCAGGGTGCGCGGGGGCAGGATGTCGTCACGCTGCAATATCTTTTGAACGTGATCTCCCGTTATTATCCGGATGTTCCGGCTCCTGTGCAGGACGGTATTTTTGGAAGCGGAACCCGTCAGGCGGTAACCGCATTCCAGCGGGCGATGAATTTAAGCCCCGACGGAGTGGTGGGAAAACGTACCTGGCAGGCGCTCTATGACGTCTATCTGGGCGTGAAGGATCATGTGCCTTCCCCGGAACCGGAAGGGGGAACGATCCGTTACACCGTGAAAGCAGGCGACAGCCTCTGGCTGATCGCCCGGCGTTATGGGACTACGGTAAACGCGATCAAACAGGCAAACGGCTTAAAGAGCGACGTCCTTCAGATCGGTCAGGTATTGCGGATCCCGGTGTAAGCGCCGAATCGTGCCGGTGCAGCTGCGATTGCGCCAACTGCCTTAGCATAGGCATATCTGCGGCTGCACACCGGCCTGAGCGCTCATCGGCGCAGCCGCATGCCCGATCCGGCTGCAGCTGGCACAACCGCACTCCGTCACAGCCGCACGCCCGATCCGGCTGCAACCGTCACAACCGCACCCCGTCACAGCCGTGCCGGAGTGCGTTTTACCCGCTTTAGTATTGCAATCGTCAGGGAAAAATTATATCATTAGAAAAGACAAAACGACCGGGCAGAAAAAGCCGGGAGGATGGAATGGAAGGAGACAGACATGAAGAAACCGATAGATTGGGAGGATGAAGAGGACAAGCCTTGGGCGGTTCGGTTTTTGATTCCGATGATCGCGATCGTGATTCTGCTCGTGGGCATCACGGCCCTGCTGATTGTCATGACGAGGCACCAAAGAACCGGCGGGACGGAAACAG
>CANQDS010000112.1 GCA_947593655.1 uncultured Lachnospiraceae bacterium | reverse complement strand
AGTAGTCCTTTTTATATGGAGATTTTAATTTGCGGCGACTGCGCAGTCGCCGTATCGTTTTTTGTGCTGTTTAACAGCAAGGGTGGATACTCAGTAACCTTGACGCCATGTTTTCCGATGTCAATGATAAGGTTGGCACGATTGCCGGGGAGGTCAGCAAGACGCCAAGCGCTTGGAACGCCGGCATATTCAGCATGATACAGACGCTTTCGGAAAACGTGGTAGTCCCCATAGCAGGCATGATAATCAGCTTTGTGCTGATCTATGAGCTGATAACAATGGTAATTGACAAAAACAATATGCACGACTTTGACACAAGCCTGTTTTTCCGTTTTTTATTCAAGGCTTGCATCGCTGTCATGCTGCTTTCCAAGACCTTCGATATTGTCATGGCTGTTTTTGATGTTGGAAGCCATGTAGTGACGCAGGCGGCGGCTTCCATATCAGGCTCGACAAGCCTTGATGTGGAAGCTGCGCTTACTTCCATGTTCAACAGCCAGATCGACACGATGGGCGTAGGGGAGCTGATCGGGCTTGGTCTTGAAACTATGGTAATCAGCTTATGTATGAAAATTATGTCCGTCCTTATCACCGTCATTTTATACGGGCGCATGATTGAAATATACCTTTATGTGTCAGTGGCGCCAATCCCGGCAGCGACAGTTACCAACCGGGAATGGGGCACAATCGGGACAAATTATTTAAAAGGGCTTATCGCACTTGCGTTTCAGGGGTTCTTCATCATGGTGTGCGTGGCAATCTACGCAGTGCTGGTGGCAAGCGTCGCAGTGGCGGGCAACCTGCACAGCGCATTGTGGTCAGTTGCGGCATATACCGTAATCCTCTGTTTCAGCTTGTTTAAGACAGGCTCATTATCAAAATCAATTTTCAATGCCCATTGAGCGCGAAAACACTGTGCTTGGCGGGCATTTCCCATGAAAGGAGCAGACTATGGCAATATCTGTACAAGTGCCGAAAGACCTGAGTGGAATCAAGACAAAAGTAGCGTTGAACCTTACCAAAAGGCAGATTATCTGCTTTTCCGGAGCAGCCATTGTGGGAGTGCCTTTATATTTCCTTGCCAAAGGGGTATTGGGAACACAGGTGGCGGCGTTTATCATGGTGGGCGCAATGCTGCCATTCTTCTTTTTGGCGATGTATGAAAAAGACGGTTTCCCGGCAGAGAAGATTTTGTACTTTATGATTCGGCAGAAGGTGCTTACGCCGGGAATCAGACCGTATAAATCGGAAAATCTTTACAGACAGTTGGAGGAGAGGGAAAAAATCAGGAAGGAGGTATGTTGCCTTGAACAAAAAGCAAAAGGCTGGGGCGGCAAAGCAAAAGCCGCAGAGAGATAAGCGGACGCAAGGAGGGGCGGGGCTTACTTTTTCGGAAAAGAAACGTCTTGCTAAGCTGCGGCGTGAGCTTGCCGGAGACAGCCGGGAGCGGGCAAAGCCGGATACCGCACAGAAAACCATTACATTCAAAAAAATGTACCGGGATGGCGTCTGTCAGGTGACAGACGCCTATTATACAAAGATGGTGGAGTTTTTTGACATTAACTATGACCTGCTGGAAGTGGAGGATCAGGCGGATATTTTAGAGGAATACAGCAAGCTCATCAATTATTTTGATCCGTCTATAAAATTCCAGTTATTTTTATTCAACAGGCAGGTCAGTGAACAGGCGCTCGCAGAGCAGTTTGACATTTCCCCGCAGGACGATGATTTTGACGATATTCGTGAGGAATATACGCAGATGTTGAAGCATCAGTCGGCAAAGGGCAATAATGGAATCATCAAATCAAAATATCTGATTTTCGGCGTGGAAAGCGCCGGGTACAGGGAAGCAAAGAGCAAATTAAGCAATATTGAGAAGGATGTGGTGCGCAATCTAAACAATATCGGAACAAACGCCAGAGCGCTTGATGGGAAGGAAAGGCTGCGTATTCTGCATGAGTATTTCAATCAGGGCACAATGGAGCCTTTCCGGTTTTCCTTTAAGGAACTGTCGGAATCAGGGAAGTCGGTTAAGGACTATATCGCTCCGCCGGGGTTTGACTTCCGTTATCCGAGCCGCTTTAGATCCGGCAGCATTTATGGGAGCGTATCTTATCTTGACATGATTGCGCCAAAGTTTACGGACGAGATGGTGAAAAAGCTGTTGGACATTGATGACAACCTTACCCTTACCATGCATATGCAGACCATGAATCTGGTGGAAGCAATCAAGATGATAAAACGTGCGCTTACCGATATTCAGAAAATGAAGATTGAGGAACAGAAAAAAGCTGTCAGAAGCGGCTACGATATGGACATTCTGCCTACGGACATCGTGACGTATGAGAAGGACACGCTGGAGCTTTTGGATGACCTGAACACCAGCAACCAGAAATTGATCAAGATGACATTTCTGATTGCCTGCTACGGCAGGACAAAACGGGAGCTTGAAAACCTCACGCAGAGGGTGTCGGGCATTATCCAGCAGGCAAACTGCAACTTACGGCGTTTACAGTATTTACAGGAACAGGGGTTAATGGCAAGTGCGCCGATTGGGTGCAATGACGTGGGGATTGAAAGAAACCTGACCACAAAAAGCGCCGCTGTCCTTGTGCCTTTCTGTACGCAGGAGCTTTTCATGCCTGCGCCTGCCATTTATTACGGTCTGAACGCACTTTCCAACAACATGATTATGGCGGACCGGAAAAGGCTGCGCACACCGAATGGGGTGATTTTGGGGACGCCGGGAAGCGGCAAGTCTTTTTCCGCAAAGCGGGAGATTTTATCCTGTTTCCTTATCACAAGGGATGATATTATCGTCTGCGATCCGGAAGGAGAGTATTTCCCGCTGGTCCAGGCGCTTCATGGTCAGGTGGTAAGGCTTTCCACTAATTCAAAGGATTTTTTAAATCCGATGGACATTCAGCTTTCCCACAAAGGGGATAAGGAAGCGCTGAAATTAAAGAGCGATTTTCTGATTACGCTGTGCGATCTGATAGCCGGAGGGAAAAACGGTCTTGAGAATGACGAGAAGGGTATTATTGACACCTGCATCAAGCATATTTATGACAGATATTTTGAGGAGCCGAAACCGGAGAATATGCCCATTTTGGAGGATCTGTACAATGCGCTGTTAAAATATGAGCCGAAAGACGTTGCGCCGGAAATGCAGCGGGAAGCAAAACAGAAGGCGGTCAGGATCGCAAACAGCCTTGTGCTGTATGTGCATGGCTCGCAGAATTATTTTAACCATCGCACAAATGTAGACGCACAGAACCGTATCATGTGTTTTGACATTCGTGACTTGGGAAACCAGCTTAAAGAGCTTGGGATGCTGATTGTGCAGGATGCGGTATGGAATAAGGTGTCACAGAACCGGGAGCGCAAGGTTGCCACCCGTTATTACTGCGATGAGTTCCATCTGCTTTTAAAAGAAAAGCAGACTGCCATTTATTCGGTGGAGATCTGGAAGCGTTTTAGGAAGTGGGGCGGAATCCCGACAGGCTTGACGCAGAATGTGGGGGATTTTTTGAAGTCGGAGGAAATCGAGGGGATTCTGGGAAATTCAGATTTTGTGTACTTGCTAAACCAGAACGCCAAAGATCAGCAGATATTGGCGGATAAGCTGGGACTGTCGGAAAAGCAGCTTATGCACGTTACCAATTCTGAGCCGGGCAGCGGTCTGATCCTATTTGACAATGTGGTAATCCCGTTTGTGGATAAGTACCCGGCTGACACGAAGACCTATGCGATTATGAACACGAAACCGGAGGAGTCTGTAACGAAGGAGGATGAGAGCGGTTAATGGCGGAAAAGAAGAGGAAGAAAAAGCGGGATGCCATCTACCGTAAAGGCGTAAATGCGGAGTTTCATAAGGAAACGGGCAGCGCTTTTACAGGTGGCGGCAGCGCTGCCTATCAGCCGAGGGATTCCGGCAGCGCAAAGCCGGGGCGTGGCTTGGACGGGAAAAAGCAGGCAAAAAAGAGTATGCGGGCGCAGCAGGAAACTTTTGGACAAAAAGTCCAGAAGCCCCAAGAGTGCCAGCTGGGAGATAACAGCACGTTTACAGAGAATAACGGCATGGATTTCTGGAAAAGCCATGCCGGACAGAGTAAATCGAGCTATGCTTCAAAAGCCCATGCGAAAAAGCAGATGCACAGGAATGTTTCTGGACAAAAAGCCTGCAAGTCCGATGCAGAGCCGGGGTACGAAGAAATTCCTGATTTTGCTAAGGAAAGCAATGGATTTACTGGACAGGAGAATTTGAATTTCAGCCAGCAAGAGGATGTGGAAAGGCAGCAGCCGGATGTGGAAGATTACCGCCGGAGAGACACTTACAGGCAGTCGCAGGAAAAAGGGAAATGCCATAAAAAGCGGGTGCAGAGAGAACGCCGGCATAAAAGCGGCATGAAGGGAGAGGCGGAAAATAGAACCTTTACGGAGGAATCTTTTACGGAGAATGCCGGAAATCTGTTCCAGGAGCAAGGAAGCTCTGAATTTACAGGCAGTAAAAAGCTGCAAAAGAAACAGCGACAGGCAGAAAAAGCTGGGAAGAAGGCGCAGAAAGCAAGGGCGAAGCTGCCAAAGACAAGAGAATACACTTTGCAAAGGGTGTTTGATGAGAAAACCGGGAAGGCGAAATATACAGTTGTCCCTCTGACCAGGGAGAAGCCTTTCAAGCAGGAGGGCATACTAAAAATCGCCATGCGCCAGATGCAGAATGAGGGCAGAAATTTTGTGCATGGAAAAATCGCTGAAACGGAGAAAGAAAATTCAGCGGTGGAAGGCGCACACAAATCGGAACAGAAAGGAGAGGAATTATTTGGCTTTGTAAAAAGGCGGATTAAGGGAAAAGAACAGAAACGGCGTGAGAAAGCGGCAAAGCTGGAAAAGAAGCAGTTCAAGAAGGAGATCAGTTTCCAGTATGGGAAGTTTTTGGAGGAGAATCCGCAGATGCAGAAAAAAAAGTTGCGGAAACGCTTACAGAAACAGCGGATCAAGCGGGAATATATGAAAGCGAGAAAGAAGGCAGCCGATTCACAGACAGCGGAACAGGCATTTGAGAAAACAAAAAACAGCACAGTCGCTGTGGCGAGAAAGTTACAGGAGTCTGCCCGTAAAAATGCAGGTCTGCTTGTGACGCTCGGCGTCATGGCTCTGCTCCTTATGATGGTCATGGTTTCCGTATCGTCCTGTGGAGCGATGTTTGCGGATACACAGTCAGCGATTTTAGCGGCAAGCTATCTGAGCGAGCCGAAGGAAATTGACGCCGCCGATTTACAGCTTACCCGTCTGGAGCTTGATCTGCAGAATGAGATTGATCGGGTGGAAACGGATTATCCGGGGTATGATGAATATTCCTATAATCTTGGGGCAATCGGACATAATCCATTTACCCTTATCAGCTATTTATCCGCTGTCCATACAGAGTTTACCGCAAGCGAAGTGGAAAGCGAGATACAGGCTTTATTTGATGAAATGTACACGCTGACGCTTACGCCGGATACGGAAACGAGGACAAGGACGGTCACTGATCCGGTCACAGGAGAAGAAACCGAGGAAGAATATGAGTATGAGGAGGAAGAAGAATATGAGGTCAGTATCCTTAGAGTGACGCTTACAGCCATACCGTTAGAAAGCCTTGTCGCTGGGAAAATGGATGCGGAGCAAGCGGAGATTTTTGCCATGTACCGGGAAACAGGCGGTCTGCTTCAGGAGTTCGCTTCGCCGCTTGACCTGTATTGGTATTATTATGTGTCAAGCTATTACGGATACCGGAAGAACCCAAGCACAGGGAGTGAGGAACTTCACAGGGGCGTGGACATAGCAGTGCCGACAGGCACGACCGTTTATGCGGCGCATGACGGTACGGTGACAGCGGCGGCATATGACAGCCACTACGGGAATTATGTGGCGATTGAAAAGGACGGTTACACAACCAAGTATGCCCACATGGACAGCCTTAGCGTGAGTGCGGGGCAGCAAATAACCAAAGGGACGGTCATCGGCATGACAGGGAATACCGGGAGCAGCACAGGAAGCCATTTGCATATCGAATGTTTATACAACGGGGAGTATTATAACCCGTTATTTTATTTTGATGTGGGCGAGGGTACATTGTACGGTGAAACGCCGGGCGGTACTCCGGGAAATGCAGCGCCGCCGGACGCATATGATGACGCATCGGTGCAGGCGCTTATGGAGGAAGCCGCAAAATATCTCGGCTATCCTTATGTATGGGGCGGTTCTTCCCCGGCAACAAGTTTTGACTGTTCCGGCTATGTCTGCTGGGTATTTACCAACAGCGGGGTACACAACCTTCCACGAACTACCGCACAGGGCATCTATGACCAGTGTACTCCGGTTTCCGCATCGGACGCAAAGGCGGGGGACATCATCTTTTTTACCGGGACTTACAATTCCGCTGGGGCGGTAAGCCATGTGGGGATTTACTGCGGCAACGGGACAATGATACACTGCGGCGATCCGATCAGTTATGCAAGTATCAACTCGCCTTACTGGCAGAGCCATTTTTACAGTTTTGGAAGATTGAATTAGGAGGATTTATGACAAAGGAACGCATTGAAAAGACGCTTTCCAAAGTGGATGCGCAGCTTGAATCCTTGCAGGCGAAAAAGAAAGATCTGGAAGAACAGAAGCGCATGGCGGAAAGAGCCGAAAAAATGGATATTATCGAGAAGAATAAAATCTCGTCCGAGAAGCTGCAATTACTTATCAAATTGAGCGAGGACGAGATTTTGCAGTTATTGGCAGAAAAAGAAAAGAAAAAGGAGATGGAAGGAAATGAAGAAAAAGTTAGCAGCTAAGGCGTTATTATCGTTGGCATTGTCGGCGGCGCTGTTTATTATGCCCATAGGGGCATTCATGGCAAACAGCGGAAATACGGTGGACGTCCATGCGGAGGACAACGTTACAGAGGGAAACAGCGAAGCGGCGGCGGAAGGGAGTATGGAAACAGAAGCAGCGACAGAAAGCGTCGGGGAAGAAACAGAGAACGGAACCGTATCCGGGAATGAAGAACAAAAGCCGAAGTGTGCCTGTGAGGAAAAATGCACACAGTATTCTTTTGATAAGGATTGCGAGATATGCAAAGAGGATTACACGCAATGCGGATATGTGAACCCAAACGTAAAGATTACAATCCCCACGCCGGCAGGATGGCACAATGGCACCACAAAAGTACATATTTCCGTAGAAGATGTGGCGCAATCCGGCAATTTTACCATTAAGACCGTACAGGCGAAGGTGGCGCAGAATGGGAGCTGGACGGACATTACAGAGGATATGTATGTGGAGATTTCGGAAAATGCCACTGTATATGTGCTTGTGACAGACCAGAGGGAAAAGACCTATGAGAAAAACCGCTATATTAAGTGCTTTGATTTCACAAAGCCTACATTAAACGCTGCGGTCAGTGACGGTCTGCTGAGCGTACAGGCGCATGATACGGATTCCGGCATCAAGGCTGTCTATGTGAATGGTTATGAGTTTACGGAGCTGACAAATGGCGTCCTGAATATCCGCCTGCAGCAATTTGATGCGGGGTATCAGTATTTCACGATTTCCGCTATGGACAATGCCGGGAATATGTCCGAGGTTTATAAAACCGCCAATCCTTATTACGCCGATCCGGAAGCAGGCAGCAGCGACGGGAAAAAGCCGGCAGAGCAGCTTCCGGCAAGTGCCGAGGCAACAGAGCCTTCCTCTGCTACCGCACAGGTAACAGAGCATACCAAAACGGACAGTGACGGTAATGCCATATCTGAATTAAGCCCGGCAGAGCAGAAAAAACAGGCAATGGCAGAAGCGGCGGCAGCGGAGAAAGAGGAAAATTCCGCTGACAGCGAAAGAAGCGAGAAGGGGAAAGAGTTTTATACAATCCAGACCGCTTCGGAAAAAGTGTTCTATCTTGTGATTGACCGGGACGGGGACGATGAAGTGGTTTATTTCCTGACGGAAGTTACGGAAAATGACCTTCTGAACGTGACAACGGACAATAGAGAAACTTTGCCGAAAAATTCCGCAGCGCTGGAATCTGCAATCCCTGTAACAGAAGGCGCACTGTCAAATAATAACGGGGAAACGGAAAAGGAAGAAGAACCTGCGGAAGAAGCAACAGAGAACGGGGAGGAAAATACCGAAGAACCCGAACCGGAGTCGGAAAAAACAGAGGAAAACCCAATGGCAGCTTACATCATTCTTGGAATTATAGCGGCAGGAGCCATTGGCGGCGGTTACTATTTCAAAGTGGTTCGGAAAAAGAAAGAGGAATTTCTTGACGAGGACGATGACGAGGAGGACGAGGATTACAATGATGACGAAGAAAACGAGGATGCGGAGGATGATTTTTTTGAGGATGGCGGGGAGGAGTAGCCTGTTGTATGGAAGAAAAGAAATACGGAGTAATTCTGGCAGATCCGCCATGGCATTATAGAGTATATTCCAAAAAAGGTGCGGGAAGGAGCGCAGAGAGCCACTACCCTACCATGAATATTGAGGATATTAAGGCGCTTCCGGTATCTGACATTGCGGATAAGGATTGCGCTTTATTTCTTTGGGTGACATTACCCTGCCTCTTGGAAGGTTTGGAAGTGGTAAAGGCATGGGGGTTTACCTATAAGACAGTGGCGTTTGTGTGGGTAAAACAGAATAAAAAGAGTGACTCGCTTTTTTGGGGCATGGGATATTGGACACGCAGCAACGTGGAGCTTTGCATACTGGCAACAAAGGGCAGACCGAAACGTGTCCATGCAGGGGTGCATCAGGTAGTTATGTCCCATATCGAGGAACACAGCCGGAAGCCGGCAGAAGTCCATGAACGTATTAAGCGGCTTATGGGCGGTGTGCCTAAAATCGAACTTTTTGCCCGAAGAAAATCGGACGGGTTTGACGCATGGGGAAATGAAGTGGAATGTGACATTGATTTGACAGGAGGAAAAGAAAAATGCAGTTAGTGATAGCAGAAAAACCGAGCGTTGCAAAGAACATCGCAGAAGTGATCGGCGCATCGGGAAGCAAAGACGGATACATGGAGGGGAATGGTTATCTTGTGAGCTGGTGCGTGGGGCATCTGGTGGAGCTGGCACAGCCGGAGAGCTATGGGGAACAGTGGAAAAAGTGGACTTATGATAGCCTGCCCGTCAAGCCGGAGAAATGGCAGTATGAGGTTAAGCCGGAAACAAAAGCGCAGTATGATGTGCTATATCGGCTGATGCACAGGGAAGACGTGTCGGCTACAATCTGTGCAACGGATGTTGGATAGTGCGTAGGGGCGACAAACAAATACAAGTAAATCAAGGGACTTCCTCAATCCTTTAAAGG
>CANQDS010000111.1 GCA_947593655.1 uncultured Lachnospiraceae bacterium | reverse complement strand
AATGAGAGTGATCAGTTTTTTCCCTAAATAGCGCATGGCCGCCTCCTTTCCTTTTTCTTCTTTACCGTCCGCCTGTGATCCTGCGGCCGTCTGCCTGGGACAAGGTTATTCTACCACATACACGGTGCTCATATCCTGCACATACACCGGATAGAATTTGTATCCGGCCAGCCGGCTGCTGATGGCCGTGATGTTGGCGGGCACCTGCAGAAACGCGGTGCTGGCCTCATCCACCAGGATCTGCTGGAGCTTTCCGTAGGGCTCTGCCCTTCCGGCCATATCCTGGACGGACTGCGCCTCCAGGTAAACCTTATCGTACTCCTCATTCTGGAAGTTGATGAAATTCTTGGGGGACTCTGTCTGGAACCGGTTCAAAAGGTAGCCCGGCGTCTGGTCACAGGTGATGCCGCTGATGGTGGCGGCGTACTGGCGGCCGTTGTAGATCTCATCCAGCCAGGTGCTCCACTCCACCGCATTGATGGTGGCGTGGATGCCCACCGACTGCAGCTGCTCCGCGATCACCTCTCCGGTCTGCATGTGGAACTCATAGTTGGAGGGAATGGCGATCTCCAGGTCAAATCCGTCCGGATACCCGGCGTCCGCCAGCAGCTCCTTCGCCTTTTCTACATCGGCCCCGTTGCCGTACACATCGTTCAGATCCACATAGAAATCCTTCAGGGTCGGCAGCATCGCGGAGCTGATCACCGTGCCGCTCCCGCCGCCTACAAAGCCGTTGACGGCGTCCTTGTCGATGGCATAGCAGATGGCCTGGCGCACCCGCACATCGTTTAACGGCTCCACCGCATTGTTCAGAAACAGCGCCTGTACTACGTTGGAGGGGGACGCGATCACCTGATGGGTGTCCCGCAGCGCCTGGGACTGGGAGTCGGTCAGGTAAGGATAGATGTCAATGGAGCCGCTCTGCAGCTCCAGCAGCGCGGTGTCCGCGCTGGTCACGATCTTAAAGGTGACCTCATCCAGATAGGGAAGCCCCTCCTGCCAGTACTCCTCGTTTTTCGCCAGAACAATCCCCTCCTGGGGCGTGTAGGAGACAAACGAAAACGGCCCGGTGCCGATCGGATCCGCCCCTTCCTCCTCCCCGCTTCCCGCAGGGATGATGGCT
This sequence comes from uncultured Lachnospiraceae bacterium, assembly GCA_947593655.1. Lineage (GTDB taxonomy): Bacteria > Bacillota > Clostridia > Lachnospirales > Lachnospiraceae > Roseburia. Next base: position 8,276 of record CANQDS010000111.1, on the reverse strand, counting down.
GCCGTAAAGCTGTAGATCAGCTCTGCGTTGGCGCTTCCCACTGTCACCTGAACCGTCTTTTCATCCAAAATATCAACGGCCTGAATCGTGCTCAGTGTGGCGATCAGAGGTGTGCCATCCAACAGTCCGGACGCTCTCTCCAGAGAGTACTTTACATCCTCAGCAGTCACAGCGTTGCCATTGTGGAACTTCACGTTGTCTCTCAAGGTGAAGGTATACACCAGACCATCCTCGGAGATCGTGTAGTCACTGGCTACCGCACAGATCAGGTTGCCGTTTTCATCGGGCTTTACCAAGCCTTCAAAAATGTTGAATAAAACTTCCTTCGTTCCTGCCGCCGTCGCTTTGTGAGGGTCAAGACTGTCGATATCCTGTTGTATTCCTACAACAGCGGAACCGCCGTACACCGGTTCCTCAGACGCCGTGCCCTCCTGTGTGGGCTCGCCCGCCTGTGTTTCCTTTGAGTCTGTCGCAGACTCTGCAGAGGGATTATCCCCCGAAGACTCTTCTGTGCCGCCTACGCATCCGCCCAGTGCAGCCATCGTCAGAAGTGCCACAAGTAAGCAGCTGAATAAACGCTTCTTCATAGTTATGCTCTTCTCCTCTTCGATCAATAAATCCTCTCACTATTCTGTTGTCGCCCTTATTGTATCATAGATACGAAAGAATGCAAGTTTTTTCTGAGAACAATCACAACGATGATACTGGATGCCGGACATTCTGCTCCGCGCTGATGGCTACGAGACGGACTGGTATTGCAAAGACTAAGCCTTGACTAAAAACAAAAATCCCAGACCATGATTTAATCAAGAAGGATCCCAGAAATACAAATTTTCCGGGATCCCTCTTGACTTCATAACCATTCTTCTTTGACTAATTCCTTGGCTAAAAACCGACTTCCTTGACTAAATCCATTGGATTAAGGAACTATTCTGCATGAACTGCACTGCCACGGACATTTACTACTCCTTCTTTTTTCATTTTTTGAAGGAGATTTGAAAGTTTCTTATATTGCTTCTCTTCAGTGAGAACATCCGGAAATGCGTGTTTCACCGCTTTATAAATATCAGCCTTCTATTCACTATATCTTTCTCTTATAGCTACATCCAGTTGTGCGATAATTAGAACAACCAAAAAATTCTCCATATGGACCAGAATGTTTAACTAATCGCCCACCACAAAGAGGGCATTCATACTGTTCTTGCTTCAATTCATCTCCATATCGTTTTTTGAGTTCCATCGCGAACTCTGACTCCTGTCCGCTGACAGTAACTATAAACACTTTCTTCTTTGCTCTGGTTAAGGCTACATAAAAAAGTCGCCTTTCTTCTGCATAAGGATATTGCTCACAATTATCAAGCAACAAATCCAGAATTGGAGCATCTTGAATCTTGCTTGGGAAGCCCATCCTCGATTTTCTGTTGTTAATAATAAATACATAATCGGCTTGCAATCCCTTTGACTTATGCGCAGTCAAGAATGCCATTTTTAAATCAGGGCGTGATTTGACCTTCACATCAATAAAACCGCTTGCATTGTTATACTGACATGAAAAAACACCGCTATCATTCAGAAGTTTACTGTCGAAAGAATATCTTCCAATAAAAAATACACTGCTTCCTTTGGGAATATCGTTCAGTTTCTTCGAAGTGAATTCAATGGCATATTTATCAGTATAGCCAGAGATTTCACCAAGTGGGAACCCGATATCATCCTTTCTGCCTTCTATGCTCTTTTTGATTTGAAAAGGGTTCTGCATAATAAAACTACCGCTAATCCCAATCAATTTTTGCGAGAAACGATATGTAGTTTCAATTTTGCTAATTTCTGACGCACCCCAATATTTAGAAAAATTGAGAATAAAGCCAATATCGCTTCCTGCAAAACGATAGATGCTTTGCCAATCGTCCCCCACGCAGAAAAGTTTATAATCTTTTGATTTTCGCAAACAATCCAAAAGGGTAAAACGAGCCTTGGATATATCCTGGTACTCATCAACAATTACATATTTGTATGGGTTAATATACTTGCCTTGTCTCACATATTCGGAAGCTAAATTGATCATATCATTAAAATCAATTTCTTTGTGTTCTAAAAGATATTGACAGTAGGCATTAAATATAGGCTCTAGTAACGAAAGTAGCGTGTTGTTTGACCGCAAATTACTTCTGGCTTGATTCAATTTACGAACCATCATCATATCATAATCATTACTTTTGATTAGATTGATTAAGGTTTCAAACAATTCAACAATTCCATCAAGCAAAGAATCTCCTTCCGCTGCAATCTGGCCCCACAACTCTTTAGGAGATTTCGGCGTAAAGACAATAGACGCCGCTTCAAGTCTTTCTTTTAAGACATCAAGTAAGTTACCCTCCAGTTTTTCATAGGCATAGCACTCAATCATCGTAGTGTTATTCGTGTGATGGAGCGCGCGTTTCCATTCCATAGATGCGTGGTAAACTTCCGTTGCTGTCATTCCATTTTTTGATTGGAAATAAGATGGAACTTCTCCGTCCCGATTAACTCCAAAATATTCAATATAAATTTTGTAGTCTGGAAGATAAAAATCCGGATGATATTGCCCATATTCACTTGTTCGAGTATCAAATTCATAAGGTTGTTCATAAATGTACTGTATACTGTTTTGATTTAGAAAATTGGCAATATCCATTTCACCATAGCTTTTTACCGATTCATTCTTTAATGTGGTTGGTGGATTAAGCTTTAAATAATCTTCATATTCTATCTGAGATTTAAACTCAAATTCAGATTTTGCTACCACACGATTATATAACAAATAAGAGTTCAGCAAATTAAGATATGAATCTTGCTGCATGTTAATCATAAGCTGTTCTTTGACAAATTTTCGCAAATTTACTTGTGTGATTCGCGGCATCACGCCATTCACTTGAGCAATAATATTAAGTCCAAGTTTATGGAAGGTTGATGCCGCTATGTTATGCCCGGTTTCCGCTGAAATACGCTCATCCATTTCAGACGCAGAAGCATTTGTAAATGATAAAACCAGAATGTCCTGCGGTAAATATTTCTCGGTTTTAAGCAAATACTTAATTTTTCCGATTATAGTGGTTGTTTTACCTGTTCCTGCACCAGCTATTACCAAATGATTATGTGCTTCTTTCACAATACAAACCATCTGTTGATGATCCAGTTTTCGGCCTTCGACTTCCCCAATGATGGAATAAGCTGTTTGCACCTTCGCGTTTGCAACGCGCTCATTATGTTGAAAAATTTGCTGCGACAAGGTAGTTGCAACATTAGTCAATTCAAGTTGTTTAGAAAGCAAATCTTTATACTGAGATGCTTTTTTCAATTGCTGAATTTTAAATGTTGCAGCATCTTCCAAAATTCCTCTGTTCCGAATCTTCCACATTTCTTCAGCCTGAGGATCAATAAAATCCTGCGCTTCATCAAAAATTGATCTTGCATCACGAAGAGCATTATCAAAACGATTAACCAGTTGACTACAAATATTGTTTCTTTCTTGCATTTTATTCTGATATTGCTCGATAATGCTTTGAATAATGCCCATATTCTCCCATCCTTCTTAGTTACATTTACCTTGAATAAACTATCGTACTATACGATACTACAAAACCGTGGAAAATTCAACCATTCTAGTTTTCTTAAAACAGATATTTTATCTGCAAAATATGGTATAACCAATGTAAAAAAGCAGCCGTTTCCCGGTAAACTATCAATACCATTGAGAGGGATGAATTTGCTCTGCCCATATGTCTTGACTATGATCCTTCTAAATTTCTTAAAAGTTTTAAAAACCTTGATAAAAGGAAGGGCAAGCATAAATAAAAAAATGCCTCTCTCGTCAGCACACGAGAGAGGCCACGCTCTTTAAGAGCAAACTCAACATCGGGAGCATCCACTAAGGAGCGGGTGCTTTTCCTTTGCCTATACTATACCATTGATCGAAAAGATGTGCAAGTATTTTTTCTGGCGGCTGATCGGATGGAGCGTTTGATTCAATTTCCGTTTGACCGTATAAATTGCCGCGCCATAGTAACCGGCAAGAATCACCAAAATCAGTATGCCGGGAATCCATACCCCAAACTGAAATCCAATACTGCCCATGTAAGTGAACACCTTATGCCCATACCGTATCACAAAGGAATCGATCAACAGCAAGGCAATCACAAACGCAGCAAGGCACGGCAGAAAGAAATAGCACAGACATTGCCGGTTCACCATCCTTGCGATATCCTTCCGTTCCACTCCCAACTGATATAAAATCCTATACTGTGTCTGCTGGTCCAGGGAATCGGTTGTGAGGTGCAGCGCCAGCACCGTCATACAGAGGATGAAAAAAATGATCCCGGAATAAATACCCAGCAGCCGGACGCTGGTCGCGGTCAAGGTAACATCGTTGTTTTCCTGTGTCCGAAAGCGGATCGGATCCAGAAAGCTGTTGTAATGTCTGTCTGCCTGATACTTGGCCTCATATCGTTCAAACAGATAAGGATAGCGGCTCCTGAACGAAGCTGCGATTTCATTCCGGATCGTATCGCAAAGACGGTACGGGACGGCTGTTTCTGTATTTGCATAATAACAGGTCCGCGCAAGATGGAGATGATCGCACACGGAATCCGGGAACACAAGAATCGAATCCTCGTGATGAAACAGGTAGGTTCCCAACGGATCCTGATAGACCGCTGTGTCCGCCAGTTTCAGGATGGTTCCGTCGTCCAGCTGGATAGACCGGTTTCCGCTGCCGACGCTGTCCGCAACGCTTTCCAGATCCATTTCATAATCCAGATGCAAAAAAAATTCGTTCTCCTCCAACGGAACCGGCTCCCTTCCCGCCATGCTCCGCATAGCGTTGTAATCGGAAATACGCATAGCCAGCCTGGGCAGATCGCGCCAGTATTCTCTGGTGTCCACGGTATTAAAATCTCTCTCCCACACAAAGTAGCTGCGCTGGGACACCTCTTCCGATACCACAACGTCATGCTCCTGCAGGATCTCCCTCACAAAAGAAAAGTCGATCTGCGGAATATCGTCTATCTCGTCAATATACATATAGGTGTTGTAGATCATCACATCGTAAGGCATACGGTAGTCTAGGTAGCCCGTGGTGATCTCCGCCAGCATGGGGAAAATGACAAACGCCACAAGGGCGATGGTGATCGCCAGCGTCGAGATAGAAAGCACCTTGGCGGTGGAGGACACTTTATGAAAAAGATTGCCGAGCAGAACGGAATTTATGTTGCGGTTCTTCCATTTTTTGCGCCGCCGGATCACGATCAGGATCAGCGCCGCCGCATGATACAGCGAAAATATCCCGACGATAGCCGCCACAATAGCCGCCGCCTGATAGCGGTTACTGATCTCCTCCGGTATGCTTCCGGCGTAAATGCTGTTTCCATTCGCAAAGCGATAGAGCACTACGCCCACCATGCCAAAGCATAGTACCGCTATGAGGGAAAATACTATGTAATAGCGCATTTTCCTGTTCTGACCTTCGCCGGTTCTCTTTTCGTTCAGCAGGTCCATGAGCTTGATCTTATAAATCCTGCGGACATTCCACAGACCTGCGAGCAAAAAGCAGCCGCCAAAAAACAATCCTGTGATCAGCAGGGTGTCCGGATAAAACCCCAGACGGAATGTGGCTGTCGGTGTGATCGTCCGCAGCACAAAGGTTGTCACGATCCCGGAAAGGAGCGTTCCGAAAACGCATCCTGCAGCAACGGCTGCCATGCCAAAAAGAAAGGTTTCTCCGAAGAAGTGCTTTGCGATGGTGCGCTGCTCCATGCCGAGGATCATATAAACGGAAAACTCCCGGCTGCGCTGCTTTAACATGTAGCTGCTGATATACCGGATCAACGCAAGAAAAATCACGGAAATTGCCAGTACGGCATAGAGGATCGTGTCTTGAAACAAGGTCAGGGAGTAGTTCCCGTTCCCGCCCAGAATGTCGTTATACCGGCTCGTCAAGGACAAAAACGCAAAGAACAGGGTACTGCTTATGACAAGGGTAAAGAAGTAGATCACATAGTCCTGCAGCGCCTTCCGGATATTCGTTCGGAACAGTTTAGCATACATCCATCTGCCCTCCTCCCAGCATGGTGAGGGTGTCCAGTATTTTTTCAAAAAAGACATTTTGGGAATCGGAGCCTTTCCGGATTTCCGTAAAAATCATGCCATCCCGCAAAAACAAAATGCGGTTGGCATAGCTGGCGGAGAAAGCGTCATGCGTCACCATCAGGATCGTCGCCCCCAGCTGCTCGTTCATGCTCTGCATGGTGCCAAGCAGCATTTGGGACGAGTGACTGTCCAGGGCGCCGGTGGGTTCATCGGCCAGGATCAGCTTCGGCCGGTTGATAATCGCTCTGGCACAGGCACAGCGCTGTTTTTGCCCGCCCGAAACCTGATAGGGATATTTCTCTAAAATATCCGTGATCCCCAGCGTCTCTGCCATCTCACGGACTTTCCCGTCGATCTGCGCCGCCGGCACCTGGTTGATCGTCAGCGCCAGCGCAATATTTTCAGAAACCGTCAGCGTGTCCAGCAGATGGAAGTCCTGAAAAACAAACCCCAGGTTTTCCCTGCGAAAACGTGCCAAGTCCTTTTCCTTCAACTCCGTCACGTCGGTTCCATCCAGAAAAATGTGCCCTGCGCTCACGGTATCAATGGTGGAAATGCAGTTGAGCATCGTTGTCTTGCCGGAGCCGGACGCGCCCATGATCCCCACAAATTCACCTGCATGGACCGAAAAGCTGATATCGTCGATCGCCTTTGTGAGATTGCCCTGATCGCCATAGTATTTCTGGATATGCTCCAGACGTAATATCTCTTTCATGCTCCTAATCTCCATTTCCCTTCCTGCCGTTCCTATCGCAGCAGCCCATCCAGCACCTCTCCGCTCTCTCCGCTGGCGCAGATGCTTCTGTCACGGAGCTCCCCCGGGCAGAAGGCCCCGCCGTCCGGCAGTTCACGGTATGAGTTCCTCATAGTACCTTCTGTCCTCGTCCTTAAAAACATTAAAGATCACCCGCTCCATGGCTCCCGGATGCTCTGACAGCCATCGCTCCGTCGTGCCGACCGCGATCTGCGCCGCCCGCTTATTCGGGAAGCGAAAGACTCCCGTGGAAATGCAGCAGAAGGCTACGCTCTTAAGCTCCTTTTCCAGGCATAAATCCAGGGTGTTTTGATAGCAGCGGGCCAGGTCGTTTTCCAGCCCCGGCGTCAGCTCCCCCTGTACGATCGGCCCCACAATGTGGATGACCTTCCCCGCCGGAAGATTATAGGCGTCCGTGAGCAGGGGAACCGCGGTAGGCTGTTCATAGTCCCTGCCATATCGCGCCCGCATCCGTTCCATCTGTCTGCCGCACTCTGCCCTGAGCTGTACGCCCGCAAAGGTATGGATGCAGTTATCGATACAGGCGTGCATCGGGACAAAGCATCCCAGCATCTGGGAATTTGCCGCGTTCACAATGGCGTCCACATCAAGCCGCGTGATATCCCCCTGCCAGACAGACAAACAGCCCTTTCTGACGGGAATCTCCGAAAGCCGGACGATCCCGTTCTCACGAATGCGCTCCCGCAGATACGCATCCTGCACGTTCTGAACGGCTTCCGCCAGCTCCCGCGGCATACGGATATTCATCAGCGAACGGAGCAGCCGCCTTTTTCCCTCCGGGTCGTCCGGTGTCTGCAGCTCCTTATATTCCTCGGAATCAGCCTTAAACGCCTCCACCAGATAAGCAAGGCGCTGTTCCTGTGTCATCTTCTCCTCCATAGGCTCCTCCTGACTGCTGCCCGCCCGGTTGATCTGCCTCCGCACCGCATCCGATCTGACTCCGACCAGGCCGGTCTGCCTCCGACCGGTTCAACCTGCTTCCGCCCCGCATCCGCAGAGGCTTCCTCTCACACCAGCACCCGACACAGCACCTCGTCCTCCTGCACCAGACGCTTGGCCTCCTCACGGTACTTCTCCTCGTGAAGATAGGTATGTCTGTGCGGCTTGATGGAGGGCGCCATGTCGATCGCGTCCAGAAAATCCTGCTTCCGCATCCCCAGCGTCGCCACATAGTCCCAGAATCCGGTCTCTGTCAGCACGGTGTTCACCCGGACAAAACGGTGGTTGTGCACCTTGCTCATCAGATAGGTGGCCACACCCACTTGGATGCCGTGCAGCTGCGGCTTCTCCAGCAGCTTGTCCAGCGCGTGGGAAATCAGATGCTCGCTGCCGCTGGTCGGCGCGCTGCTGCCGGCGATCTCATTGGCGATCCCGCTCA
>CANQDS010000110.1 GCA_947593655.1 uncultured Lachnospiraceae bacterium | reverse complement strand
AAAAGCATGAATTTTCGTTGGAAACAATCGATTTCTCATTGATTTGTAAAAGACGTGCAGCCCTTTACGGCCACGCCCGACTGGAAAATATGCTTTGGTTATATTATGATGCTGCCATTCGGATTTGTCAAGAAAAATATTGGCTTTTTACACAAAAACATTATGATGTTTCTTATTTTGACCGCGACGGGCCGGAGTTATAGAAACCTCCTGGCGGAATTGTTGTGAAGAAAATGTTGAAATAGGTATACAAAGGCGGGGAAAAACGGTATAATCTTCATTAGAATGATTCGTAACCGGAAGATGAGGCAGAAAGATGGAGGCAGCAGTATGGATTATAAGGTGAAGGAAGGCGATTATGCCAGGATGGGTGCGGTGCAGAACGGCGGCGAGGTTATTTTTACCTTTGCGGGAGAGAAAGAGGACCAATGCTGCATTGTGCTGATCGATAAGAAGACGGGGCAGGAAGAGCGGATCCATGTCCCGGACGCATACTGTCTGGGTTCCCTGCGTTCCGTATCGGTTTCGGGGATCCGTCCGGAGCTTTGCCGGTATTACTATGAGATCAACGGGGAAGAGAGGCCGGATCCGTATGCGCACGCGGTCGAAGGCCGGGAGAAGTGGAACGACCTTTCCCGGAAGGAGAACGGATACCGTGTTTACGGTTCGTTCCGCCGGACTCCGTTCGATTGGGAAGAGGATGCCCCGCCGGAGATTCCCAAGGAACAGATCGTGATGTACAAACTCCACGTCCGCGGCTTTACGATGGATCACGGGGCACCGAAGCGGATAGCGGGGACGTTTGCGGCTCTGACGGAGAAAGCGGCGTATTTAAAATCGCTCGGGATCACGACCGTAGAACTGATGCCGGTTTATGAATTTGAGGAGATCATCCTGCCGAAGCCGGTGGAGAAAGTGGCTATGCCGGACTACATCCGCTGGGAAGCCGCCGAGGAGGATCTGATCCAGCCGAAAGAAGTGGTCAGCATCGATACGACTCCGGCGAAGGCGCTTGCTGGCAAGGAAGAGGAAAGCGGCAGCGAGGAGCCGCAGCCGGAGAAGCCGAAGCTGAATTACTGGGGCTATGTCAACGACGACAGCAACAGTTATTTTGCGGTGAAGGCGTCGTATGCGAAGGATCCGGCGCGCGCGGACGCCGAATTTAAGCAGCTGGTGAAGTGTCTGCATGACAACGGGATCGAGTGCGTCGTCGAGATGTATTTTCCGGAATCGGTCAACCACAATCTGATCGTGGATGCGCTGCGCTACTGGGTATGGGAGTACCATGTGGACGGTTTCCATCTGATCGGCGACCGTCTGCCGGTGACGGCGGTCGTACAGGACGTGATGCTCAGCCGCACCAAGATCTTTTATACATACTTCGATCAGGCCGTGTTAAACGATGACCGGAAATACCGCCATCTGTTTATCTACCAGGAGGAGTATCTGTACTCCGCGCGGAAGCTGTTGAACCACATCAACGGCGACATGCGGGAGTTTCTGAACCAGCAGAAGAAGCAGGGAACCGCGCTCGGCTATGTCAATTTCTTAAGCAGCAATAACGGTTTTACCCTTGCGGACGTTTTTATGTACAATGACAAGCACAACGAGGCCAACGGCGAAGACAACGCCGACGGCAACACATGGAATTTCAGCAGCAACTACGGCGTGGAAGGGTCGACGCGGAAGAAGTATATCGCGGCGATCCGCAAGCGCCAGTGGCGTAATGCGATGCTGATGCTGTTTCTGGCACAGGGGGTTCCGCTGGTCTGGGCGGGGGATGAGATGTGCAATTCCCAGAACGGCAACAACAATGCCTACTGTCAGGACAATCCGGTCGGCTGGCTCAACTGGAAAAATGAGAAGACGCATGAGAAGGAGATCGACTTTGTGCGCCGGCTCATCCGTTTCCGCCGGGAGTATCCGCTCGTGGCGAACGCCGATCCGTTCCGGTTCTACGATTACCGTTCCGCGGGATTTCCGGACGTTTCCTACCATGGGGAGAACGCGTGGATCTCGGAATTTGACCTCGGCAGGATGAGCCTCGGAATCCTTTACTGCGGCGCGTATTCCAAGGACAAAGCCCACAGCGAAGATATTTATACAGCATTTAATTTTTACTCAGCAGTCAGCACGGTGGCGCTTCCGAAGCTGAGCCGGAAGAAGAAGTGGTATCTTCTGATCGACAGCGCCAACGAGGAGGAACCGATCCTCGATCAGGGGCAGCTCTGCAGCGACCAGCAGTTTCTGCTCATGAAACCGCAGTCTATATGTGTATTGATAGGGAAATAACATGAAAGAAAGTAAAGCATGGAAACATTTATGCACCATCAACCGCCATAAGTGGATGGTGCTGACCGGCTGTTTTCAGGTCGGGTTGTACCGGCAGGGACTTCTGCACGATCTGTCCAAATACGGACCGGCGGAGTTTCTGGTCGGCTGTAAATATTACCGGGGATACATGAGCCCGAATAACGCGGAGCGCGCCGCGACCGGGTGCTCCACCGCATGGCTCCATCATAAGGGGCGCAATAAGCACCATCTGGAGTACTGGATCGACTACGGCGCGGCCGAGGATTCCGAGAGCGCCCACAAGGGGATGATGGGAATGAAGATGCCCGTCCGCTACGTCGCGGAGATGTTTATCGACCGCGTCAGCGCTTCGAAGAATTATCAGGGCAGCAAATATACGGATGAGAGCCCGCTGCGATATTACGAGAAAGGAAAGGGCGCATACCTCATCCACCCCGATACGGAAGCGCTGCTGGAGTATCTTCTGGAAATGCTTGCCGTGCGCGGGGAGAAAGCAACGTATGCGTTTATCCGGAACCGCCTTTTGAAAGGGCGCGTTCCTTACCATAAGAAAGAATTAGAAAGACGGAAAAAGGCGCTTCATGTCCGGCGGTAGCTGGACAGTGAAGTGTTTTTTTTCGTGCGTGACCGGATGCGTAAAATCCAGCGCATACGAATGGAGCGCCTGCCGCGCGATCTGCGAATAATCCGGGTTGTAGAGGAAATCCCCGATCAGCGGGAACCCGATGTATTTCATGTGGACGCGGATCTGGTGGGTGCGCCCCGTATCAAGCGTCAGGGAGATCAGGGAAAGATCCTCTTTGGCATCGTAGGCAAGCCGCCGGTAATGCGTAACGGCAGCCGCCCCTGCGGAAAAATCCACGCACCGCTCCATAACCGAGCCCGCTGCCCGTGCGATCGGAGCGTCGATGCAGCCGTTCTGCGGCGTCTTTCCCCGGCAGACGGCGAGGTAAGTGCGGGAAAAAGTCCGTTCGGCGATCTGGCGGCTTAAGGACGCGGCGCAGAGAAGGTGCTTGGGCAGCACGATCAGGCCGGTCGTATCGCGGTCCAGGCGGCTGGGACAGCGGTAGGGGAAGCTTTCCCCGCGCGCGCCGTAGTGCGCCGCCGCGGCATGGGCGAGCGTGTCGCCGGAATGTTCCAAAGAAGGGTGCACCGGCATCTGCGCGGGCTTGTCGATGACCGCAAGATCCTCATCATCGTATACGATCGAAAGGGAAGGAAGCGCCTTCGCACTTTCGGGATCGTAAAACGGCTTTTTCGGCTCCTCCAAAAGGCGCACGGTAAGCGTATCCCCGCAGCGCAGCCGGTCGATGACGTAAGCCCAGCGCCCGTTGATGAGAATGCCGTTTTCGGTCTGCTTTAGCAGGACAAAAATATGGCGGGTATATCCCTGTTCTTTTAGAAATTGTAAAACCGTCGTTCCGTCGTGCTGCGGATCGACCGTATAAGTCAGTGACCGTTCCATGTATGTCAGTATAACACAAGGCGTCCGCTTTTGTGCTATTGATTTTTGCATTCTGTCTGGATATAATATAATAGAATAGAAAAGTGCAGCAAATCACAGAAATCTATTGCAAGGAGGCTTGATGATGGAGATTCGCAGAGATTTTTATTTGGATAAGCTGATAAAAAGGAAAAACAATGGACTGATTAAGGTAATTACCGGTATTCGCCGATGCGGCAAATCCTATTTACTGAATCATCTGTTTTATCATCATTTACTGGAAAGCGGAGTGAATGCTGACCACATTATCCGTTTTGCCTTTGATTCAGCAGACGATCTTTATCTGATTGGCGAAAGCCTGATTCAGATGGAAAAGGAAAAGCGTGGAGTTGATCCTGAAAAGTTCATGGCATATATCCGTTCCAAAGCGGTAGATGAAGGAATGTATTATCTGCTTCTTGATGAAATTCAGATGTTGGATTGTTTTGAAGCTGTTCTGAACGGTTATCTTCGTAAAGATAATATGGATGTATTTGTGACCGGAAGCAACGCAAAACTCCTGTCCAAAGACATTGCCACCGAGTTCGCCGGCCGTGGCGACGAGGTTCCTATGTATCCTTTGAGCTTTGCCGAATTTATGACCGTTTACAACGGTGATAAGTACATGGGATTATCGGAATATATGCTGTATGGCGGTATTCCTCTGGTTGTTCTTCGTGAGGGAGCGAATGATAAGGCAGCTGCCTTACAGAATCTGTTCCATGAGATTTATCTTCGGGATATTACCAGGCGCAACCGCGTGAAGAACATTGGGGAACTGGAAGATCTGCTGAATATCCTTTCTTCTGCGATTGGTTCGCTGACCAATCCGGAAAAATTGAAGAATACGTTCAGGACGGTAAAGAAATCCAGAATCACTTCCGCTACCATTAAGAAATATTTGGATTATTTTGAGGATTCATTCTTGATCGAATCAGCACAAAGATATGACATTAAAGGAAAGGCATATATTGAAACTCCAAAGAAGTATTACTTTTCCGATCTTGGACTTCGCAATGCCAGAATCAATTTCCGTCAGTTTGAGCAAACCCATTCTATGGAAAATGTAATTTATAATGAACTTCGTATGCGCGGCTACAGCGTGGATGTAGGGGTAATACCGATTGCAGAGCGAAAGCAGGACGGTAAAGTTATCCGCAAACAGCTTGAAGTTGATTTTGTATGCAATCTTGGTTCGGCCAGATACTATATCCAGTCTGCATACTCGCTGCCGGATGAAGCGAAACGTACGCAGGAAATCAGGCCGTTCAGAAAAATTGATGATTCTTTTAAAAAGATGGTTGTCACAAAAGATATTGTGCAGCCCTATTATGACGACTATGGGATCCTGACGGTGAATATATATGATTTCCTTCTTGATCCGCAGATTCTCGAAAAATAATAATGCTTGGTGCTGCGACAGATTACTTATGAAACGGTGATTAGCAGAGTGGCAATAACCTGCCGGGGAATCTGCGGCTTCTGTTTGCATGCGATCCTTTGCGCCACAAACAACCGCTTGCGCACAATCCGCTTCACTAGGAAAAGCACGAAAAACCCGGCCGAATCATAGAATGTAGAAAGTAAGCGATTTCAGGTGCAGCGTGAAGACTTTTTTAACACCCTTAACACCTGAGGAAGAAAAAGAGTGTCTGGAACGGATGATGAACGGGGATGAAGCGGCCAAAGAGGAGCTGATCCTGCGGAATATGCGCCTGGTCGCCCATGTGGCAAAACGTTACGCAAACTCCGGGGAGGACCACGAGGACCTGCTCTCGATCGGGACGATCGGGCTGCTGAAGGCGGTATCGACCTTCAAACGGGACTATGGGAGCCGCTTTGCCACTTACGCGATCCGCTGCATTGACAACGAAATGCTCATGCATTTCCGGAGCAGGAAAAAATCACGGGGGGAGGTATCGCTGTTCGATCCGATCGGGACGGATAAGGAAGGAAACCAGATCCATCTGTTTGACATTCTGGAAAATGAGGACGTCGATGTGACGGAGCATCTCGAGCTGCAGGATCAGATGGAAAAGATCCGGGCGCACATGAAAGAAGTGCTTTCGCCCAGAGAGTATACGATCGTGGCGAAGCGGTACGGCCTGTTCGGGGAAAAGGAGCTGACGCAGCGGGAAATCGCGCAGGATACAGGGATTTCCCGGTCATATGTCTCGCGTATCGAGAAACGCGCGCTGGAAAAATTGAGAAAGCTGTTAAGCGAATAAAAAGTGAATCGAAAATGTAAGAAAAAGGATGAAAAAAGATGAAAGCTGTGGTAAGATAAATTCATCTTTTTTTCTTGCATGGTTCTGTGCCTATCTCCATACAATTGGAACAGGAGTCATATGTATAGTACAATTTTAACGGCGCAGCTCTGCGGGATCAGTACGGTGCCCGTCCGGGTAGAAGCGGACGTAAGCAGCGGCCTGCCCGTTTTTGACATGGTCGGTTCGCTCTCTTCCGAAGTGCGCGAAGCGCGGGAGCGCGTCAGGACAGCGCTCCGCAACTGCGGGTACGTTTTTCCGGCCAAAAGGATCACCGTGAACCTTTCCCCGGCGAGCGTCCGCAAAAGCGGGACGGGATTCGACCTTGCGATCGCGGCGGCTCTTCTGGCCGCATTCGGGCTGGTGCGGGAAGAGGAATGCGAAGGGAAACTCTTTGTTGGGGAACTGTCGTTAAACGGAAGGATCTGTCCGGTCAACGGGATCCTGCCGATCGTATCCGACGGGAAGGAGCGGGGGATCACGGAATTTGTGATCCCGGAGAAAAACCTGCCGGAAGCCGGGCTGGTGGACGGGGTGAAACTCTATGCCTTTTCGAAACTGTCCGATCTTACCTCCTTTCTGAACGGAACCCCTTATGAGCAGCCGGACGGAAACTGCGGCCGGATCAAGCCCTATAATATAGAAGAAATCCCGTCGGATAAAAGCAGTCCGGATTTCTCGGAAGTCAACGGCCAGCGCTATCTGCGGCGCGCCTGCGAGGTCGCCGCCGCGGGAATGCACAATATGTTGATGATCGGGCCGCCCGGTGCCGGAAAAACGATGCTATCCGAGCGGATGGCGACGATCCTTCCGCCGCTTACGGACCGGGAGCGTCTGGAGATCTTAAAGATCTACAGCGTCTGCGGGCTTTTGAACGGAAACGGAAACCGGATCGTAAACCGTCCGTTCCGCAGCCCGCATCATACGATCTCCAAAGCCGGACTGGCAGGAGGCGGGCGGATCCCGGCACCCGGAGAGATCTCGCTGGCGCACGGCGGCGTTTTGTTTTTAGACGAACTGACCGAATTTTCCAAGCCCGTGCTGGAAGTCCTGCGCCAGCCGCTCGAGGAGCATCAGGTGCATCTGGCGCGGGCCGAGGGAAGCGTCACCTATCCGGCCGGTTTTCTGCTGCTGGCGGCGATGAATCCCTGCGGCTGCGGCAGCTATCCCGACCGGCAGAAGTGCCGCTGCTCCGAAAGCAGCATCCGCCGCCACTATGAGAAACTCTCGCAGCCGCTTTTGGACCGCATCGATCTGTGCGTGGAAGCCGAATCGCTAAGCTACGGGGAACTGACCGGGGAGGAGGCAAACGAACCTTCGGCGGCGATCCGGGAGCGCGTCCTAAAGTGCCACAGCCTCCAGAGCGCCCGCTACCGGGACGAGGATTTTTCCTATAACAGCCGTATCCCCGGCGCGAAGATCGGGCTGTACTGCCCGCTGGGAGCCAAAGAACAGGCATACATGGAAACCGTCTACACGAAGGAAGGGCTGACGGCGCGGACCTATCACAAGGTGCTGCGCGTCGCGCGGACGATCGCGGATCTCGAAGGGAGCGGGGCGATCCTGCGCCGCCATCTGGCGGAAGCGGTCTGCTACCGGGACATGGCGGTCCGCTGCCGGGAGGAGGGATAGCATGAAATACGCATTATGGCTGTCGAACATTCCCGGAATCGGAAACGGCAAGATCCGCTTTCTGCTGGGAGAAGACCGCTGCGCCCGGGACGTCTACGGAATGAGCGAGGCGCAGCTTAAAAACGTCTACGGGCTGACGAAAGAAGATGTTCTTGAAATCCAAAAGAGCCGGGCGGAGTGGAATCTGGAAGCGGAGTGGAACCGGCTGGCGCAGCAGGGGATCGGCTTTGTCTCGGCGGAACAGGAGGACTATCCGCAGAAACTCCGCCGGATCAGCAATCCGCCCTACAGCCTGTATTACAAGGGGCGGCTGCCGTGCCCCGGTGAAAAAGCGGCCGCGATCGTAGGAGCGCGCTGCCGGTCCGCCTACGGGAGCGAAACGGCGCACGCCCTTGCGCTCGAACTGGCAAAACGCGGCGTGGCCGTGATCAGCGGGCTGGCCCGCGGCATCGATGCGGACGGGCACCGCGGGGCGCTTGACGCGGGAGGAGCCACCTTTGCCGTATTAGGCTGCGGCGTCAACGTCTGCTATCCGAAAGGAAACCGCTATCTTTATGACCGGATCCCGCAGCGCGGCGGCCTGATCTCGGAATTTCCGCCGGATCTGCAGCCGCAGGCGAGACTGTTTCCGGTGCGGAACCGCCTTATTTCCGCATTCAGCGACTGCGTGATCGTCATCGAGGCGCGGGAGAAGAGCGGTTCGCTGATCACGGCGGACTTTGCCCTGGAGCAGGGAAAGGATGTCTACGCCCTGCCGGGACGTGTCACGGATGAGCTGAGCCGGGGCTGCAACCGGTTGATCCGGCAGGGCGCGGGAATTTTTCTGGGCGTGGAGGATTTTCTGAAGGAATGGGAACTGCTCTGCGGCGGCGGAGGGATCCAGATGGACTTTTCGAAAAATCTACTTGAAAAAGATGAACGGTTGGTGTATAGTTTACTCGATTTTTGTCCGGCGGGCATCGGCACGCTTCTGGACAAAACGCCGTTTTCATTAACGGAATTACTGGATATCTTAAGCCGTCTGGAGGGGAAGGGAATGATACGCGAGCAGATTCCCAATTACTATGTTAAAACCTTAAACGGCTGAAAATGATAAAAGGAGCGCGTTTATTATGGCAAAATACTTGGTGATCGTGGAATCTCCGGCGAAAGTAAAGACGATAAAGAAATTCCTCGGCAAGAATTATGAAGTCATGGCCAGCAACGGCCATGTGCGGGATCTTCCGAAGAGCCAGATGGGCTTTTCTCCGGAAGGGGATTACGAGCCGAAATACATTACGATCCGGGGAAAAGGAGAAATCCTTGCGAAGCTGCGCAAGGAAGTGAAGAAAGCGGATAAAGTCTATCTGGCAACCGATCCGGACCGCGAAGGGGAGGCAATCTCCTGGCATTTGAGCCAGGCGCTGAAGCTGGAGGGAAAGCAGGTCGCGCGGATCAGCTTCAACGAGATCACGAAGAATGCGGTCAAGAATTCCCTGAAAAACCCGCGCCAGATCGATATGGCGCTGGTCGATGCGCAGCAGGCCAGAAGGGTTCTCGACCGGATGGTCGGTTACGGGATCAGCCCGCTGCTCTGGGCGAAGGTCAAGCGGGGGCTCTCCGCCGGACGCGTCCAGTCCGTCGCGCTCCGTATCGTCTGCGACAGGGAGGAAGAGATCAATGCGTTTATCCCGGAGGAATACTGGACGCTTGACGCCAGCCTTCTGGTAGAAGGCGAGAAGAAGCCGG
>CANQDS010000109.1 GCA_947593655.1 uncultured Lachnospiraceae bacterium | reverse complement strand
AGGCGCAGCCAAGCAGGGCGGGCTTAGAGCCCGCGTCCCGAGCCACCCGTTTTACGGGTGGTGGCGACTTGACGTGCTGTCGGTTTGCAATGAGATAGCGGTTTGTGATGAAAAATTGTACATATATAGAATAGTATCAGATTCTGCGGCGCATAAAAAATATAAAAAAAATCTGTGTGAGGAGAGTTTATTGTATTTAGAATGTTTAAAAAAACAATTGGATAGATATAATTTTGAAAATAAATTAAAGGATTATTTCATGGATACTGCATTTTTAAATGTCAGGAAGGACTGGTTGTTAAATGTGGTAAATGCACCGAATTTTTATGCTGAAATTAAAGAAATTAAAAGCTCTCAATATTATGATTACAAGGTATCAGAAGACGCTGTTTCAGAGTGGAAAAAGCATTGTGGAAAAACGGCAAGAATTATCTATGAATTGGAAAGAAAAAAATGGTATCATATTATATTTGTATTTGTCAAAATGAAAAATTTGTATTTAAAAATTCTGAAGAAAGATTGATTGAAGTGAGTGAACAGTAATTATGAAATTTACAATATTGACATTGTATTATAACAGTTATAATTTCGGCGGCCTTTTACAAGCATATGCGTTGCAGAAATCCGTTGTGCAACAAGGCGTAAAGTGTGAGGTTCTGTCTTATCAGTTTCGTAAAAGTGCGCAGGAACGTATGCTTTGGAGAAAGCAGATCATTCGGGAACATTTTCAGGAAAGTTTTATGTCTGGCATAAGTTTTCTCTTTTCTAAGGTAAGAGTAAAAATTTTTTTTGGCATCTTGCAGATCTTTTATAAAAAAGGACTGGAGATGCGCCAGAAACGGTTTGCGGAGTTTGAGCAGCAGATTCCGCACAGCAGCAGAGTGTACCATGTACAGGAATTGAAAAGTTGTGTGGATTCTTATGATGGATTTATCTGCGGCGGGGATCAGGTCTGGAATAACTGGGAAAGCTGGGAAACGAATGCTGTAAAGGGATTTACTCTGGAATTTGTTCCGGATCATAAAATAAAGTTTGCCTATGCGCCAAGTACAGGAACGATATCTCATGAAGAAGCATTTCAAGAGCAGCTGCAGCCGGGGTTACAAAAACTGGATTATGTGTCGGTAAGGGAGAAATCTTCTATACCATACATAGAATCTTTATGCGGAAAGAAAACAACAGCAGTTCTTGATCCGGTAATGCTTTTGGACAAGGCACAATGGAAGAGTGCTGTTCAGGAAGAGGCACAGATTGAAATTCCTCAAAAGAAATATCTTCTCGCATATTTTCTGGGAAATGACAGATCTCAACGCAGAGCGGCAAAAAAAATTGCACGCAGTAAAAATCTTGCTTTGGTTACGTTCCCATATATTGGAGGAATGAGAAATTGGACAGACATAGGTTTTGGAGATATCCGGATGTTTGATGCGGGTCCGATGGAGTTTGTCCGGTTGATTTTAAACGCGGAGCTGGTGCTGACAGATTCTTTTCATGGGAGCGTATTTTCCATTATTTTTGAAAAAGATTTTTATGTTTTTGAACGTGACATGAAAGTCGGGGAACGGGACATGAATATCCGGATCAATGACTTATTGGATGAGTTTGGACTGCTGGAGCGAAAGGTTAGTGCAGAAATGCTGTTAAAGAAAAAAACATTTAAAACGATTGATTATAAGCATGTATATAAGATCCTTGCAGGAAGAAGAAATGAATCTATGGAGTATCTGAGGGAAGCGTTGGAAAATGATAAAACAGTTGTGCATGGCTGCGAAGCAGAGTGAAAAATAATAAAAGTGTGGGGAAATAAGAATGAATACATATTATTCAAAAGAAATTAATGTACAAATACTAGTATCTTTGATGAAATCCCATGGAATCCGGAAGGTCATTGCCAGTCCCGGAACTACCAATATAAACTTTGTGGCCAGTATTCAACAGGATCCGTTTTTTGAAATATACTCGTCTGCTGACGAACGCTCAGCAGCTTATATGGCCTGTGGTTTAGCAGCAGAGAGCGGAGAAGCGGTGGCACTCAGCTGCACAGGCGCTACTGCTTCTCGAAACTATATTCCTGCGCTGACGGAAGCGTTTTACAGAAAACTGCCTCTGCTCGTTATTACTGCTACACAGCATTCGGGAAGAATCGGTCAGAATATGGCACAGGTCATTGATCGCCGGACGATGTTAAATGATATGGTAAATCTGAGCATACAAGCTCCTACAGTTCATAGCGATGAGGACGAATGGGCACTCAATGTTCAGATTAATAGAGCTCTGGCGGAGCTTTGCAGACGCGGCGGTGGACCGGTGCATATCAATCTGGAGACTACATATAACAAAGACTTTACAATTAAAGAACTTCCTAAGGAAAGAGTTATCAGTAGGGTATGCGGATGCAGCGAATTGCCAAAGCTTCCTGACAGCAGAATAGCTATATTTGTCGGCGATCACAGAAAATGGTCAGATCGTCTTACAAAAGCCGTTGATGAATTTTGCGCAAAATATAATGGTGTAGTTTTGTGTGATCAGACAAGCAATTACCGTGGGAAATACCGCGTTCTTGCAAATCTGATTACGTCGCAGGAACAGTATCTTTTTCCTTATATTTTACCGAAACTGCTGATTGATATAGGAAATGTTTCCGGAGCTTATATGTCACTTAAACCGGAGCAGGTTTGGAGAGTGAATCCAGATGGTGAAGTACGCGACACATTTAGAAAGCTTACTACAGTTTTTGAAATGGGAGAAATTGATTTTTTTGAAGCATATAATTTATTGAAACATTCAACAGAACCTCAAGATGAGTATTACAAAACATTGATTGCGGAGCGTTCAAAACTTTCTGCTAAAATACCTGAACTTCCGTTCTCAAATCCTTGGATAGCTCAGCATACAGCAGGCCGTTTGCCGGAAAATTCAGTTTTGTATCTTGGAATTCTCAATACTCTGCGATCATGGAATTTCTTTGAAACTCCCGCAAGCGTGACATGCTATTCCAACACAGGCGGATTTGGAATTGACGGCGGAGTGTCTACACTGGTTGGAATGTCTCTTGCAAATAAGGATAGACTGTGCTTTGGAGTGGTCGGAGATTTAGGTTTCTTTTATGATATGAATGCTCTTGGCAATCGTCATATTGGCAGCAATATTCGGTTGATGCTTATAAATAATGGCTGTGGAACGGAATTTAAAAATTATAATCATCCTGCAGCAAGATTTGGAGATGATGCGGATGCGTACATGGCTGCTGCCGGTCATTATGGTGCGCAGTCAAAAGCTCTTGTAAAGCACTATGCAGAAGATTTGGGATATGAATATATGAGTGCTTCGAATAAAGAAGAATATCTGACAGCAGTCGAAAGATTTCTTACTACAGAATTTTTGGACAAGCCAATAATATTCGAGGTATTTACCGATTATCAATGCGAGAGTGATGCGCTTAAAATGATGAAAAATCTTGAAACAACAGCAGCCGGTTCTGTGAAAAAGATGGTCAAAGGCGTGTTGGGGAATAAGAACGTGCAGTTTGTAAAAAAAATCATAAAAAATAAAGTCTATTAATTATATATAGTGAGTATTATAAATATTCGGATAAGGCTACATGGGCGGTATGTTTCCATACGTTGCCAAAGATCAAAAGCTAAAGCAGGTTCCAGCTAAATGGAGACCGGCTATGGGCAATGGAGGGAATACCTTTAAAATTTAGAGAGGAGGGATTTTATGAGTACAAGAGACATAGAAGATATCAGCAATAACCGGCGCATCGCAAAAAACACCGTGATACTCTATATGCGCCAGATCCTGATTCTAGCGATAAACCTGTATACTTCACGGCTTGTATTGAATGCGCTAGGAACGGATGATTATGGCATTTATCAGGTAGTTGGCGGATTTGTATCCATGTTTAACATTATTTCCGGTGCATTTACGGTTGCCATCACGCGGTTTATGTCCCGTGAATATGTCAGCCGGGATCCGGATGATGTGTCCAGATGCTATTCTGTAAGCCTGATGATCCAGTCAGGTCTTGGAATTATAATCAGTATTCTGATTGCTACGGTGGGTGTCTGGTATGTAAAGAATATTATGGTGCTTCCGAAAGGACGTACAAACGATGCGCTGATTGTGCTGGCGTTTTCTGCAGCAGCATTTTTCATTAGTCTGATCAGCAGTCCATTTAATGCATTGATTGTAGCAAATGAGCGGATGCAGGCATTTGCCTATATCGGTTTGGCAGAAGCTGGATTTAAACTGTTTGTTGCGTTTGTAATATTGAAAGCTTCTCGTATACGTCTGATCATCTATGGTGCGCTGATGATGTTTGCATCCCTAATGGTTCTTATCCTGTATTTTGGTTACTGCAAGAAGCATTTCCGAGAGTGCCGGTTTATTTGGGCAGTTGATAAAAGAATGCTGAAAAGCATGCTGGGATTTATCAGCTGGGCATTTTTAGGAAATGGATCGGTTGTCATTAAGAATCAGGGTGTCAATATGGTATTGAATTATTTTGGAGGCACTGCGGTCAATGCGGCGCGCGGAATTGCTAACAGCGTTAACAGTGCCGTGGTTGGATTTTCCAATAATTTTATTCAGGCAATTCAGCCGCAGATAACCAAACTGTGTTCGGTAAATCAGAAAAAAAAGATGATTGATTTAATCTGTCTGAGTACAAAATGTTCATTCTTTCTGTTGCTTATCTTCTGTCTGCCAATTTTAAAAAACCTGCAGTATATTTTATATCTCTGGCTCGGGCAGGTTCCGGATTTTACCGTTGTTTTTTTAGTGATGACACTTTTGGAATCCCTGATTCAGAGTCTCGGGAATCCGATGCTTTATGGAATACTGGCCACAGGGAAGATTAAGATTTATGAGATTTTATTGTCCATTATTTATGTGTCATCGCTTCCTTTGTCTTATGCGGTGTTGAAGCTGGGCTACCCAATGGTCAGCGCCTATTATGTGACAGTAATGCTAGCTATGGCTCTCCATATTTTATTAGTGATGCAGTCAAGAAAAACATATGGTCTTTCGCTTGCAGTTTTTATCAAACGGGTAATCCTGCGGATTGCAGCCACCGCAGCTCCGGCAGCAGTATTGGTTTATCTGATATCGTTTCCAGTAGAAAGTCGCTTTGCCCAATTAGTTCTGGAAACGGTATTTTCGATAGCTGCAACAGGGACATGCATTCTGCTGTTTGGTATTAGTGGGAAGGAAAGGAATGCGTTGTTTTCTTTTGTGTGGGAAAAGATAAGACGCCATACCGGCTGATATATGTCGTACGTAAATTAATAAGATGGGTAATTCCTTACATAATGTAAGAAATATTAACCATAAGTGCAAAACATTATAGTAGAAAAGGAGTTATAAGGTATGTTTAAATTATCAAATTTAAAGAAATATGTAAAGGATGGTTGGTGTTATCTCAGCTGTGATTTTGATGTTACGGAAATGGAAAATCCGTTTGCAGAGAAAACCATGTGGGTTGCTGTGGAGGAAAAGAATGCGGATATGCTTGCAGATAATGTATATGATCCATTTGTGCTTGTGCCTGTGATACTGGGAATGTACTACAAGCAGGATGTCTGCATTGATGGTAATGTTTCGCCGCGTCTGTATCACAATATGCAGCATTATCTAATGAATATATTTGATAGGTTCTCCGATCGTACTTCTCCGATCAAATTTACCGTAAACAGCTTTGATACTGTAAAAATCGATCCATCGGAGGAGAGATTAATAGGTACCGGAATATCTTGTGGCGTTGATTCGCTTGTAACGATTTATGATAATTACATAAACGAAACCGATCCAAATTTCAGGATCAATAGTGTGTTCTTTGTCAATTGCGGTACGCATGGCGATTTTGAAGATGAAGCATCGCATAAGAAATATTGGGATCGAGTTGAGCTGAACAAGACTGCAGCAAGTGAACTGGGGTTGCCTATGTATTTGATTAATTCCAATTACCATGCCTTTACGCATAAAATCGGGGAAGAGGTCATCGGTTATTTGGCGATTTACTCTTGCATTTTGAGTCTACAGAAATACATTAAGAGATATTATACCTCAAGCAACATAAGCTATGATGAGATTGCAAAATATTCGTGCGTGGCACGTGATTTTGACATTGCGGAATACTGTGAATCTTATATGCCGCATCTTGTTTCGACAGAATGCTTTGAATTAGTCATTGATGGTTGTCAGTATACGCGCGCTGAAAAAGTTGAACGCATCAGCGATTGGAAAATTGCTCAAAAGCATTTGAATGTTTGCATAAGGCAGGCGCACAATTGTGCTTGTTGCGATAAATGTATGATGACGCTCATTCCGCTTGAAGCTATGGGAAAACTGGATAAATACAAAGGAGTATTTGATTTGGATGCATATTATAAAAATGTATTGATTTATAAATGCCAATTCCTTTCCCACTACGAAAAGCAGCCTTGTGAAACGTCAGCTATAAAATATGCCAAAGAGCACGGTATGAAACTTCCGCCAAGATGGCTGGCGCATATGATATGGTTTATGTATCGGGTATTGAGGAAACTTGGTTTGATTCAATTTAAAATAGAGTAAGCTATAAAATTAATACCTGATTCTAAAGGAGTAAGCAGCTTTATAGTAAGAAAATTATAAACGTAATAAAAAGCATATTGAAGCTAAAAAAATTAATGGAAGGAAAAATCATGTTTGCAATTGTAAAGAAGGTTATAAAGAATTTAGTAATGATTTTTAAAGAAGAAAAGAAAATTCCCATACCTAGTCCTGTCAATGCCCCGGAACTTTTAAAGGGGAAAGTTGCCCTCATTACCGGCGGAAGCAGCGGAATAGGCCTTTCTATGGCAGAAAGCTTTTTGAAAAGCGGCGCCAAGGTCATTATAGCGGGAACAAATGAGGAAAAACTTCACATGTGCTGTGAAAAAATTGGTTCGGGGGGGTAAACCTGTCGTGCATAGTTATTGATGTAAAAGATGTTCAATCTATGCCTGAGAAGGTCAAAACCGCCGCTGCGATGTTCCCGGAAAACAGGATTGATATTCTTGTAAATTCTGCGGGAGTTGTCAGCCACTCGGACTTTTTGGATATGTCCGAGCAGGAGTACGACAGCATCATGGACATCAACGCAAAGGGCACGTTTTTCATGTCTCAGGCAGCAGCTAAATACATGATTGAAAACCGGATCAAAGGTCATATTCTGAATGTGACTTCGTCCTCGGCGCTTCGCCCTGCCTGGACGCCTTATCAGATGTCGAAGTGGGCTGTGAGAGGTCTTACCCTCGGTACTGCGGACAAGCTTCTGCCATATGGGATTGTTGTTAATGCGATAGCGCCCGGCCCGACTGCCACGCCCATGCTCGGCAAAAATGGGGAAGATGATAATATTTATCAACCAAACACGCCGGCAAAGCGTTATGCTATGCCTTCTGAGATTGCCGCGCTTGCTACGTTTATGGTCAGCGATATGGGAGAGATGATCGTCGGCGACACATTCTATATGACTGGAGGCAGTGGGACGATTACGCTTCACGGGTAAGCGCACTCGGTTTTCTTTCATAAAAAAGAAAGGAAACCGACATGAAAATACTTGTTTTAGGTGGAACAGGCGCAATGGGCGTCGATCTGGTAAAAATTCTTGGTGAACGTGGCGATAACGTTACGGTCACAAGCCGCTCTGACAGAAAAACTGAATTTAATAACGTTAAATATGTCAAAGGCGACGCTCATGACACTGCGTTTTTGAAATTACTTTTGGCAGAGAAATATGACGCAATCGTGGACTTCATGGTTTATAATACCGAAGAATTCAAATCAAGATGCGATTTGCTCCTCTGTTCAACAAATCAGTATCTTTTCCTGAGTTCAAGCCGTGTTTATGCTGATTCCAAAACTCCAATTACCGAGGATTCTCCGCGGCTTTTGGATGTGACGACCGACAGCGAATATTTAAAAACCGATGAGTACGCTCTCACAAAAGCAAGGCAGGAAAACCTGCTCCGTGAATCTGGAAAAACGAATTGGACGATAATCCGCCCGTATATCACTTACAGCAACCAACGTTTACAGCTCGGCGTTTACGAAAAAGAGCTTTGGCTCTATCGCGCCATGCATGACAAAACCATCGTTTTTCCGAAGGACATTTCCGAAAGGTACACGACCATGACCCTCGGTTCAGATGTTGCCATGGGCATTTCCAGGCTGATTGGCAATGAGAAAGCGATGGGAGAAACGTTCCATATCACGACCGACCAGGCAATCAAGTGGGACGATGTGTTTTCGCTTTATAGAAAAGTTTTTAACGAGGTTACAGGAAGAGATATTAAAATAAAATATGTAGATGATTCAAAAGAAATATTAGGAAACAATTATCAGGCAATTTATGATAGGCACTATGATCGTATATTTGACAACGCAAAATTCTTGCATTTAGTTGGTGACTTTGAATTTGAACAGCCAGAGGTTGGTTTGGAACGATGCTTGAGGGAGTTTCTTGACAACCCTATTTTTAGGGAAACATATGAGAATGCTAAGATGGATAAAATAGCGGGAGAGAGGACAAAGCTATCTGAAATTCCTAGCGTTAAGCAAAGATTCAAATATATTGCTGCAAGGTATTTGCCAAGTCGTCTTGTCGCTTTAATTAAGTATATAGCAAATAAATTTAAATGAAGTCCTTGGTACATTCAAGTTGACGGATAATCTGTGTGGATGTAACTAAAATTGTTGCTCACGAAGGAAGGAAAAGCAATGGCCTTGTTTGTCAATAGATCCGCTGACTGGCTTAGATGGATTGTGCCTGAAGAATTTGATGATTCTGATCTTTAAACATGGTTGATGTTGATGGCGAATGCATATTTATACTAGAAGATGGGGTTCCAAAGAAATGCGGGAATCAGCTACAGTTATCAGCAAGAATGATAATTAAAAAACAAACTCTTCTGAAATGGATTGATATTATCGAAAAAGGTGAATATGAAGATTAAAGGTGAAGATTAAAGATAAAGTCTCCATTCTTTGAATTTCTAATGCTAGATATCTAGCTCAATGTATCAGCTTGTGTTAACTGACATGACATTAATCGGAAAAATATGGAGAAAAACATCTCACAGGACTATATCACCTAATGAGCCGGGGAGGATGTCCTTCCCGGCTAAGAATATTCGCTTGTGTTAATTGACATGGTGGAACATAAGACTAATAGAGGAACTCCGGGACTGGCAGCAAAAGAAGCTACTTGCCCCGGAGTTTTTTTACTCTGAGGGATGGTTTAGTCTGGTGCAGACAGGAAGGGCTGAGTCAGATCATCTTTCTCAGAACGGCCTGATCTTCCTTGCTGACCTTCAAGACATTCATAGCATCATCTACGGTCATTTTTAGAGATTCCATGACATTCTTTACGTCATTCAACAAAGTCTCAAGACGGCCTTCCGTCAGGCCCTCCTGTTTGCCAGCCAGCCT
>CANQDS010000108.1 GCA_947593655.1 uncultured Lachnospiraceae bacterium | reverse complement strand
ATGACAGTGTTTATTGCACTAAAATCGGGAGCTCATAAAGGAAACAGGAAAAGTGCCAACGAGTACTTGACACAAACCCATACGCTTAAGGAGTTGATTGTTCATTTCTGATGGCCTATAATATACTTATATAAAGGAGACTTACAATGAATACCAGTATTTTTGAATCATCCATCAATAGGGTATTATCCCATGCAAAAGATAAGGATATTGCGATGATAACAGCTTTTAGAACGGATCCTTCTTTTGGGCTGTCTTTAGCCGATAATCGAAAGAGGAATAAGAGGTTAGAAGCCGATTTGATTGATTTAGGATATAGGGGGTTTGTGAAGGTCGTTGGTTACTGGAATGAGACTCCTGATGATAAGAATTCTGAAGCTTCTAAAGAAGAAACTTATTTAGTATTAAATGTTGGAAATTCTTCCTTTGACGATTTTGTATCTGATATGACGAATTTACAGAGGAAGTATAAACAGCAGGGTATTGTGATTTGGAAGCATGAGGAACAGAAAGCATACCTTACTAATGAACAGGGTAAGATATCAAAGTCCGATTCCTTTTCCTCTATCAAGGTTGATTCCTTATCCAAAGCATGGACGAAGATAAAGAATCACAATATGGTTTTTTCCGAGTGCTATGTAGGGGAAGGATTTTCTGATAGGTATAATCAAGGTGGTAATTTTATGACGGCTATGATGTATGAAAGTAAAAGGAACTCTTTAAGAAATAAAATACTTGAATTTCCGGATAGATAAGAGCGATATAGCCAGCACCATATCATCCTCATTTTTTATAAGCAGGTTTACCGGACAGTGTATTTTGAACACCCCTTGAACACGTTTCAGGGGGTGTTTTTTTCGTTGAAAAAAATCAATCGGGTATATTATCGCCCATATCCCGTTAAGGCATTTAAAAGGTGCGACACGCCGTGATAATATAACGCCTTTTGTGCATATCTGTAGAAATTAGCCGCGAACATCACCGCGAAATATAGTGATATAGAACAAATAAATATTGACACGAAACCAAATGGATTGATATATCATGTTATTCTGCACTACTTTCTTTCTATAAATCGAACGCATTGAACAAAATCATGGCACAAACGGATGTGGGATATAGATTTATGGTTTTTCCACTTTTTTTAAATCATTTCCATTTTTTACGTAAAAGGAAATAGAAGACGCGAAGGAGGTGAGTTTAATAACTGCTATGAATAATATTTTCCAGTGGGCTAAAAAAAACGTATAAGGTAATGAGATGACAAAACTATTAAGCGGGGAGGTGACTTTATGTAACAGTCATTAGTTTTAAAATAATAAGCACAGCTATTACACGGTTTAAGAAATGGGCTTGGAAGGAGGATATCAACATGCCTAGACAAAGAGAGAAAAAAGCATTTCTGTTTCGAGCTTCAACGCTTGATATTTTACAAGAATTGCCGGAGGAACGGCAGGGAAAAATAGCAATGGCCATTATAGAATACGGTTTGGATTATAACTGTTTTTTCACAGAAGGTGCGGATATACAATATATTCTTAGCTCAACGGAGCATATACTGTTTGATTCTGTACTTTATGACATCAATGTACAAAAGAGACGACACTATAATAAATATTTGATTCACGGAGCAATCGTAATGATTCAAACTGCGATAGTCCAGTGTGAAAGTAAAGTTGAAGGTGATGAAAAAAGAAATGAGTACATTGATTTAATCAATATTTTGGAAGAAAGATATCAGGATGTAACAGAGCATGATGAACGAGATCTTCCCGGTGAATTATCGACACTGCTGCCAAGAACAATTAGGGATTCTTTTTGGCGTACATACCAAGTGAAATATATAGGAGACTATATTAAAGAAATCCTTGAAAAGCGATTAAAAAGAGAATCCAGAAACCTATCTGAGGATGCGAAGACGGACTTAGTAAAGAAACTTTTAGCAGATTATCTGGAGACGGATTCCGTTTTTGGAAGGTATGAAGAACTTATACAACAGTATTCAGAGAATATTCAGGAGGGTAACAACAATGAAACACGATGATTTCATGTTTTTTGAAACTTTTAAGGATGACATCGACAACTATCGTAAAGTGTACGGTGAAGAAAAAGCTGAAAAATTATTATTGGATATTATTTATTACGGTGTGACCGGGGAACGGAAAACAAAGCCAGAAGAAGTTGAAGCGATTCATAATATTCTTTTGACTCACAGTATCCAGTTGCACATAGATAAATCCAAGGAACGTTATAACCGCGCCATAAAGGAAAAAGAACAACATCCATATAAAAAAAGATACTTATTCAAAAGGAAATCCAGACCGCCTCGCAAGTTAGATTAAACTAACAAAACCTTTATTTATATAAGAAAATATATTGGGATGTATATTTTAAACAGCATTAAAACTTATTATTAACATTCAGATAAATATACATACCAATATATTGACTTATATAAAAAAACTAAAAAATAAATCTTTCAGAAATAAAACAAAAAGGAGATTATCAATATGAAAGACGGAGAATTCTTATTCAGGAAAAGTTTCTATGAAAGCTGTCGGGAAATTAGAGACCCTAAAATCCGACTGGCCGCTTATGAGGCAATCTGTGAATATGGCGTTACCGGAAAGAATAACTGGGAACAGTATTCACTCACCGGAATAGAGCAGGATATGCTAAACATAATATTAAGATCCATTTATTCCACGATTGATGACACGAAAAAAAGATATAAGAGAGCACAAGAGAATGGACGGAAGGGCGGTTTAATGGGAGGACGAGGACACAAAAAGAATTCCGAGATTCATCCAAGCAGAAAAACCACCGGAGAGATTCCATGATTCTTTCTTTTCTTTAGAAAAGTATACTTTCCCAAAGAACTGTTTGCAGGCTGTGTCTCATTTTTTCAAACGGGGGAGGGCAGGTCTCTCCCTTGTTTGAAAATGATATTTTCAGAATATTCCAAATATTTTAAAAGAAGGTATTTACTTTTCCAATTTTTTGCTGTTCAATTAGTCTCAAATCTAACAGGAAGGAGTTCCAAATATGGACAATATGACTGAAAAGAGAGTTTTCGGTTACATCAGAGTTTCCAGCCGAACCCAAAACGAAGCACGGCAGAAAGACGCCATTTTGAAAAGCGGAGTGCTGGAAAGGGATATTTTTATTGACCGGCAGTCGGGAAAAGATTTTTCGCGCCCCGCTTATCAGCAGATGATTCAGTCTTTACGGCCAAAGGATGAAATCGTTATTCTCGACCTGGACCGTCTCGGAAGAAATTATACGGAGATGGCCAAAGAATGGTTTCACATTACCAACGAACTGGGCTGTGACATAAGAGTCCTTAATTATCCTCTTCTTAACACGGCACAGCAGGAATCGTCCTTTGACAGCCGCTTTATCGCAAATCTGATTTTCCAACTGCTTTCTTACATTGCCGAAAAAGAAAGAATAGAAATCAGGGACAGACAGCGGGAAGGAATTGAATCGGCAAAGGCAAGAGGTGTGAAGTTTGGCCGTAGTCGGATTCCCAAACCTGACGAATTTGATAAAGTTTTCCAGCGGGTTTTAAGAAGGGAGATCACCAGCCGTCAGGCCATGGCAGAGTTGGGATTAAAAACAAACACTTATTATTCTTTCGTCAGGGAGTACCTAAATGGAAAAGAGAAAAAAAGCTGAAAATACCACAGAGGAAAACGAAGAAAACTGTTTACCATTTTATTAAGGCTTACCTTGAGATAAAGGATAGGAGGTATTTACTTTGGATTCAATAAAAAATATAAATGCTTTTACACAGGAAAATGCTGAGTTGCTGGGCCTTTTTTCCATGAAAAATACGCGGGATGGGATAAAAAAGATCTGTGATAATCAGATGAGACTGATAAAACTGGCCCTCTCTACTAAAAACGAAGAGGAAAAGCGGGTTTATTCGGTGGAGGAAATTCAGAAGATCCTCGATATTTCCAAGACTACAGCGTATGAGCTGGTCAGGAAAGCCCCCTTTCGGGTTATCCATGTTGGAAACGCGATCAGAATTTCCAAAATTGATTTTGACAGATGGCTTGACCGTCAGGGATAAGGAGGGACTATTATTATGGCATCTATCCAGAAGCGCGGAAAGAATTACAGCGTTGTATATAGGTATACAAATGAAAAGGGCGTAACCGTTCAGAAATGGGAATCCTTTTCCAGTCGTAAAGAGGCGCAGACAAGAAAAGCGGAGGTTGAAAACCAGCTAATTAAAAACAGTTTTATTGCTCCCAGAAACGAAACACTGGAAGATTTTCTGAAAGATTATGTTTCCACATACGGACAGAAAAAATGGGGTCTGTCAATGTACAGCAGTAACATAGCCTTAATTCGTAATTATATTAACCCACTCATCGGAAACTGGAATATACAAAAGATTACGCCCCGCATGTTGGACAGATTTATCCGTACATTAAAAACTACCCCTGCTGTATCCACAAAAACACGCAGGGCAAAAGATGAATATGTTACGGACAAAACCATAGATAAAATATGCCGGCTCCTTCATTGTGCATTCAATCAGGCAGTCAGGTGGGAAATTCTCTCCAGAAATCCCATGGACGGTGCCACACCGCCGCAGATTGAATACCAAAAAAGGGATATATGGGATGCCGACACAATCCGAAAAGCATTTGAGGAATGTGAGGACAGCAGGCTATATATCGCAATGCAACTGGCGTTTGCCTGTTCCCTGAGGGCTGGGGAGATTTTGGGATTACAATGGGAACGAGTACATATTTCTGATAAGGATATTATGAATGATGATGCGCATATCATAATAGACCGGGAACTGGAACGGGTCACCTTAGAAGCGCTTGATATGCTGGACCGTAAAGATGTATACTGTGTGTTTCCGCCGCAGAAAGAAGGAACTACAACGAGAAAGGTCTTAAAAACGCCGAAAACAAAGAGTTCTGTAAGGCGTGTATGGTTACCGGCTACAGTTGCTAAAATGCTGAGAAAATGGCGAGAACGGCAGGAGACGGCACAAGAAATACTGGGGAAGGAATACCATGACTTTGATCTTGTAGTAGCGCTCGATAATGGGGAACCCTGTGAAATCAGACTTATAGAAAAAACTTTTAAAAATTTGAAAGAAAAGGCCGGACTGCCTAATGTAGTTTTTCACAGTCTCCGTCATTCTTCCACTACATATAAGCTGATGCTCTCCAAAGGTGACATCAAGTCGGTGCAGGGGGATACCGGCCACGCTACAGCGGATATGGTAACGAGGGTTTATGCACATATTATGGATGAAAACAGAAGAGAAAACGCAAAGCTTTTTGAACAGGAATTCTATTCCGGGGCTGACTTGAAAGATGCAAGGCAGGAAGCAAAAAAGGACTCTGAGGCAGAGTTCGCCGCGTTAATCAGTCGATTATCTTCGGAACAGATAGAAACCATGAAAGATTTTTTGACAAAAATATCCTGATGTCTTAAGTATAAAAGTGGAATAAACAGTCTGCCAAACGCTGATACCCTCTGAACATGATTCAGAGGGTATTTTTTTGTTAAATTCAGTGAGATACGGCAATGCGCTAAAAGTGTTGAAAATAATTGCTTAAAGTGATATTTTAAATATAACCGGATACCGGAAAATACAGGAAATGGAGGATTAAAAAATGGCAAATGTGGTACAGGGGTTGACCGACGAGGCGGCAGAACGGGATTTGTTTGAAATTCAGAAATATATTGACGGACTGACCTCATTTATCGAAAGCTGCAATACTCCCATGACAATTTCGATTCAGGGAAGCTGGGGAACTGGAAAAACATCCATCATGCAGATCATTAACCAAACGCTGACGGAGAAAAAAGAACCTAAAACCCATAATATCTGGTTCAATACGTGGCAATTTTCACAGTTCAATATGGATGATGATCTGGCGATCTCTCTGCTATCCTGCCTGCTGGATGAACTTTCAGCATCGGAGAAAGAAAAAGAAGCCACCTCTAAACTGATACGGGGTATACGGATGGCCGGACGCCTGGGAAAGGAGCTTGTATTTACTGCCGTGGACTCAAAAATAGGAGGAAGGCTGGCGGAAAATGTAGAGAACCTCTGGAATGATCTTACATCGAACCAAAATGACCCGGCCAGTATCATCAAAAACCTGAAAAATGAGTTTTCCAAACGTGTAAAAACAACGCTGGACAGAACCGGCAAAGACCGCGTCGTTGTTTTCATTGATGATCTGGACAGACTGGAACCCCGGAAAGCAGTAGAACTTCTGGAAGTCCTCAAACTGTTTCTGGACTGCCAAAACTGTGTGTTTGTACTGGCGATTGATTACGCAGTCGTGTGCCGCGGGGTAGAAGCCAAATACGGAAAGCTGTCTGACGACAAAGTGGAAAGTGCGGAAAAAGGACGCAGTTTCTTTGATAAGATCATACAGGTTCCGTTCAAAATGCCTGTAGCGGAATATAACATCAATAATTATGTAAAGGAATGCTTTAAGCAGATTCACGTGGAATGCCCGGAGGATGAGGTGGCTATCTATGTTGACCTGATCAAGTCTTCCATTGGCGTCAATCCGAGAAGCATGAAACGGCTTTTCAACGCATATTTGCTTCTGTCGATCGTCATATCAGACGACATATTGAGTTCAGATAAAAATAAGCAGTTGCTTTTCGGAATTCTCTGTTTACAGCATTCCTTTGAAAATCTTTATAATATTATCGTGGAACAAAGGAATTCCCTTCAATATGATCTTTTGGAAAAACTTGCGACCGTTGATAACTCTACGGCGAAAGATGTCATGGAATATCTGAATAATAAAATGCTGACGGAAACAGAATTATTAAGCGCACAGCCATTCATGGATAAACTTTTGGATCAGGTGATAGATATTGACCATGATGGAAATATCAGTGAACAGGAAATGGAGCATCTGAAAAATGTGCTGGGAATTTCCACTATGACATCAGCCAGCGAGAGCACCACTTCTGCGAGAATGTCAAATGAAGTAAAGACCATACAGGAATTATTGCTCACTGATGTACAGCAGGCAGCGACAGAAGAAATCCTGAACGAGATTAAAACCATAGGAGAGAATGTCACATTCTCGATCAGAAATAATAAGAACCGACATATCATCATCAAAAACGGCACAGGAAAAACCATTGGCGACATCTTTTTCAGGAAAAATAATTTCGCGTGCGATTGCTATACCGGTTCCATCACCAAAAAAACAGCGGAAATAAACAGAATCGTAAAAAAATATACGGGCACGACAGAACTGGGATATTATACAACGTTGTCTGTAAAATTCGGAGATGAAGAATCTAAAAATGATTTTCTGACAATCCTGAAGGCCTGTTATGAATCCCGCGTGTAAAATGCGGTGTTAGCAAAAAGCCCGAATTCTGTTAGCAGGACGGAAAAAAGCGCATTTTTCCATCGTTCTTCTTTTGTTAGCAAAAACCGGATGGATTATAAAAATCCCTTTTCCAATAGTTAAAATGAAAAAGACCGCGAATTCAGAAAACCTTGAATTTACGGTCTTTTTCAGCGTCCCCGAGGTGATTCGAACACCCGGCCTTTCGCTTAGGAGGCGAACGCTCTATCCTGCTGAGCTACGGAGACAGATGTGAATTTGTTAGCAAAAACAAACGAAACAAACGTCGGTTTAGGAGGCGGTCGCTCTATCCATCTGAGCTACGCAGACAAAATGTCCGGAGAAATGTCTTCGTTCCCCAACATGCTTATTATAGCGGCTGAACGCCTTCTTGTCAAATGATTTTGACCGCATCGGACGGGAACTTTTGACCAGCTTTTGACTGGATCGGATGGAAACTTTTGACCAGCTTTTGACTGATCGGGCGGGAACTTTGCGGCGAAAAGGAAGCCCGCTCCGTGGCCGCTGTGTCCGCGCTCACAGCCACCGGGCTTCATGTACGACGGACGGGTCGATGCTCTTTAAATCCCGGGAGCCGGTGCGGAGCATCATGGCCCGCAGCTCGTCGGTGAAGGCGCGGATCGTCTTTGCTACGCCGTCAGCGCCTTCGGCCTCATAGGCCGGGATCAGCGGGCGTCCGGTACAGACCAGATCGGCGCCCAGCGCCAGCACCTTGAAGGCGTCAAAGCCGTCCGCGATACCGCCGTCGGCAATGAGGATCAGATCGTTTCCCACGGCCCGGCGGATGTCCTGCAGCAGCGCATAGGGAGGCATCGCCCAGCGCAGCAGCCCGTTGTGGTGGCTGAGAATGATCCCGGCCGCGCCCAGCTCTCTGGCCGTCAGTGCGTCTTGTACGCTGAGCGCTCCCTTAAAGAAAAAGGGGAGGCGGGTGGAATTTACGTATTCTTTCAGCTCGTCCAGGGTGGGCAGTTTCATCTGATAACCGGCCACCAGCGAGTCTGTATCGTTTTCGACGTCAACGGCGTGCTCCACATCCATCCCGACGCCGAGCGCACCGTGTTCTTCGGCAAAACGGATGCGGCTGAAGATCTCCTCCCGGTCGGCGTAAGGCTTGATCACTTTGATCACCTTTGCGCCGGTGGCCAGCACCTTTCCCAGGGAATCGTTATCCCCCATTCCCACAGAGCACAGGGCTCCCGCAGCCCGCGCGCCTTCGGCCAGACCGGCCATGCCGCCCTTTAAATGGCTCAGTGCGCCGGTCATGATGGGAGTTTCAAATTCCGCACCCAGCACGCACAGCCGGGTGGAAGGATGCACCGCGCCCAGGATCCTCCCCTCGACGACGAGAGAATCCAGATACTTTCTCGCGATCCGGATCGAATCCGCATTTTTGTTTTCGCTCATGATGACGCTCCTTTTTGGGGGCTGTTCTGCCGGATACAGACGGCGGCCGTTTTTTCGTACGGAAAAGTCCGTCCCATCGGGCGGGCCGTGTCAGGGAGCATGAAAGCCGTTCAGCGGCACAACGGAAAATGCTTCGCTCCAGAGGACGCCGCTGTCTCCTGTGACGGACAGGGAAACCTTGACATTTCCCTCTGTATCCGGAACGAAGGATAAATCGGCGAGCTTCAGGCCGCTGTAGGCTTTTGCGCTCAGGATGTTGTTTCCTCCGGCGGTCAGTCTGCCTTCAGGGGAGAGCGTAAGCACGACTTGCTCTCCGAAGGAGGTGCTGTCCAGTGTGACGGAGTTAGCAGTAATGTTGATGTTCTGCCCGAAACGCAGTTCGTCGGCGATGACCTGTGCGGCGGTGGAGCCCAGGATCTCCGCGTCGGCGGACTGGATCATTGTGTTGCGGCTGGCCAGCACGGCGCTGGTCCCGGCGGCGCCTGCGGCGGCTACCAGCGCGAGGATGGCCACCACCACCAGCATTTCCGACAGAGAAAAACCGCTTCGGTGGGATAGCTTTTTCTTCATTTTAATCCCCTTTCGCGTAGGAGGTCAATCCCTCTCCGCCGTAAACATTTACCTTGAATTCCCGGGAACCGGCTGAGCCGCCGGAGCTGTTTTTCCATTCGACGACGACAAAGCCCTGGCCCTTTTCGGTCTTTTTAATTTCCGTTTGGGTCAGTTCTTCATAAAATTCCGCGTCCCGTTCTCTGGTGGAAAGGTCGATATTGCCGGAGGCGCTGACCATCGACGCCAGCAGCAGTACGGCCAATGCGACCACCAATATGGAAACCAGCACCTCCGCCA
>CANQDS010000107.1 GCA_947593655.1 uncultured Lachnospiraceae bacterium | reverse complement strand
AATTCTACATGAAAAGAAAGGATCCTGCACGAAATCTCACTATTTTATTGCGTAAAATCTTTATTCTTCAGAGCTGCTCTTTCATCGCCCGAAGCGCCTTCCCGCGGTGGCTCACCGCATTTTTCTGCTCCGGGGCAAGCGAAGCCGAAGAACAGCCGAACTCCTCCAGATAAAAGATCGGATCATAGCCGAAGCCGTTCTCCCCCTCCGGCGCATCGCCGATATACCCCTCCATCGTCTGGCGGGTTACAAGCACCTTTTTATCCGGCAGGACCGCCGCCACGGCGCACACGAAACGCGCGCTGCGCTGTTCCTTCGGCACGCCCGCAAGCCTCTCCAGAAGCGTCCGGTTCTTGATCTCATAAGGCGTATCCTCGCCCAGATAGCGCGCGGAATAAATGCCCGGTTCCCGGTTCAGATAATCGATCTCCAGCCCGGAATCGTCCGCCAGCACGATGCTGTCCGTAAATTCCGCGACTGCTTTCGCTTTGATCACGGCGTTTTCCTCAAAACTCGTACCGTCCTCAACGATCTGGGCCTGGATCCCGGCCTCTTTCATTGAAAGGATCTCCGCATCCAGATCCGCCATGATCTCGCGGATCTCCCGCATCTTATCCTGATTTCCCGTTGCAAAAACAATCTTTACTGCCATAATATCATGCACTCCTTCTTTAATACCCTTCTGCAAATGCCTGCTCGATCGCGGCGTAAATCCCCTCCGCCGCCTTCCTCTGGTACTCCTGCGAATTTAAAAGCTCCAGTTCCTGCCGGTTGGTCATAAAACCGACCTCGATCAGAGCGACCGGTACTTCACTCGTCCGAATGATGTAAATGCTGTCGCCCTCCAAAAGCCCCCGGCTGCTGCTTCCGGTCGCAGCCGTCACCTGTTCCAGACAGATCTGCGCAAACCGCCGGCTGGACAACTCGGAATCGTCCGCCTCATCAAACAGCACTTCCGTACCGCTGACATTGGAAAACTTCCCGGTCGCCGTGGAATTATTGTGGATGCTGATAAACAGATCCGCGTCCACTTTATTTGCCAGCTGCACCCGCTGATCCAGCGTCGGATTGCTGTCGTCCGTCCGGGTATAATAGACGCCGATATTTCCGGGCGACTCCTCCATGACCGCTTTCAGCTCCAGCAGGATCGCAAGATCAATATCCTTCTCGGAAATCCCCATCTTCGACGCGCCCGGCGCCCGGCCGCCGTGTCCGGCGTCCACAACGACCACTTTATCATAGACTTCGTGCGGTTCCAGAAAATTCAAGTACAGATTTCCGTTCTGATAATCCTCCTGCAGTTCATACACCCGATCCAGCCCGAGAACGATCACGCCCTCTTCTTTTTCCTGATAATAGGAAATCGCGGAAATATGGTTGCAGCTCCCCTGTACGCTGTAATGGGAAAAATAATCCTCTTCCGCCTTCGGGATCCGGATATACACATCCTGCGTCAGGTAATAATTTTCGATCGTCAGATCCGAAAGCCCGATCCCCTCCGGCAGTTCAATCTTCAGTTGTGCATCTTTATCGTCGGTCTGTTCCACGATCTCTTCCGGCTTTTGTTCCACGGCCGCATTTTCCGCCCCGGCATACATCTGCTCCCGCAGCAGACGGTTCTCCGCCGCCAGCACGGAGCGTTCGTGCAGTTCCGGAAAGAAAAACAGCGAAACGCACACCGTAACGGTCAGAAGCGCCATGAACGCCGTAACCCACTTTAATACTCTCTCATCCATTGTTATCGATTGTCTGCAAACGCCTTAATGCACAGATTGCAGTTCTGTTTGCTCTTTACGTCAATAAAATTGATCCCGCTGCTGCTGATGTACCCTTCGCCGTCCTCTAAGTCCACGCCCGCCAGCGCCGGATCGCCCGAATCGTATTCGATCGCCATCGGGTGGGTTGCGCCCGGCGTCCGGACATACAGCACGACCGCGAATTTTTCCCCTTGTTCCACTTCCACCGGTTCCTCAAAATCGATCGTATAATAACCCGCCTGTTCCAGCACGCCCGACGCCGCCTTCTTCTTATCCGCAAACGAAGCCTGTCCCGAAAAATTCCGGATCACATACACCTCGTACTCTGTGTTGGCTCCGGTCGCATAGAAGCCCGCCGCCGTAATTTTCTGGCTGCTTTCCGCCGTAAATACGTTCGCGCCGTAAATATCTTCTTTATCGTATCCCATTTTTCCTACCCAGCCGCACAGATCGCTCTGGTAGATATGGTCGTAATTGTCCGTGCCATCGACTCGGGTATAGGCGATGTTATGGGTTCCGATATTCGTATCATAATAAGAAACATAAAAGACTCCCTGATCCCCGAAGCCGCTTCCCCAGCTGTTCTGGCAGATAAACGCGCCGTCCCCTTCCAGCGGAACCGTGAAATTGTCCCGCGAAAAATTGTCGTCCCATCCGATGATCACAACGTCGTGGTTCGGCTTCTGCGTTCCGATGTAGCAGTAAGCGTTCGTATCCTTGTTGTAAAACGCCGGATTGCTCTGCGAACTGCTGAGCGTGCTGTAGAGCGACGTCTGCACCCCGCCGTACTGGAAAACCGCCTCCTTGATGGATTCGTAATCCTTTCCGTCAATGATGCGCATTTCCTGCACATGCTTCACCGGAGCCAGATCCCCGTTTGTCCGGCCGTCCCCGTAGGGATCGTCCGCCTCATAGACCGGCCCCTGCCATCCCGCCAGATACGCCATTCCCATCGTATATTCCCCGCCGTCATACTGATTGACATGAAATGAATTGCTCATCGTCATATGATCCACCGAAAAAAGCAGCGATTCCTCCGGCATCAGCGACGATTCCAGCGCGCTTGTCGCGGCAAACGCCCAGCATGTCCCGTAAGAACCCTGATCGCGGATCTGCGACACCCGGCCGCGCTCCCGCAGGTCGTATTTCGTCGGAATAACGGCC
Source organism: uncultured Lachnospiraceae bacterium (assembly GCA_947593655.1). Lineage (GTDB taxonomy): Bacteria > Bacillota > Clostridia > Lachnospirales > Lachnospiraceae > Roseburia. The sequence goes on along the minus strand of CANQDS010000107.1, from coordinate 6,939 downwards.
GTATTTTCCGAAGCGTCCGCCGTCGTCAGCGTATTGTTCTGCATATCAAACGCCAGATTGTATCCGAGCATCCGGGAAAGATCGTTTAAGCTCACATAAAACTCGGTTCCGTTTTGGATCAGCTTCGAACCGTCTTCGGCCCCCTCCCCGAAAAGCGCGGCATCGTCATGTTTTTCCACGAGCAGGCTCTTCCCCCCGTAGATATGGGCGCTGCAGTTTAACGCATCCCGCAGGATCGACACCGGCATCATGATATTGCGCTCCTCATCCATGTAAAACGGCACCTCTTCATTGGTATATTCCCGGCTGTCGATCACTACGCGCAGAAGCCCGCTGTTGACGTCCTTCGCGATCAGCGGATTCCAGACGGACGCCTCCATGCTCCCGCCCCGGAACGTTCCGATTTCGGCGCGGTCCAGCCCCATGATATAAAATTTCAGCAGAAATACGACTGCCAGTATGACTGCAAATATCATATATCTTTTTGCATTTTTCATGAAAAACCTCAGCGATTATGTAATTTCGATGTTACCGTTCGCCTGCCAGCCAGTGAACTTTAACATTTTTTCGGCGGTTTCGGCCCCATATACTGGTAAAAGTAGGTCTTTATCATTCCATTGTAGATCTTGCGGTTTTTATCGGCTTTCCGCCCGATAAAGCGCTGCGCGTCCTCATAGGCCGTGATCAGATAAAGCGACCACGCATCCAGTCCGCGGTACGCCTCCCCGATCTGGCGGTACAGCTCCGGCAGAGCCTCTTTCTCCTCCATGCGCTCCCCGTAAGGCGGGTTGGTAATGATGAAACCGTATTTCTTCGGATGGTGCAGATCTTTCACCTCCCGCTGCTGGAAATGGATCATCTGATCCACGCCCGCCCGGCGCGCATTCTCCCGCGCCGCCTTTACGATCTGCGCATCGATATCATAACCCTGGATATCCGTATCATCCGGCAGATCGATCATCTCCTGCGCCTCCTGAACGGCCTCATACCACAGCTTCTTTTGGATCAGCCCGTTCCAGTCCTCCGCAGTAAAGCTCCGGTTCATTCCCGGCGCGATATTGGCGGCCATCATCGCCGCCTCGATCGGAAATGTGCCGCTTCCGCAGAACGGATCGACCAAGATCCGGTCCTTATGCCACGGCGTCAGCCGGATCAGGGCCGCCGCCAGCGTTTCCGACAGCGGCGCTTTCGCCGACAGGATGCGGTATCCCCGCTTGTGCAGGGATTCCCCTGTCGTATCCAGCGTTACGGCCGCCTCATCCTTGAAAAAGAAGATGCGCACCGGATAAGAAGCCCCTTCCTCGGAAAACCATTCCTGATGATACCGCTGCTTTAAACGCTCCACCATCGCTTTCTTGGCGACGGACTGGATATCGGACGGGCTGAACAGCTTACTCTTAATGGAAGAAGCCTTCGTCACCCAGAACCTGCCGTCTTTAGGGATAAATTCCTCCCACGGCAGCGCCTTGATGCCCTCAAACAGCTCATCATACGTCTCCGCCCGGAACCTTCCGACCTGGATCAGCACGCGCTCCGCCGTCCGTAAAAAAATATTCGCCCGGCAGACCGCCTCATCATCTCCGGTAAACGTGATCCTTCCGTCCTCCACGCGCGTAATCTCATATCCCAGATCGTAGATCTCGCGCTTGGTTACTGCTTCCAGCCCAAAATGGCAGGGAGCCACAAGTTCGTATGTTCTCATATCCGTTCTTTCCATTTCTGCTTAGTATCTATAGTATCCCATACTCTTTTGTTTTTTTAAATAGTTTTCTACAATTTTTTTCCGATCGTTTTTACCGCTATCCCTGCTGATAGCGCCGGATCTCCTGGTAGCCGCCGATCACGGAAGCCGCGCGGTAGCCCTCCAGCCCCAGCCTTCGCGCCAGCTGCATACTGCTGCCCCCGTGCTCGCAGTAAAGGATCAACAGCCGGTTCCCCGGCAGCGTCTTTTCCCAGCGGTCGACCAGATCGTAAGGACGGTTTTGAGCACCCGGCCAGTGTCCGCGGCTGTATTCTTCCCGCGTCCGGATATCCAGCACCAGCGCGCGTTCTTTTTTGATCCGTTCTTCCATTTCCCTTGGGTAGATCGTTTGAAATGTCATACTGCACCAATCGAAAAAACAGACTACAAAGCAATGCTTTCTAATCTGTTTTTTCATAATTATATGCAGTTTTTCATAAAAGTGCTACCGGACTAACGGCAGTTGGATGCATTGGATGCATTCGAAGCGTTGGATGTTCCGGATGCATTGGATGCGTTCGACGCATTGGATGCATTCGCTGCGTTTGATGCGTTGGATGCATTCGAAGCATTGGACGCCTTGTTCTGACTCTTGCTGCTGGCGCTTGCGTTTTTGCTGTCCATATTCTTAGCCATTTTTCTACCTCCTGAATTTCCGTTTCCTTGGATTCCCCAATAATAAACGGATTGATTTACTGGTTGCAGAAATAGTATTTGAAATTTTTTGAAAAATATTCACTTTTTCATTGATTTTTTTTAAGAAGCCGAGTATAATAGCCAATGAAAAGGTACATATCTTTTCAATGTTATACCTCTTATTAATTATTTATACTCCCCTCAAAAGAACCCCTGTAAAGGGGTTCTTTTACTGTTCCGATCAGCGGAAACCCGATCGGATCCAGTTATTCACGGTCGTTTCCGAAAATCCCTTCCGGTACATCAGACAGGAAACCGCATAGCCCAGCACCACTCCGGCTGCCAGAACCGCATACCCCAGAAGGAAATCAACCGGCATGACGTTTTTGACAAAAACTTTCTCCAGAAGCACGGACAATACCCGGTCGTTCATTCCTGCAAGCACGAGAAAAAACATCAGTGCGGATACCCACGGATAACGCAGAACCAGCGTATTATACAGGGTAATCGCCACCGTAGCCGTTCCCGCCAGCAGAAAACAGGAAGTCTGCTGCTCCCACTTACGGCCGCCGCCGAAGACATACACACCGGACATCAGCAGATAGAGCACCGTCTGATGGCAGAAAGTGATCTCCATCGGAATCAGGCACTGGAGCTTTTTCTTATGCGGCGAGCTCTGCACCAGTCCTGCACAGGAAAAACTGTACAAAAGCTGTACCAGAAACAGCTGCGCCGCATAGCCGAACATAACCGCCAGCGGCCAGGTACCGGCAACAGCGTAGCAAAGCGATCCCGCTCCGAAAATGATGATAAATACCATGCTGCTTTTATACATCGGCGCATATGGGAACAAACGGATCCCCAATTTAATTCTTGCTATCATAATATCCCCCTTTCACCCGCTTCATCACATGAAGCACGCTGCAAACGCTGACCAGAACCGCCAGAAGTGCAAACACACAGATGATTCCCGCACGGATTGCCGCAATCCCCGGCTCCTGCCCCATATTGATAACGGTCAGGATCACGCCTCCGGCAACTCCCATTCCGGCCGAATAAGCGGTCAGGATCCGGATTCCGGTATAAGAGGACAGAAAGCGCGAGATCCATACCATGCCCGTCGTCCATGTATAATAAAACAGGACAAATTCCAGAAATTCCGGAAAATCCGGCACGCCGTTCTGCCCGGCGATGATCAAGACCGCAGTTCCCGCCGCCATATAGACCAGACGGCGCACCTGATCCATGATCAGCCCCGACCGCATCATCGCCATTCCCCGTTCCGATGTCCGAAGCATCTCCGATCCGTGTGTTTTCGCGGACGCGATCCCGCTAAACAGCCAGTAATCCGAAAACGTTTCCGCATAAGACCAGACAAACATGAAAAGCAGGAGTCCTGACTGCTGCAGACTGCTGCCCAGCAGTTCTCCATAGGCCAGGGTGCCCGCAAACGCCCCGGTGGGAACCAGCAGAAACATCAAAAGCCGATACCGGAAAGAGGTAAACGCCAGATAACTTTTCGCTGCAAATCTCATCTCTTCCACCTCACATCTGAATCCGGGAATTTTCTTTCATGACCGCCACGCTGATCTGGAACAGGGACGGCACTTCCACGCTGACGTTCATTCCGGAGAGCTGCTCCATACGGTCCGCCAGGCAGATGCCCTCAAAGCCGTAAGGACTCGTCGTAATGGAATACAGGATCTTTCCCGCCGCTTCAATATCCTCTCTTTCTCCTTTGATCAGCAGATATTTCTCTTTCAGGTCTTCCACGAAGCCGGCTTCTGCGATCTTTCCTCTCTCCATGATGATCGCATAATCGGTCACATTCTCCATGTCGGAAATATTATGCGTGGAAAAAAATACGCTCTTCTCCCCGTTCCCATCCAGGATATAATCGCGGATCATGCTGCACAATTTATCCCGCATCAGCGGATCCAGCGGAGACGCCGGTTCGTCCAGCAGCAGAAGCTTCGTATCCCGCGCCAGAACGCCCGCCAGCATCAGCTTCATTCTGGTTCCGTCCGAAAGCTCCCGCACCTTTTTCTTCCACTCTATTTCCTCTCCCGAAAAAACCGCCAGTTCGCTGCACCACTGTTTGAACCGCTCCTTTTGGAAATTGTCAAACAGCAGTTCGCTGATCTTCTCGATCTGCCGGATCGTCCAGTGCGGCAGATAATAATTCCCCGGCCCGGTATAGCCGATCTGCTCTTTCAGCTTCCCGCTTTCCCGGTCTTTGTCCGTGTAAGTCCCGAAATAATCCAGCTTTCCTTCATAGTCCAGCCGGATGCCCGTCAGGATATTCAAAAGCGTCGTTTTTCCCGCGCCGTTCTCTCCGATCAGCGCCGTCGCATATCCTTTGGGAATGTCCAGCTGCGGAATATCCAGCCGGAAATTCTTAAACTTCTTCTTGATTCCTTCCGCCCGTATGCAAAAATCCAGTTCCATTTTATTATTCCCCCTTCATCTGAAGCAGCGTATGCAGCGTCTGTTCCAGTTCCTGTTCCGTCAGCCCGGCGATCTGCGCCGACTGGATTGCCTCCATCAGCGCGTCCTCGACTTTGCGCATATGCTGTTCCCTTAACATCTCGCTGTCCTGCGCATTGACGCAGAACCCTTTGCCCTGAACGGCAGTCACCAGCCCCTCCGCCTCTAACTGTTCATAAGCTTTCATGGTTGTGATCACGCTGATCCGCAGATCGCGCGCCAGACTGCGGATGGAAGGCAGATACTCGCCCTGCTGGTATTTCCCGGACAGGATCTCGCCCCGGAACGAGTCCGCAATCTGCTGGTAAATAGGTATACCCGAATTTTGTAAAATCTTCATACTTTCCTCGATCTTCTCATAAACAACTGTTTATGTGTTATATATACACCATAAACAGATAAGTGTCAACTGGTTTTTTGTACTTTTTTATTTTTTCTTTGTTACTGTTTACAGCCGATATGACCTGCCAGTCAGATGCGTTGAGCTTGCGCATAAGCAGATGGCCGGCAGGTCATGATCGGCTGTGAAACAGGAACTCCACCCTCATGAGCAAAACGCGCACCGCAAAGCGGGGCGCAGAAGCTGCGAAGCAGCGTGTTTTGCGCATGGGAGCGGAGGCTGTAAACAATAACTCTTATCTGTCCGCCGCCATCCGGCTCCGCTTCCGCCGGACGCGGTTCAAATGCTGCTCAAAATACCCCCGGTCGATAAATTCCGCCAGCGCATACTGCTCCAGCACCGGAACCGAACAGGAAAAACCGCCGGAACGTTCCCGGTAGCGCCCGAGCAGCCGCTCCGGCAGGATCATATAGCCCATGCGGATGGACGGCGAAAGGCTCTTCGAAAACGTATTAATATAGATGACCGACTGGCTGCGGTCCAGCATAAAAAGCGTTTCCACCGGCTTGCCCGGCATAAAAAATTCGCTGTCAAAATCATCTTCCACAATGTATTTTTCCTCCGCCTCGGCCCATTTCAGATATTCATAGCGCTTCCCGATCGTCGCCGTCACCCCGGAAGGGTAGCTGTGAAACGGCGTTACATGCAGAATATCCGCTTTTGTCTCCTGCAGCAGCCCGCTTTCGATCCCGTCCGGTCCCATTTTCAGTTTTTCACAGACGGCTCCCGTTCCCTCATAGACCTTCCGGATCTGCGGATACGACGGATCCTCGATCCCATAGATCTTATCATGGCCTAAGATCCGGACGATCGTGCCGTACAGATGCTCCGCGCCCGAACCGATAATGATCTGTTCCGGCTGCGCAAAAACGCCCCGGTAGCGCAGCAGATATCTGGCAATGCTGTTCCGCAATTCTTCCCCGTATTCGGAAATCACGCTGCGGATGGTCTTAAAATACAGCGAATACTGGAAGTGCTCCGCTTCAAAATCCTGTATGGCTCCCGCGCCGGGCTGCCAGCGCTCATCCTTCTTCTCCCAGTCCATCGGCAGCATATGAAGCTGGCGCTCTTCATTTTCCGCTCCCGCCAGCGCCTCGATCCGGCATATAAAATAACCGCTCCGTTCCCGCGCTTCGATATATCCCTCTTCCTTCAGGAGCTGGTACGCATTCTCCACCGTGATCAGGCTGACGCCCAGATGCTCGGCTAAGCTGCGCTTCGAGGGAAGTTTTTCCCCCTCTTTTAAATTTCCCGACAGAATATCTTTTTTGATCTTTTTATAAATATAATAATATTTCGGTTCCGAATCCCGGTGATCGATATGGTAAGTCAGCATAACCGTTTCTCCTCTCGTAAGTCTAGACTCAGACTGTCGGATGCCAGTACTGTCACCCACTCACTTCGTTCGCGGGACAATACCAAGCTCCTTTTAGGGGACTGTCCACACGGTGCGCAAAGTTCCCTATACTGCAAAAAGGAATGCTGATATCCATCAACATTCCTTTTTCAAACGTGCGTGAGAAGATTCGAACTCCCGACACCTTGGTCCGTAGCCAAGTGCTCTATCCAGCTGAGCTACACGCACATATTCAATTACAATGCCGGCGACCGGAATCGAACCGGTACGATGTCGCCACCACAGGATTTTAAGTCCTGCGCGTCTGCCAGTTCCGCC
>CANQDS010000106.1 GCA_947593655.1 uncultured Lachnospiraceae bacterium | reverse complement strand
ACCGATTCGTTGGTCATGTGCGTCTGTCTTGCAACCTGTGAAAACGCTTCTACCGTCCGCTCATTCGTCGCGCCGAGCTCCTGCATAAACTGCGCGGCTTCTGTGCTGACCTGATGCATCTGCTCCGCCATCGTTCCGAGATGCTCCACGTTTTCCACGATCATGCCAAACGATTTTCCCATTTCCCCGATCCGGCCGGCCGCCGAATCCGACTCGCTTGCCTGCGTGGTCGCGCCGGAGGAGATTTCCTCAACCGCTTTTCCGATCTCCCCGGAAGTCAGGCTGCTGCTCTCCGCCATATCATCGAGCTGTTCGCCGGACTGCTTGACGACCAGGGAAATGTCCTGCGCATTCCGGATCACTTCGGTCAGGCGGTCCAGAAATTCATTGACATATTTTCCGAACCGGGCAAATTCATCGTTTCCTTTCATCTGCGCGCGGACGCTTAAATTTCCGCCCGTCATCTGGGAAAGGGTATTTTTAAACGTCTGAAGGCTCCGGCTGATGCTTCTGCCGATATAAGCCGTAAGCAGCAGCAGAACGGCTGCGCCCGCGATCAGGATCAGCGCGATCATTACGATCATGCGGCTCTGGCTTGCCGCCGTATCCGCCTCCACCTGCGTACGGACGCTTCCGGTCAGCTCCGTAAGCTGTTCCTGCAGCGTGATATTTTCCTGTTTTAACGCAAGCACTTCATTGTCCATTTCTTCCATTTTTCCGAAGGCATCCTGCTTGGCGGCGATCTGCTGCTGCATCTGCTCCCGCGCCCCTTCATCGGTCACATAGATTCCCAGATTGGACGCAATCTCTTCAAACAGCGCCTTGATCGCGGCCGCCTGTGCCGCGGCATCCTCGCCCGCACCTTCCACGACATGCTTGCTGTATTCGGAAAAATTTTGGTTGACTTCCGTTAATGCACCGGCAAAATCATATTTTCCGGACAGGGCAAACGCCGCTGTCAGTTCCCCGATCTCTCCGTTTTCCAGATAGATCTCATACGTCACGTTTTCATAATCCTGAACCGGGAACGCCCCGATCGGGATCCGGACGGAAACCTCCTGCCAGCTGTCGTCCGTAGACGTAAATTCCGCATCTACCGCGATCGCAGGATTTCCCTGAAAAGTTCCGACCGAAAGCCCTTTCAATGCGTCTCCGTAGGAATTGGCCAGATCCGCTTCCGTCAGCGCGGACAGATCGAGCGTTTCCTCCTGTGAGCCTTTCTGAAAAATAATCTGGCTAACCCAGATCGTCCCTTTATATTGGATCCCGTTTCCGCCGATCCTCGCTAAAAACTCGTCGCGTTTTCCCACCTGCGGAACGGCATTCCGGTAGGTGTTATGCAGATAGCTGACGCCGCCTTCCCCGACATTCTGACCGTCCGGCACAATTCCCAGCCAGCTGCCGTCCACCCAGGATTTGTCGTCCGCTACTGCCGCAAATTCTCCGGCAAGCGCTTCGTCCTCCGCCAAAAACTGCTGGTAAAGCCCGGCGGTGCTCTCATAGCCCCGTTCCGCCGCGATCTGCCCGATCTTTCCGTAATTATCGCTGCTGGATGCGATCGCATCCGAAACGCTGGAAAGCTCGTCCCGGTACTTCATTCCTGCCGTATCTTTCGCATCCGCCGCGTTCTGTCCCATCACGCCAAGGTTTTCTGTGATATTTTCCAGATAGCTGCTGTCCAGAAAATACAGATAAAGCGTATCGAGGCTTTCATTCTCATATTGCAGCAGATTGATCGCATTCATCTGCGTGAGAATATTCTGGTTCCGGTTGTTCGAGCGCAGCGCCGCAATCCCGACCGCCCCTAAAATGACCGCCACGCCAAGCGCCGTGATTCCCATCAGCAGCACCTTCCCCCGGATGCCGGATAAAAAACCTCCCGTTTGCGTCTTTTGATTCCGTTCGTTCTTCCCCATCTTCCGCTCCTCCCCGCTGGTTTTTCTTAAGCTTGTTTTCTTAAGTTTCTTTTTCTCTTTTATTATACTTACATTTTAGCTAAGATTTCTCATTATGTAAACCTGTGTTTTTCAATATTTTTCGCCTTCTTTTATGATTTTGGTCACTTCTATTGAATTTTCGCACAATTTTAGTCTTTTTAAGCTAATTTATGGTTATAATAATTAAATTGTTTCCATTAAATTTTTACTTATCTTTTCGGGATCGTCAGATTCAAAAAGAATGGTTATAATATTTTTCCAAAAAAACTCCCAAAAAACCAAATTATTTATTGACAACTGCAAAAGTATTTGATATGATAATCAAGTCGCCGAATGACGCATCGATCATTTATGCGGAAGTGTCGGAACTGGCAGACGAGCAAGACTAAGGATCTTGTGAGCATTGCGCTCGTGTGGGTTCAAGTCCCATCTTCCGCATGAAAAATCCCCGGAATGAGATTTTCCGGGGATTTTTCTTTTTCTTCTTTTCCGCGCACACTGTTTCCCGCACACCGCAAGCTCACAGCCCGACAAGGCCGGTTTTCTTACGCTTCTTCCGCGCAGCCGTCCTCCACAGACTGTTCAACCGGCAGCGTCCAGCCTTTCTGCATACTATGATATGAAAAAACCGGCGTACAGCAGACGTGTACGCCGGATCCATAAGCAGAACGATAAGCCGGGTTATGTCGTTGGGAGTTCATCTATCTAGGATGACTGTCGCCAGCCACCTCAAGCGACCTACCTAAAGCTGGCGGGCCACGTCATTGCTTTGCTTCGGTCTTGCTTCGGATGGGGTTTACATGTGCCCTCCCTGTTACCAGCGAGGCGGTAGTCTCTTACACTGCCATTCCACCCTTACCGGATTGCTCCGGCGGTATATTTCTGTTGCACTTTCCTTAGAGTTTCCTCCACCGGCCGTTAACCGGCATCCTGCCCTGTGAAGCCCGGACTTTCCTCACCTGCGGTCTTTCGACGCTTGCAGCCGCGAACCCCTGTCCTGCATATGATCGTTTCATTTCTGCGGCAGCCGTTATTCCATCACTACCTGATTGCCTTTCTCGCCCGCTTTCCTTGCGAGCTGCTGCGCCTGACTGATATTTCTGGAACTGCAGCTGTTACAGATCAGGCCGCCGATGCTGACGGTCGCGTGCATCTGCGGATATTCCGCAAATTCCGCCAGTTCCACCTTTGTGCGGATATTTTCCAGACAGTGCCCGACCTTACAGGTATCCGGAAGCTGGAAAACGATCAGAAAGCTGTTATCCCCGTAACGGATCAACGCATCCGACTTCTGGATGCTGACGCGGATCAGACGTGCCGCCGCAACCAGCACATGCTCCGCCGCCGTTTCTCCATGAACCCTGTTCAGTTCTTCAAAACCGTCGATCTCCACGACGGCAAGCGCAGAAAGGAAATTGATATTCTTCAGCTGTTCGTCAAAAAAGTTGCGGTTATAGGCCCCGGTTAAAGAATCCAGATACATGGCCCGGTTATATCCCTGAACCGCCTCTGCAAATTCCTCCTGCCCGAAAGCGCCGAACAGCGATTCGTCATTGATCTTGGAAACCATCTCTAAAATCAGCGGCTGATTCCTGACTTCCATATATTTGGCGGTAACATGGTACACATCATGACCGATAAATTCAAACTTCGTTACCTTCCCCTTCTTCGCCAGCGCCTTCAGCGAAACGCAGTTCTCGCAGCGCCGGCTCTTATTCCATACGGCAAAACACTCATACGGCTGCTTGGTCAGTTTCCCTTCCGTATCGATCACATACTCCTCCGAACGGGACACATCCACCAGCCGCACAATATCAAAGATCGATTTCAGCTTCTGGATGTATTCATAAAATTCCCGCTTGGCCTTCGCTTCGATCTTCTCCGTCACATCCATGACAAAAACGTAAAACAGATCGCCGTATTTCTCATCGGCGACAAGCCGCCCGAAATCCTCTACCAGGCGCACAGTTCCGTCCTTCCGCACGATCCGGTAATCCACATTGTCGAATTTGTGCTCCGACGATTTGATCTGCTGATGGATCTCGATCTCCACGCGCCGGATATCATCCTTGTGAACCATTCCCGGAAACGTATTTCCGGTCAGCTCGCTGAATTCCTCCTTCGACTCGCATCCCCAGAGCTGGTACAGAATATCGTTTGCATACAAAAGGCGCTCGTCGCCTTCTGCTTCATAGATAAAAAATCCTCCCGGAAAATTATTGGCAAATTTTTCCCCGTCAAAATCCTCCAGAAATTTATCTTTTTCCATATCCAGCCCCCCTTTTTTCCGTTTTACAGGAATTTTTTCTTTTTCTAAATTCTACCACATTTCGCAGAATTCTTCCACTGTTTAGATTATTTTCGTTTCCGCAGCAGACGGATGATCCGGTACTCATAATATACGACCACCGCAAGGATCACTCCCGCCACGGCCAGCCCCGCGATCTCCTTCATTCCGATCCCGAGGACGTCAAAAACGCAGGGAACCAGCAGGCTCACCATAAAGATCACTTTGACCAGCAAAACCATGCGGATCGAATACTGCCGGATCTTTCCTTCGCACTCCTCCGGGCGCAGCCCGTTGATCCGCTCCGGATAAACCGCAAGCAGCGTCAGCACCGCATAGACGGCAGCCGCCATCAAAATATTTAAGATCAGTTTTAACGGAGAAATCCGGTAGTAAATTCCATAATAACACTGCAGCCCGATATAGATCAGCCCCATCACCAGGCAGGCGGATTCTGCCAGCGGTATCAAAAAATTCTGGCTTTCTTTCTTCATGGCTCCCCCTTCCCCCACCGCGCGGCGCGGCATGATTCTGATGCTATCCATTGTAGCATAAAAACCCGCCTCTGCAAATTCTTTTTTTGATTCCGTATTGAAAACAGAGATCATTATGCTATAATCAAAATCAGATTTTGTTTTCATAATTCCAATCAATAGAGAAGGAGCACCTATGGAAAAACTCATGATACCAACCGGTTACCATTCACAACTGGATCTCCATGACACCCAGATCGCGATCAAAACGGTAAAAGATTTTTTTCAGGTCCTGCTGGCGCAGCGCCTCGGCCTGACACGTGTATCGGCCCCGCTGTTTGTAGATCCGGGAACCGGGCTGAATGACAATCTGAACGGATACGAACGGCCTGTCGCTTTCGGCATCCGGGAACAGGAGGAGAAGACGGCGGAAGTCGTACATTCGCTTGCGAAATGGAAGCGGTACGCCTTAAAGAAATACGGATTTTCCACCGGAGAAGGGATCTACACGGATATGAACGCGATCCGCCGGGATGAAAGCACGGACAACATCCACTCCATCTTTGTCGACCAGTGGGACTGGGAGAAGATCATCCGGAAAGAAGACCGCAACATGGACTATCTGAAGGAAACGGTCCGCACCGTGTACAAATGCCTGCGCAAGACGGAGCAGTACCTTTCCATCCAGTATGATTACATCGACCTCATCCTGCCAAAGGATATTTTCTTTATTACTGCACAGGAACTGGAAGATATGTTTCCGGACAATACGCCGAAAGAGCGGGAATATTATATCACGAAAGCCAAAGGCGCCGTCTGCATCATGCAGATCGGCGGGAACATGGAATCCGGCATTCCGCATGACGGACGTGCGCCGGACTATGACGACTGGAATTTAAATGCCGATATCATCGTTTACTATCCGGTTCTGGATATTGCGCTGGAGCTGTCCTCAATGGGGATCCGGGTAGACCGGGAATCGCTGCTGTGCCAGCTGGAACAGTCCGGCTGCATGGAGCGCTCCAGTCTCCCGTTCCAGAAAGCCATTCTGGACGAGGAGCTTCCGTACACGATCGGCGGCGGCATCGGGCAGTCCCGCATCTGCATGTTCTTTCTTCGGAAAGCGCATATCGGAGAAGTGCAGAGTTCCCTCTGGCCGGAAGAAATGCTCCGGGCATGTGAGGAAAACGGAATTATTTTATTATAATTTATAACGTATTACCGCGCCGGGTGCGGTTGTAAGCGCAATTTAGTCCCGCATCGAGGCGCGGTTGTAAATGCAGCTTAGTCTCTCATCAAGGCGCGGTTATAAATGCAGCTTAGTCCCGCATCGAAGCGCGGTTGCAAACGCAGCTTAGTTCCCGGCCGTTTTTTTCAATTCTTCCATTTCTTTCAGCCAGAGCGCCGCGGAAGCGTCCGACGGCATCCGCAGATCCCCGCGCGGAGAAACCGCCACGGTTCCCACCTTCGGCCCATCCGGCAGACAGGAACGCTTAAACTGCTGGGAGAAAAACCTCCTGTAAAAGACCTCCAGCCATTTCAGGATCACATCCTCCCCGTACTCTCCCGCAAACGCAGTCTTTGCCAGCCGGAAGATCTTCGCCGGGGAAAAACCGAAACGCATCACATAATACAGGAAAAAATCGTGCAGTTCATACGGTCCCACAATATCCTCGGTCTTCTGTGAGATCCTTCCGTCCTCCGGCGGCAGAAGTTCAGGCGAAACCGGCGTATCCAGCACATCCGCGAGGATTGCTGAAAGGTGTTCATCTTCGCAGGTGTCCGCAAAATAGCGCACCAGATGGCGCACCAGCGTCTTCGGAACGGAAGCATTGACCGCATACATCGACATGTGGTCGCCGTTGTAAGTCGCCCACCCCAGCGCCAGTTCCGAAAGATCGCCGGTTCCGATGACCAGACCGCCTTTTTTATTGGCGATATCCATAAGGATCTGCGTCCGCTCCCGCGCCTGACTGTTCTCATATGTCACGTCATGCGTTTCGATATCCTGCCCGATATCGGAAAAATGCAGCCGGACCGCTTCCCGGATATCCACCTCTTCAAAATCCGCACCCAGCGAACGGATCAGATTCACCGCATTGTCATAAGTCCGGTCCGTCGTCCCGAAGCCCGGCATCGTCACCGCGGTGATCCCTTTCCGGTCTTTTCCCAGCAGATCAAACGCCCGCGCCGTCACCAGAAGCGCCAGCGTAGAATCCAGCCCGCCGGAAATCCCGACGACGGCGCAGCTGCTGTTCGTATGCTCCAGCCGTTTTTTCAGTCCCATCGCCTGAATGGAAAGGATTTCATCGCACCGCTTGTCCCTTCCCACCTTATCTTTCGGCACAAACGGCGCCGGATCGATCATGCGGGTTAAAACCGTATCTTCCGTTTTCAGCGCAAACGGAACCGACACATGCGTATCCCGCGCTTCGAAAGTCGTCATTTTCCGCCGCTCCGCCGCAATCCGCTGCACATCAATCTCCGAATAGATCGTTTCGTTGGAAAAACGTTTCGATTCCGCTAAAAGCCGCCCGTTCTCCGCGATCAGGCTGTGCCCGGAATACACGACGTCCTGCGTCGATTCCCCGTCCCCCGCCGAAGCGTAGATATATCCGCACAGCAGCCTTGCCGACTGCCCGTTGACCAGTTCCCTCCGGTAAACATCTTTTCCCGTCGTCTCATCGGACGCGGAAAGATTGACGATCACGGAAGCCCCCGCCAGAGCGTGGCTGATGCTCGGCGGCTGCGGCGTCCAGAGATCCTCGCAGATTTCCGCCGCGATCACAAGTCCCGGCATTGTTTTACAGGAAAAGAGCAGATCCGTTCCCACGAAAACCTCCTGCCCGTTTAAGAGCCGCGCCCGCCCGGACAGCGTCCGCCCGGAAGCAAAATGACGCGCCTCGTAAAATTCCGCGTAATTCGGAAGATACGTTTTCGGCACCATGCCCAGCACTTCCCCGTGCGACACCGCAGCCGCCATATTGTAAAGTTTTCCATTGACCGTAAACGGAAGCCCTACGAAAAATACGGCGTCGTAATTTCTGCTCTCCTCCGCGATCCGGCACAGTTCCTGCTCCGCACCCAGAAGAAGCGCCTCCTGGAAAAACAGATCCCCGCAGGTATAGCCGGTTATGCAGAGTTCCGGAAACACCACGATCTTTGCCCCTTTTTCCGTAGTTTCCTTCATATGGCGGCAGATCAGCGCGCCGTTATACTCCGGATCCGCCACCCGGATCTTCGGCGTCACCGCCGCCGCTTTGATAAATCCATGCTTCAATTTCGAATCTCCTTTAATTCTTCGATATCAAATGAATACGCCTTGCCGCAGAACTGGCATTTTACCTCGATCGGCTCTCCGTCGTCGATCATGCTGTCTAAATCTTTTCTGCTGATCGCCGCAAGCGCCCGCGAAACCTTTTCCTTGGAGCAGTCGCAGGAAAATGAGGCCGGAAGCTGATCCGTGATCTCCAGCCCCATGTCGCCCAGCAGCTCCATGAGGATTCCCTCCGGAGTCAGCCCGCGGTCCAGCATACCGGTTACGGAATCCATCCCGCGGATCTTCGTTTCCAGTTTTTCGATCACGGCGTCTTCGGCAAACGGCATCAGCTGCAGGATAAAGCCGCCCGCATGGCGCACCGAACCGTCTTTTTCCACCAGCACGCCCAGCCCGACGGCCGACGGCGTCTGCTCGGAAGCCGCAAAATAATAAGTAAGATCCTCCGCGATCTCTCCGGTCTGCAGTTCGCACTGGCCGACATACGGCTCTTTTAAACCCATGTCCTTGATCACGCTCAAGACGCCGGTTCCGAGCGCGCCTCCTACATCGAGCTTTCCTTTTGCTTTCGGCGGCAGTTCCACCGCCGGATTGGAGACAAAACCCTTGACATGTCCCGCCGCATCCGCCGTCACGGTCAGCCCTTTCGCCGGGCCGCTGCACTGGATCTGGATCGTCAGGAGGTCTTTCTCCCCTTTCATCATGCAGCCCATCATGGCTCCCCCGGACAGCAGACGCCCCAGCGCCGCCGTCATGACCGGCGAGGTTTGATGCGCATTCCGCGCCTCCTCCGTAAGTTCCTTCGATGTAATGGCAAACGCGCGGATGCTGCCTCCCGCCGCCGTTGCCCGTACCATATAATCTGACATCTCTTTTATTCCTTTCTATTTTCCCGCGCCGCGATCAGCATCCGCTCGCTGTTTTCCCGAAGCGGTTCTCCGCTGTATCCGTCATACGCCGCCAGAAATTCAAATCCCGCTTCTTCCAGAAGCCGCCGTACTGTTTCCGCCGGATAACTTCTCTGATAGTGTGTCTCCCGGCAGCGGCAAAAATGCGTCTCATCTTCCCGGATAAAAAGCGTCAGGTCGTATTCGTTGATCCCGCTCTCTGCATCGTAGCTGTTTTCCCAGATAAAACTGCCCTCGTCCCGGTTCTCCGCAAACGTTGCATCTTTTAATATTTGTTCGTATTTATAAGAAGTATTCATATCAAACAGAAAAATCCCACCCGGATCGAGATAATTGGAAGCCAGCCGGAACACGGTAAGCAGATCCTCTTCCGACAACAGATAATTCATGCAGTCACAGACGCTGCAGATGCCCCGGACGGTTCCGTAGAGTTCAAATTCCCGCATATCCTGGAGCAGATAGAGGATTCCGCTTCCCAGCCCTGTGCTTCCGGCATCTTCGCTTTCCGGCTCTGCGTTTTCGGCGTCCTCAGCTTCCACCCCATGCTCTCTGGCGATCGCAAGCATCTCTTCCGAATTGTCCAGCCCGATCATATCGTAACCTGCTGCAGCCAAAAGGCGCGTCAGCTTTCCGGTTCCGCAGCCCAGTTCCAGAACAAGCCCGCCGTCAATGCCGTACTGGCGGAAAATCCCGCAGATCCTTCCGCTCCACTCTTCGTACGGCACATTGTCCATAAACAGATCGTATACTTCCGCAAAACCCGTGTAAGCGTCCATTTTTGCGCCCTCCTCCCGCAACCAGACGATTGCGCTGTTTTGTACATGGTATCAATTTTTCTTAAGAAAAGCAAGGTTGATTATTCTCCGGGAAACTATTATACTTGATTTATCAT
Source organism: uncultured Lachnospiraceae bacterium (assembly GCA_947593655.1). Taxonomy (GTDB): domain Bacteria; phylum Bacillota; class Clostridia; order Lachnospirales; family Lachnospiraceae; genus Roseburia. The sequence goes on along the minus strand of CANQDS010000106.1, from coordinate 141 downwards.
GGATTTAAAAGGGTAAACGAAATGACTGAAAATTTTGACCACTATATCTCCCGGAACATTCAGGCTTTTTACCCGGGAGTTTGACAGTTGAATAATTAAAAAAGTACTTTCAGGCCGCATGAAACCTGCTTTTTTTATGTC
>CANQDS010000105.1 GCA_947593655.1 uncultured Lachnospiraceae bacterium | reverse complement strand
ATTGTACAGAAATATCCGTAATGGTATAATGGAAAAAACGGGGGTTACAGGAGCCTGGTACTGTCCCGCGAACGAAGTGAGCCAATGACAGTACTGGCATCCGGCAGTTTAAGTCAGATATAAACTTACATTTAATGAACTTTCGGAATCTTCCTTTCAGGGCTGGACAGAAAAATGTATCATTGACAATATGGAATATATACCATATAATATACTATACTAATACCAATGAGGAAGGTTGCATGGATAATTTTAATGTTGAATTTTATGTAGATGATAATGGAAAAGAACCTGCAAAAGATTTTATCAGTAGCCTTTCCGGAAAAATGGAAAGTAAAATGTTAGGAGAACTTGACTTGTTATCCGAATATGGAAATCAGTTAAGAGAACCATATACAAAGCATATTCAAGATGGAATATTTGAATTAAGAGTAAAGGTTAAGAACGACATAAGCAGAGTATTATATTTCTTTTATTATGGTAAGAGGATTATCCTAACAAATGGATTTATAAAAAAGACTCAAAAAACGCCAAAACAAGAAATTGAAATTGCAAAAAAGTATAAGAAACGATTTATAGAAAGAGGTGGAATCAATGAGTAATTTTAGAGATTATTTAAATGAAAGATTACAGGATGAAGAATTAAAAAAAGAATGGGATGATATTCAACCTGAATTAGATATAATCCGGGCTATAATTGATGCAAGGATTTCAAATAATTTAACACAGAAAGAACTTGCTCAAAGAACCGGTATAGATCAAGGTGATATCAGCAAATTAGAAAGAGGAACAAGAAACCCATCTTTAAAATTATTAAAACGTCTTGCAGATGGTATGGATATGGATTTAAAAATTGAATTTGTACCTAAAAAAGTTGTAAAATACTAATAAACCCGGCTGTTTTCAAAGCCGCATTTAACCCACAGCCGGATCCTGCCGGATATAATTTCTGATCCAGTCCACAGACTGCCGCAGTCCGTCAATTGTTGTTGTTTCCAGAACGATCCTGCAATTCTGTTCCTTCACCATATTGTTTATTAAATTGTTTATAATCCCCCTCTATACTGTGTTACAGATACAAAACCGGAGGCCCGGCTCTGCCGGAAGGACAACCTTACAGGCAGTCTGCAGGCCGGACGCGGATGTGATAAGGGAGAGGAAATGGATACCGGTACGCAAAAGGAGTATATGGAGGATATGTTCTGTCTGCTGGATATACTGCTGAACGCGGCATTTCAGCGGAAAAAGAAGACGGATTGTGAAAATCTGTCAATGCGGGGACTGGTCATTACCGAAAAGGAGATTGATCAGGCGTTTCAGATGACGCGTCGGACGGCAGAGTTTCCCGACCGCGTACTGAAGGAAATCCGACGGCTCATATTCCGGATTCAGGAGAAGCAGCAGACGGAAGCCTTTCTGCCTTTCTACGAGCTCTGCGAAAAATTCCGCCTGAATGATCTGGAAAGGCTTGCGCTGCTGATCGGGACAGCGCCTTTGTTCAACCGCAAATATGAAAAAATATACGGCTTTTTGCAGGATCGGGTCGATCAGCTTTTCCCCACAAGGGGATTGTGCGTGGCGCTGGCGGAATTTTGGGGCGAAATACCCGATGGAGAATTATCCGCTTTTCTTTCCGGCGTGGGAAATATCGAACCGTTATTACAGGATCGGGAAGGGCTCGGCCTGGCGGGCACTTACCGGCTGCGCCCAAGACTTCAGAGTTATCTGCTGGGGCAGATGGCGGCAGAGGAGCAGATACGGGAACGGACAGAGTTTTTTTCATGGACGGAAGACCTTTCTCCCAGAGTGATCCGGGAGGAAAAATTTATGGAATTGTGCGGACTTTATGATAAAATGAGAGAGAAAGAAGCCGGCCGGTGCGGCATGATCATGATCTGCGGAAAAGAAGGAATCGGCAGGCATTTTCTTTTGAAGCATCTGGCAAAAGAGAAGCGGATGCGCCTTATTTTTCTCGATCTGTCCGATCTTTCTGTCTTGAAATGGGAAGAAGCCGGAAACATCATGGAAGCCGCTTATGTGGAAGCGGTGCTTCTCTCGGCGTTTCTGTGCCTCACCGGCTGCGATCTGGCAGAAGCGGGTGAAGAAGACGTTCCGGTAAGAGGGGACTGCAGAAAAGAGATTTTCCGCTATCTGGAGGAACATGTGGAATTGTTCTTCCTGTTGGCGGATCGGAAGGAAGAGCAGTTTTCGGATTTCAGGGGCGTAAAGGTGTGCATGGAACTGCCGTCGTTATCTGCGGCGGAGAAAGTCCGGCTGTGGGAAAATTTCGGAAGCGGATATGCGCTCGGGGAAGACGTGGATCTGAAACTGAACGGCAATAAATACGTCATGACGCCAAGAGGAATCGGCGAGGCGTTGTCTACGGCGGCCGTATTGGCCGGAAAAGAAGGTCGGCATGACATTTCCCAGGAGGATATCCGTCAGGCAGTGAAACAGAACCAGACAAATCAGCTTGGCGTCTATGCCGCGTATATTAACGCTTCGTTCGTATGGGACGATCTGATACTGGGCGATGAGCCGAAACGCCAGATGCGGATGGTCTGCGATCAGATGAAATATCGGGACGTGGTCGGAGAAGAATGGGGATTTTACCGCAAAACGCCTTACGGGAGGGGGCTTTCCGTACTGTTTTACGGACCTCCGGGAACCGGAAAGACCATGGCGGCTCAGGTAATGGCAAATGAACTGGGACTGGATCTTTACCGGATCGACATTTCGCAAATGATCAGCAAATATATCGGAGAAACCCAGAAAAACATCAGCCGCCTGTTCCATAAGGCCAAAGACATCAATGCGCTGCTGTTTTTTGACGAGGCGGATTCCCTTTTTGCCAAGCGTTCGGAAGCAAAGGACTCCCATGACCGGAATGCCAATGCGGAGACGGCCCATCTTCTGCAGAAACTGGAAGATTATGAAGGGATCACGGTGCTTGCCACCAATTATCTCAATAACATAGATGCCGCGTTTCTGCGGCGGATGAAGTTTATCATACATGTCCCGTTTCCGGAGCCGGGTTTAAGACTGCGGCTGTGGAACAGCATTCTGCCGGAAAGCGCGCGCTGCGAAGAAGAACTGGATCTGGAATTTTTTGCGGAGCATTTTGAACTGTCCGGAAGCAGCATCAAGGAGATTATGGTAAACGCGGCGTATCTGGCCGCTTCCGAACACAGGGGGATGGCAAACAGAGATCTGGTAGAAGCGGTGAAATTAAATTATGCCAAGTACGGCAAGGTGCTGACGAAGGATGATTTCGGGTATCTGGGCTGACAGGAACGGTGGGGTGTGTCATGGCATATATGCAGAAAACAAGAAATCCCAATGTCAGGAAAGCGGAGCTTTCTGCGGGAGAAAGCCCAAAAAGCGCGCCCGTGAGCAATTCCCTCTTACAGGCCGGGCTTTGGGATAGAGGATATAAAAGTTTTGAAAATGAAGAAGATCCGGAACCGGGAAGCGAAGGAGGCGTTCTGGGCGCAGGATCGGAAGCGGCAGGCTGGATTGCAGCCTCATCGGCGCACAGGCTGGATTCCGGAGTGAATGTCAGAATCGGCGGAATGCTGGGCGCTGATTTTTCCGGGGTAAGGATTCATACGGATGAGGCGGCGCAGAGAGCGGCGGACAGCATGAATGCGAGAGCGTTTACCAAAGGGAAAGATATTTACTTTAACGAAGGAGAGTATGATCCCGGAAGTTCCTCGGGGCAGAGGCTTTTAGCGCATGAACTGACGCATACAATCCAACAGGGGCAGGTAGCCCAGACTGCCGGTTCCGGAAAAAATACAGGAGAGGAGAAAGATACGATGGCATACGCACAGACGGCACGAAGATCACAGGCGCAGAAAGCGCTGCTCAGTCATGGATTGCAGGCTGCGCCGGGGAAAGCGTCATCGGTAATCAGCAATTCCGTGATGCAGGCAAAGCTGCAGATAGGCGGGAGCCGGACACCCGCAGAGACGGAAGCGGACAGCGTGGCGTCTAAGGTCATGAGCCAAGACGGTGTTTTGGAACCGATTCCCGTAACGCAGAGCGTATCAATGCCGGGAAGCGCGCAGGAACCGGTGCAGAGGGATTTCTTCGGGGTGAAAAGGCGCTACCGCAAAGCGGTGGACCAGCTGAACGACGGATTTGAGGATTACAAGAAACAGAGCCTGTGGAAGCGTTTTAAGTGGACGATGGCCAATCCGATCGCCAGAATGACCGCCCGAACCAAGAAGAATCGGGAAAATACGGACCGGCGGCTGCTCCGGGAAATGGCGATCGAACGCATGGCGATGGACGCGCAGGCGGAGAACAGCGAGGGCACCAGAACTTCCATCGACACAAGCGGGATGTCGACAGACGATCTGTACAGTGTTCTGGACAGACGGGCGGAAGGCGGTCCATCCAAAGAAGCGCCGCAGGAGATGGATCAAGATCACATACTGGGATTGGCGGGAACCGGCGTCGGACTGCTGGGCAATATCAAGAAACTGGGCGGGCCTGCCGAAAAAATCGGGGAACTGGCGGCGGCGACCGGCGCAGCGCTCAATATGGCAGGCAGCGTGGGACAGGAAAAAACAGACATGCTGAAAGAGCAGGAGGCGGGCGACAGCAGCGGAACCGCGCAGCATATACTGCGGTCGGCGGCAAGCGTGACGAGCGGAGCGGGCGGAATTTTGGGAAATCTCCATGCAAATGTTGCGCCCGCATTGGGAATTGCGTCCGACATCATGCAGGGAATGGCGTCCGTCTCTGAGATCATCCATGCAAATGACGTCCAGAAGCGTTCCGGGGAGGCGGAGGGAACCGCTGAAGGGACGGCGGGCCAGCGTCTGTTTCATAAAGTCGGAAGACAGGCGCAGAATAAAAAAGCTGCCGCCGGCTGGGATCTGAGCAAATCAGCCGTTGATCTTGCGGCAAATGTTTCTGCGATTGTCGCACCGGCAACGGGGGCGAAAACCGTTCTAAGCGGACTCGGCGCAGCAATCGGATTCGGCAAGAACTTTTTTATGGGCCGGCGCCGCAAAGCAATGATCAAAGAAGAAGTCCGGCGTGATCTGGGGATGGATGGCGATAAGATTGACAGTATCAGGAAAAGTTACAGCGTGGACGGGAAGGCGCTGAGCAAAAAAGAAGCCGAAAAGTTCCTGCTGTTTAAGGATCTGGGCGCCAGATCCTATGAGGAAGCTTATATGAGGCTTGTTGAGCAACAGAAGGAGGAGGCCGGCACAGCCGACCGCAGAAAACTGCTGGAAGTGCTTGGAATGGAGCGGGTCTACGGTGCAAAAGCGCAGCAGGCGCAGGATGAGCAGATCAACCAGTGGCTGGGTTATACGCAGGAGGCTGCCGCCAATCCGGATGAATGGATCGATAAATTGAACAAAAGGAAGAAGCGGAATGTCTTCAGCGACCGGAGCAGAGGCCTTGGCGCCGTGATGCGCCGGCTATCGGGACAGAGCGGTCAATAAGAAAGGGGCGGAAACGGAAGAATGGACTGGACACGTGATTTTTTGAAACATTTGGAACAGGAACTCAAACAGGATGCGGAAGACAGCATCTTTCTGGAGCAAAACGGGGAAAATCCGGATATCCTGCGGCTGGCTTTTTCCATCGGGGACGGGGACGACGATCTGGTGGTCATGGATGTGGCAGTCTACCGCTCAGACGAGGGAATACAGCTTCTGACGTTCTATACGGTAGTCACGCCGGAGGTGCGTCCGCAGGCGGTGCCGGGACTGCTGGAACATTTAAACGGACTGACGCTGCCGTCGCTTCTGGGGGCATTCGGCTATTTTGACGAAGAGCATCAGGTATACCACAAATACAGCCTGATCGTGGCGGAACCGGCGGACATGGAGCAGTTTACGGCGGGAGTCGTATCTATGATCGCGCTGATCTTAACGGAAATGGAGTGCTATGCGGAGGACATTCGCGAAGCTGCCGGTTATTAAACGCCGGAACAGGGGTTGACATTATTTTTTTCGGGGGGGGTATAATGTAACAAATTTGAATCACGGAAACGGATCGGTTTCCGGCAGAGGTAGGCGGAATGGACAGAAGCAGGAAACTGGAGTCGAAGATCATGATTCCGGATATGCAAAAAGAATATGAGAAACGGGAGCTTCTCCTCTCTGAACTGCAGCAGGAAACAGGGAAACTCCTGGTGCTCCATGCCACGATCGGCTATGGGAAAACGGTGCTGATGTCGCAGTTTGCCCGTTTGCCGGAAAATCTCTGCGCATGGTATCATCTGGATACGCTGGACAATGAACCGGTTACGTTTGTGCAGTACCTGATCCGGTCGTTCGGCCGTGTACTGGCCGGATTTGATCTGGATGAGGAATACTATGCGGGCATCACGCAGGAATCCTTCAGTCCGTTTGTCCGGGATCTGATCGTAGAAGTGGAAGAATGCCTGGAGGCGATGACCGGTTTCCGGAAACTGGTACTGGTTCTCGATGATTTTCAGGTGCTTGACAATCCGGAGATCTTCCGGATACTGGAAGAACTCATTGACCATACCGGGGCGTACTTTACCCTGATGGCGGCGACGAAAGGGGAAGTGCCGGGTTTTTTGATCAAATATATCATGCGCAATCAGGGAATTGTGATCGAAGCGGACCGCTTAAGTTTTCATGCGCAGGAAGCTTCGAATTTCTTAAACCGGATGCTTTCCGGGAAAGAGGCGGAGCGCTATGCGGATATGATCTGGAATAATACGGAAGGCTGGCCGGCGGGCGTGATGTTTGCCGTACTGTATCTGCGCCGTCTGGGCTGCTTTGATTCGGAAGTCAAATGGGAAAACATTTCCCAGGAGTCCATGGTGCAGAATTATATCGCCTATGAGCTGTACAAAAGCCTGCCTTACGAGATCCAGCAGTTTCTGCTCAATACCTCTTTTGCGGAGGAACTGCAGCCGGATTTATGCAATGCCATCTGCGGCATTGACAACGCCAGCGGCATCTTAAAGTATCTGCTTCAGGAGAACATGTTTATTATCCGCATCGGCGGAAAGAGCGGAAGCTACCGTTACCATTCCATGTTCCGGAGCTTTTTAAACGACAGGGTCAGCCAGGAGCAGCGTCAGGAAATCTACGAAAAGATGGCAGGGTATTACCTGCGTCATCAGGAGCCGGACATGGCGGCAAGGTATGCCATGCTGTCCCGGAAAGCGAAAATCCTTGTCACGGTTCTGGAAAAATACGGCCTTGAGTTTCTGGGCGAAGGAAAGCGCAAAGCCGTTTCCGGGTATCTGCAGTTTATCGAGGAGTGCGGCATAAAGCCGGAGCCGGAACTTCTTCAGGTAAAAAATGCGTTAGCCAGTCTCGGCGAGGAAAACGAAAACGGCGGGAAGCTTCTTACAGTGTCCTGCTTTGGGAAATTCCGGGTTGTCATCTCACAGACGGGGAAAGAAATTTCATGGAGGACGCGCAAGGCGCTGGAACTTTTTGCGTATCTGGTCGACCGGGAGGGGGAGCCCGTGGAACGGAAAACCCTCTTAGAACAGCTCTGGCCGGATAATGCGCCGAACAACAGCGTAGCGATGCTCCACAATATGATCTACAGTATCCGGAAGGAACTGAATTCCCAGCCGAAGCTGGCGAACCTGATCCAGTACCGGAATCATCAGTATTATCTGGATACTTCGCTGATGGCGATCGATCTGGAAGAGAAAAAAGAAATCTGCCGTCTGGCGGAGGCCGGAGACGCCGAAGCGCTGTATGCGCGCAGAGAAGAGCTTTTAAAACCGTGGGGGATTTATCTGGAAGAAGCGGACGGAACATGGTGCATGGCAAGGCGCGTTTATTTTGAGCGGTGCTATGGAAAAGCATGTTCTCTTCTGGCGGATTTCTGCAGGAAACAAAAAGATTATGAGACGGAAGAAGCCTGCTGGACGGCCTATGTTACCGCGGACCGTTATTCCGAGGAGGCGGTAGCGGGGCTTTTGCAGTCTTACGCCCGGTCTGGGGACCGGATGCAGCTCAAACGGTTTTTTGAACAGGCAAGAAAGATCTTTACAGAAGAATTGGGAACGGATCTTAGTTCCGGCACGATCCGTATTTATGAGCAGGCGATGAAAAGAAAGGCGTAAGCGGTATGGGAGGCGGAACGGGCCGGGATTTCTCTCCGGCGGAATATTTAAGCGGAATCTTTGAACTGGATGATTTTGAACAGTTCTGCGTCAAGGCGCTGCTGGAAGAAAAAGGCGAAGGCCGGGGATTTACGGCGTCTGATCTGGCGGAGCAATACGGTCTGAAAACGGAGTATGCGTCCTACTTTTGGTCGGACGGCAGATTGCTCCGTTATTTTTTTCAGAAAGAGCAGAGAAACGGCCGGGATGTTTACGTTTTAGAGGATCGGATCCGCGTTTTTCTGGAAGGAAAACTGGACGGCTACGGGCCTTACGATTTTCTGTGGGAAATCAGGTATCCGGACGAGTTTTGCGAAGAACTGACCGGAACGGGGCCGGCTGCGGTCATGGAACGCTTTCTGGAAAGCGGACCGGATACCCGGCCGGTGCTTTTTCATCTGTACGGACCGAAAGGAAGCGGAAGGAAAAGCCGGATTCTGGAATTCTGCAGCAGAAGGGAGCGGCCGCTTCTGATCCTGGACGGCAGTCTTTTAGACGGGGATATGCATATTTTGGAAGATGCCTTAAGGGAATGCAGGATCTATGGGGCGTATCTGTTTCTGTGGGAACTGCCGGAGCACTGGTTTACTGAGGAAGCGATGTACAAAGCAAAGCTCCTCTGCTGGATGCTGGACGAGGCGCAGATCGTGTTTACCGCGGGCGAAAAACCGCTGGAACCGGGTGCCTGTCTGGAAAAGATTTCTTATCTGGAATGCGGATTGGAACTTCCGGATTACCAGCAGAGCGTCGCCCTCTGGGAAAAAATGCTGGACGGGCAGGAACACTGCATACCTTCCGAATGGGCGAATAAATTTCTTTTTACGCCGGGACAGATCCGTCAGGCGGTGGAAAGTGCATGGCGTTATGCTTTTATCCGCGGGCACAGCAGACTGGAAAAAGAGGATCTGCAGAAAGGATGTTACTATCTGCTGCGGGAGGGCATGGGCAGAAAAGCGGTTAAGATTCAGACCGGTTATACGTGGGAGGATCTGGTTCTTCCGCCTGTTCAGAAGCAGATGATGAAAGAAGCCTGCAGTCAGGTTTTATATAAGAAATGGGTCTATGAAGAATGGGGATTTGACCGGAAGATCTTTTACGGAAAAGGAATTTCGATCGTGTTTGCCGGACCGCCCGGAACGGGAAAGACCATGGCGGCCCAGGTCATGGCATCGGAGCTGTGTCTGGATCTGTACCGGATCGAACTGGCGGCGGTGGTCAGCAAATATGTCGGGGAAACGGAAAAGAATCTGGAAGAAATCTTTGAACAGGCCAAAAAGAGCCAGGTCATTTTATTTTTTGACGAGGCGGACGTGCTTTTTTCCAAACGGATGGAAGTCCGGGATTCCAACGACAAATACAGCAATATGGAAGCGGCTTTTCTGCTTCAGAAAATGGAAGAATACGAAGGAATTACCATTCTGGCGACCAATTATCTGCAGAATTTTGACGAAGCGTTCCGGCGCAGGATGAAATTCATCATTGATTTTCCGTTCCCGGATGCCGGAAGACGGGAACTGATCTGGAGAAAAGCGTTTCCAAAACAGACGCCTTTGTGTGAAGATCTGGATTATGAATTTCTTGCTTCCGGTTTTGAAATGTCGGGCAGCAGCATTAAAAATGCGGCGCTGCACGCGGCGTTTCTGGCTGCGGCGTCTTCCGGCAGGGTATCCATGAAGCAGATCATAGCGGGCATCCGGAACGAATTTGCAAAGAACGGCAAGATTCTCACGAAAGAACAGCTGGGGCAGTATTATATGCTTCTGGATCAGGAAGACGGAATGTGAGGATTTACGGGGAAGAAGAATGGAGCATGTAAAAAAGGACTGGCAGCGTTCGGAAGGGCGGGTGCGCAGCATCGGAAAAAACGATTTCCGGACAGATAAAAAACTGCGGGCGTACCGCCCTGGAGAACGGGAAAGAAGCCGGGAAAACAGGGCGAACGAAATGATGCGCATGGAAAATTCCTATGGGGGCATAGCAATCGGAGCCAGCCGCAGGAAAAAGATGACCATGGTCTTTTATGAGCAGCGGCGGCACAACGGCCCCGCCCTC
>CANQDS010000104.1 GCA_947593655.1 uncultured Lachnospiraceae bacterium | reverse complement strand
CAAATTCATAGGGGCATTGGAAACCCTTGAATAATGGATATTTCCTAAGTCACCTATTCCAACTAACCAACAGACGCAGGACGTGAAGGCGAACTTATCTTCCGTCTTGTCTATGAAATGGCGGGGTGCGATAAGCCGATTAGACGCTTATGGATTTCCTCAATGGAGGAAAGCGCAATCCGGGAAGGCTTTGAGAATTTGCAGCCGGGAAGTGATTACGATAATTTGTATCATTCCGCATTGTGCAGGCAGGAAGCGGATTGGCTTGTGGGCATCAACGGTACAAGGCTGTTTACGGCGTTGTATGGCGGAAAAGTCTTAAAAGTAGGCAGGGTGCAGACGCCGACACTTGCGATGCTTGTGGACAGGGAAACAGAGATCCTCAATTTTAAGAAGGAAAAATATTACATGGCGCATATCCTGATGGATGGGATTGACGCCGCCACCGGGCGCATTGATGACAAAAATAAAGCGGATGAAATTGTGGGAGCTTGCCGGAATGGGCAGGCTCTTGTCACATCTGTTTTAAAAGAAGAAAAAACGACTATGCAGCCGAAGCTCTATGACCTTACCACGCTCCAGCGTGATGCGAACCGTTTATTTGGCTTTACCGCAAAGCAGACCTTAGAATATACGCAGAGTTTATATGAGAAAAAGCTGGCTACATATCCAAGAACGGACAGCCGGTTTTTATCTGACGATATGGGGAAGACCGCAAAAGACGTGATAGAAGCGGTTTGCGCTTCCCTTATGTTTGAGGAAAATATGATATCCAATCCGGATATAAAAAGGGTGTTGGACAGCAGAAAAGTGACAGACCATCATGCGATTATACCTACAGTGGAGATTGCAAAGGCTGACCTTGCGGCATTGCCGGAAACTGAGCGCAGAATCTTATCCCTGATTGCCAACCGGCTTTTGTGTGCAACAGGGGAGAAGCATTTGTATGAAACAGTCAAAGCGGAGTTTTCCTGCAACGGTCATACCTTTTCGGCTTCCGGTAAGTCTGTCACGCATAATGGGTGGAAGTCTTTTGAAGACGCCTTTAAGCGTTCTTTTAAAATTGTCGGAAATAAGGAAGATGAAAATGGGGAGAAGAAGCTGCCGGAATTATCAGAAGGACAGACATTTGAAAGAGTGCAGGTGAAAGTCAGCGAGCATTTCACTTCCCCGCCGAGGCGTTTTACGGATGATGTATTGTTATTAGCAATGGAACGTGCCGGGGCAGAGGATATGAGCGATGATGTGGAGCGGAAAGGCTTGGGCACGCCTGCGACAAGAGCAGACATTATTGAAAAATTAGTCAAGGATGGTTATGTGAAGCGTGAAAAAAAGCAGATCATACCCACAGAGGACGGAATTAAGCTGATTACGGTACTTCCCGATATGGTGAAGTCTCCGAAGCTTACCGCTGATTGGGAAAATGCCCTGACGCTGGTGGCAAAAGGGGAGCTTGCAATGGTGGACTTCATGGCAGACATTGAAAATATGGTGTCAGAGCTTATCTATGCCTACCATGAAGTCAGTGACGAACAGAAAAAGATGTTCGCACAGGAGCAGGAAACGCTTGGAACGTGTCCGAACTGCGGCGGTCAGGTGGTAAAGGGAAAATTCGGTGCGTACTGCAAAAATAAGTGCGGCATGAATGTGAGCCGGGTTATGGGCGCTGTGCTTACTGATGAACAGGTAAAGGATGTGCTTGCCGGAAAGAAAATCCTGCTAAAAGGATTAAAAAGCAAAACGGGCAAGATTTATGACGCCTATATCATTCCGAGTGGGACGGAGGAATACCGCTACACTAAAGATGGGGAAGAAAAAAGCGGCGTACAGTTTAAGGTTGCAATGGAGTTTCCTAAGAGAAAAATTCCAGGGAAAAAGAAATAGGGGGAAGAATATGCTTACAACGGGAGATAAGATATTAAATGTGATGAAAGAGGAAGAAATAGGCATTATGGAGCTTTCGAGAATGTCAGGTGTGCCAGAGAGGACGATCATGGACATTTTGGCGGGCGTCAGGGAGCCGGAACTTGGAGTGGTTTGTAAGATTGCGGAGGGACTTGGCGTCTGTGTGCATGAGCTTCGTGCCGATGAGGAACAGTATGCCATATCCGTACAGAAAGACACCCTTGCCAAGCTGATTGTAGTCAGTGAGATAAATGGTGTGGAGCTGGAGGAATTGATCCATGCCATTTTGGAAAAGGGAATTGAGGAACATGGTTTCTATGAATAGTTGGTGTGCTGCAAGGTATCTTTAGATGCCTTGTAGCATTTGAATGAGTATTTGAAATGACATGAAAGTTGGATTTTGAGGGATTGCATAGAAAATAAGTCTGTTATATAATACATGTTAAATCAATATTTGGAGAGGGAATTTAATGATTATTTGGATAGATGGTACATTTGGAATAGGAAAGACAACAGTTGCATTGAAAATCAAAGAGCGGGTTCCAGATAGTGAGATAGAATATTTAGATGCGGATTTTTATTTTGGTGAAATGTTAAATGCCATGGTAGAATTTGCAGAAAAGAATCATTGCTTTCCAGCTATTCGAGGAGTGTTCCCACAAACTAATAAAGATTTTGCTGTTTATTTTAGAAAGATAATAGAAGAAAAAGCAAAAAGGATAAAAAATCTTATTATATCTATGGCTATAACGGAAACACAATGTAAAGAAGAAATATTTGGTTATTTGGCAAATAGACATAAAAATATATCGCATATTATCCTTACGGCAAGCAAAGATAATATTAAGAATCGCATTGAATCTGACGATAATAAACGAGATAAAAAAACAGCATTAGACAAATTAGAAGAAAACATATCTTTTTTGGATAAGAATTTTCCAAACACATTAAGAATTGATACAGATAATAAAAGCATTTGTGATATTGCGGATGAAATTATAAAGATTGTTAAATTTGATAAGTGATAAAAGAGGCACTTAGGAGAAAACTTGAGTGCTTTTTTTATACAAAAATTCGAGGAAAGGAACATAAAAATTGAATAAGGTTTATCGTCACTGGTGGCAATGGATTATGAACGAACCATAGCCGCCTTTTTTATTGCCTAAAATTACGAAAAAATAAAAAACGGAGGTTTACCATGAGAAAATATGACTTGATTTCCGCACTTTCTGAAGAAACTGCAAGGGAAGTGGTGAGGAATGATGGAAGTTGGAAAAAATACCTGAACACAGCGTCAGGGCTTTACAAATACCCGTTCAAAGACCAGCTTCTCATTTACGCCCAAAGACCGGATGCGACAGCCTGTGCGTCCATAGAGATATGGAATGAAAAAATGCACTGCTGGGTAAACAAAGGGGCGAAGGGCATTGCGCTGATTGATGAGGAAGGGAGTCCTTACAGCGGACTGAGGTATGTCTTTGACATATCGGACGTACACAAGGCAAGGCGGATCGGGCGTTTCCCGCAGCTTTGGGAGATGAGGGAGGAACATCGGGAAGCGGTGATAGACCGTCTGGAGCAGACTTACGGGGAAACCAATAAAGAAGCCGGATTTGCGGACAGGATCAGGGAGATTGCGTCACGCATAGCGGGGGACTGTTATGAGGAGCTTGCTTCCGATATGGAATATCTGAAAGAGGGAAGCTTCATGGAGGAGCTTGATGAGCTGAATATCGGCGTGCGTATCCGGGAAACGCTGGCAGACAGCATTGCCTATACTGTTTTAAAGCGCTGCGGCATGGACGAAAAGGAATTGTCCGAAGAAATCGAGTTCCCATATATCCATGAGTTTAACACAGTGGAAACGCTGTCACATATCGGAAACAGCGTTTCCAATTTATCCAAGCCTGTCCTTATGGAAATCGGGAAGGCAATCGGGGCTCATGACAGGGAGAATGCAAGAAATGAAGAAACTAAAAATTTAAACATGAAAGGACTTGCAAATGGCGCTGACACACGCTATAATGCTTTAAAGCGTGAAAGCAAAGAACGAGACGGACAATCTATCACACAGACCGGAAACGCCGGGGAAAGGGGAAATAATGATGAATCTGACATACGAAAAGAACGGGGATTACATGATCCCAATGTTACGGATGGACGAGCAGCCGGAGGGAACGCTGACCAAGTACGGGCTGATGCGGAAGAATTACCTGCAGGAACACAAGGAGGGGATCTACACAGGGCTTCTCCTGAAAGGGAAGCTGAAAGAGCATCTTCTGACCGTTCAGGAACAGGCGGAGCAGAGAATGGAGCTTCTGACTGGGCAGATGATGGAGCGGGAGGGCGTGACGGAGAAACTCAAGGCGGAGAACCAGATGCTGTGGGTGCAAAAGATGAACGGCATCAAGCAGGCGGCGGAGGAGATCGTGCTGAAGGAGCTGGTATACAGCATATAAATAAGGAAGAAACAACTGAAAATCTGGAATTGCAGGAGCCGGATAATGGGGAAAATACATTATCCGGTCTTTTTTTGCCCGAAATTGAAAAGGGCATTTTGCAGTTTGACGAGTTTATGGAGCATAAATGCCCTGACATCGCCGGAGTGATGCTTTTTGAGCCGGATAAGGAAAGACAGACGGATTATATCAAGAACAGTTATAGGCATAAGGAATTTACAGAATTCTATATAGGGGAAGAAAGAGCCGGATACAGGGCTGACGAAAGCGGTCTGACGGTCTGGAAGGGAAGCTATTTAAGCCGGACAGCAGAGATGACTGTATCATGGGAGGCTGTGAGGGACAGGATTGCCTTCTACATGGAAAAAGGCGAATATCTGAAAGGAGGTCAGATCCCGCAGTGGCAGGAACCGGAAGAAACATACCAGCAGTTAAGCCTGTTCCCAAGCATAGAGGAGCAGATCGGCACAATAGAAGCGGCTCAGGCAGGAGAAAAATACACAATGCCCGCCGCTTTTTCCCTGCCAACAGAACAGCTTGAAGCCATTCTGCGCACAGGCGGCGGGCGGGATAACAGCAGAAGCCGCATTTATGCCAAGTATCAACAGGGGAAAACACCGGAGGAAATGGCGGAGTTTCTGAAAAACGAATACCGGATTACCGGGAAAGGCTTTGACTTCGGGGACAATCCCGTTTCCGTATGGTTCAATGAAGCGGGCATGAGCATCGGCTATGGTATGTCCGCAAGGGAAAACCCGGTTGCAGTGATGGACTGGAAGCAGATAGAGAGCATTGTCCGTTTTATGGTGGAGAATGGCGCTTACATGAGTGCAAATGAAGTGTTCCTTGTAGATGCGATAGAACGACAGAGAGTGTCAAATGACCTTTTCAATTTTTTCCGGGACGGTATCGAGGAAGCGCCGGAGAGCATACCGATTAAAAATTATAATTATCCTGAAAGCATGACAAAACTTTGTGAGCTTTTATCCACACAGGAAGGGCGTGATGCCGTCACAGGGGAACTTGCCAAAGCGAAGAAGCAGCTTGAAACAGGGGAAAAGCATATCAAGTGGCGGTATGTGAAAAGCGCTGAGCATCTGCTTTCAGAGATTGCTGATTTAAGCGCAGAAAAAAGGGAATATCCGGCACAGGACAATGTGGAAGTCCTGCATGAAGATTTTATCACACAGGACGAGATAGACGCCCGTCTGACAGGCGGAAGCAGTTTTCATCATGGGCAGTTCCGTATCTATGAGCATTTCATGGAAGGGCATGACAAAAAGGAAAATATTGCCTTCCTAAAAAAAGAATACGGCACAGGCGGAGGATCTCCTGCTTTAATTGGTTCAGACCGGAGCGATGAATGGCATGATTCCAAGGGGATCAGATTGGAGAAAGGCAGGATAGGCGATCCATACGCAAAAGTCCTTTTGAAGTGGAACGTGGTGGAAAAACGCATCAGTGAGCTTGTAAAAGCGGATAAATACCTTACGCCGGAGGGCAAGGAAGCCTATGCGCAGTACAAAAAAGAGCAGGCAGAGGAAGCCATGCGCAGAGAACAGGAAAAGCTGGAGCATGGCGTCAGGATTGAGTGCAAAGAAGCAATAGAAAAAGCGATTGCAGAGAAGTTTGACGGTTATACGCTTCCGAGGGATGCCGCAGAGGGCGTCATAAAGCGGTTTGGAAAGGAACGTGTCGAGATTGTCCTTGCCAATACAATCATGCACTTATCCAACGACGGGCGGTTTTCCGCCAATAACAAGGAATGGGCAAAAACGCTTGTTCCCGATGCAGACTGGCAGACAAGGGATTATATCGTCACTTCCCACCCGGCTGCGCTGGACGGTTTTACCAATCAGGCAAGGCGTTACATAGAGCGTGACAGAGAACCGGATAGGGCGGAGATACCGGAATCGGAAAAAGAAACTTCTGGACAAAATGTCAACCATTCTGTAAAGCAGAATGGTTTGAAGTCCGAACCGGAAAATAACATAAGTGATAGGGCGCTTATGGAAAGGCTTGCGGAAATGTCCGTCGTGGTAAAAATCTGCGGTGCGCTGTCCTTGCAGGATGTGGTCGGCTGGAATGAGGACACAGAGGAGGTTGTTATTCAGACCGATGAAAGGCGGTTAGAGGGGAAGGCAGTCTATGACGCTTTATTTTTGGAAGCTGCCGATTATGTCCTCATGCAGTCAATCAGTGGGAATACAGAAAAAGCAGTAGAAATGGATCGTCTGCTGAAAGAAGCACAAAGTTATGTGGCACATTATGACGAACCCGAACAGCAGAGGGAAGAAAACGCTGCGGGAGAAGTTCCAAAAGAAGAACCGGAAGAAGAAAAGCAGGCAGGGCATTTTCCAGAAACAGAATCAGAAAACCTTACCGAAGAACTGGAACAGGAAATAACAGGGCGCTTTTCGGTTACGGAAACAACGGATGCCTTTACAGAGCCTTTTGCGGTATGGGACAACGAAAATCAGGATTACTATGTGGCGGGCGATGGCACAGTGCCGACGTTTGCGACACAGAAGGAAGCCAGTGCGTATGCTGACCGCATCAATGAAATTCCAGGAGAAAAGGAAGCTGATACGGAAAAAACAAAGAAGCCAGAAACGGAGGATATTTCAAAAGAGGACAATATTGCAGATGCAGAAGATGATTTCCCTGACATTGATGCCAATGCAGTCCGGGAAAGGCTTGCGAAAGCCGGGATTGTGGACGGGCAGCTTGTAGATGAAAACGCCTTAGAGAATGATCCGTTTATCCAGCAGGTCATGCGTGATGTGGAAATGCTGACAGGGGAAACGGATATAGAGCAGGAAAAAACATCAGAAAAAGAACCTGAAAAAGCAACAGGGAAAGAACCGGGGATAGACAAGTCAGGCGCAGCCAATTACCGTATTGCTTTCAATGAAGCGGAAATTTCTGGAAAAGGCTTTGCGCCAAAGGAGAAATTCCGTCAGAACATAGAAGCCATACGCACCCTTGAAAAGATTGAGGGCGAACGCCGCACTGCCATGCCGGAAGAACAGGAGATTTTAGCGAAATATGTAGGCTGGGGCGGTCTTGCCGACGCTTTTGACGAAACAAAGGCAAATTGGGCGAATGAATATCAGGAATTAAAAAATCTGCTGTCCCCTGAAGAATACGCTTCCGCAAGGGAAAGCACCTTAAATGCCCACTATACAAGCCCTGTCATCATTCGGGCAATTTATGACGCAGTGGGGAAAATGGGTTTTGCCAAAGGGAATGTGTTAGATCCTGCCGCAGGGATTGGAAATTTTTATGGCTGTCTGCCGGAGGAAATGCAGGGGAGCAGGCTGTACGGGACAGAGCTTGACGGACTTACCGGACGGATTGCAAAGCAGCTCTATCCCCATGCGGACATTAAAATCACAGGCTTTGAAAACGCTGACTATCCCAATGACTTTTTTGATGTGGCGGTGGGAAACGTGCCCTTCGGACAATATAAAGCGTCTGACAGGCAGTATGACAAGCATAATTTCCTTATCCATGATTATTTCTTTGCAAAAACGCTGGATAAGGTCAGACCGGGCGGCGTGGTTGCCTTTGTCACTTCAAAGGGGACTATGGACAAGAAAAACCCGGAAGTAAGAAAATACCTTGCGCAGCGGGCGGAGCTTTTAGGGGCGGTCAGGCTTCCCAATACAGCCTTTAAGGAAAATGCGGGCACAGAAGTCACATCGGATATTCTGTTTTTAAAGAAACGTGACAGGGTTATGGATATTGAGCCGGACTGGGTGCATCTGGCGGAAAAAGACGGCATTGTGATGAACAGGTATTTTGCCGACCACCCGGAGATGGTGCTTGGAAAAATGGAAATGGTTTCAGGTGCGCATGGCATGGAATCCGCCTGCTTGCCGGACAGCTCCCTTCCGCTGTCAGTGCAGCTTAAAAATGCGCTTTCCTATGTGGAGGGCAGCATCGAACCGGCAGATTTTAACGAGATTGATGATGACCTTGCAAGGGAGAGCGTTCCCGCCGATCCGAGCGTAAAGAATTACAGCTATGCCATTGTGGATGAAAAAGTGTACTACCGGGAAAATTCCATTATGAAGCCTGTTGACGTATCGGAAAAGGCAGAGCAGCGCATCAAGGGCATGGTGGCAATCCGGGACTGTACGCAGGAACTGATTGATTTCCAGCTGAGTGAATATCCGGAGGATATGATCAAAAACAAGCAGACGGAATTAAACCAGTTATATGATGGTTTTTCCAAGAAATTCGGTCTGATCAGTTCACAGACCAATAAGCGGGCGTTCAATCAGGATTCGAGCTACTGTCTTTTATGTTCTCTCGAAAAGCTGGACGATGAAGGAAACTTCATCGGCAAAGCGGATATGTTCTCAAAACGCACAATAAAAAAACAGGAGGTCGTGACAAGCGTGGACACCTCAAGCGAGGCGCTGGCGGTGTCCCTTGGCGAAAAAGCGAAAGTGGATCTGCCCTATATGTCACAGCTTGCGGATAAGAGTGAGGAAGAAATCAAAAAGGAGCTTGCGGGGGTTATCTTCCAAAATCCGGTTACGGAGAAGTGGGAAACCGCAGATGAATATCTGTCTGGAAATGTGCGGGAAAAGCTGGCAGTGGCAAAAACATTTGCGGAAAACCACCCGGAGTATGCCATTAACGTAACCTCATTGGAGGGCGTGCAGCCGAAAGAGCTGGACGCTTCGGAGATTGAGGTGCGCATCGGCGCAACATGGATTGAAACAAAATATATCGAGGACTTTATGCGTGAAACCTTTGAAACGCCGGCATATCTGTTTGACCGCAATCTGGTAGGGGTGCAGTATTCCGATGCGACAGGGCAGTGGAATGTGAAGGGCAAAAATGCGGACAAGGGCAATTCGCTTGTCAGCATGACCTATGGAACGGGAAGGGCAAACGCCTATAAAATTTTAGAGGATTCCCTGAATCTTCGTGACACCCGCATTTTTGACGTCATTATGGAGGACGGGAAGGAAAAACGAATCCTCAATAAAAAGGAAACCATGCTTGCAAGCCAGAAGCAGGAAGCGATCCGGGAAGCCTTTAAGGATTGGGTGTTTCGGGAGCCGGAGCGCAGACAGACGTTATGCGCAAAATACAATGAGCTTTTCAATTCCACCAGACCAAGGGAGTATGACGGTTCGCATTTGAAATTCCCCGGCATGACGCCGGACATTGAATTAAGACCGCACCAGCTTAACGCAGTGGCGCACCAGCTCTATGGGGACAATACGCTGCTTGCGCATTGCGTGGGAGCAGGCAAGACGTTTGAGATGATTGCCGCAGCAATGGAGAATAAGCGGTTAGGGTTATGCCAAAAGAGTTTATTTGTAGTGCCAAACCATCTGACAGAACAATGGGCAAGCGACTTTTTACGCCTTTATCCGGGCGCTAACATCTTAGCTGCCACTAAGAAAGATTTTGAGCCGGCGAACCGAAAAAAATTCTGTTCAAGGATAGCGACGGGCGATTACGATGCTGTCATTATCGGGCACTCGCAGTTTGAGAAAATACCGCTTTCCACTGAAAGACAGGCGGCAATGATTGAAAGGCAGATATCGGAGATTGAGCTGGCAATCGAAGTCACAAAGGCGGAAAAAGGAGAGCGGTACACCATTAAGCAGATGGAGAAAACAAAGAAATCACTGACTGCGAGACTGAGCCGTTTAAACGATGCAAGCCGGAAAGACAATGTTGTCACTTTCGAGCAGTTAGGCGTTGACAGGCTGTTCGTAGACGAGAGCCATAACTATAAGAACCTTTTTTTATACACAAAAATGAGGAATGTTGCGGGCATTGCGCAGACGGAAGCGCAGAAATCTTCCGATATGTTTGCAAAGTGCCAGTACATGGACGATGTGATATGTTGTGAACTGTAGATGTAAACATTTCCGTAAAACGCTGTATTTGCTTTTGGATTATAGAACCCGCA
>CANQDS010000103.1 GCA_947593655.1 uncultured Lachnospiraceae bacterium | reverse complement strand
TTCTTCGATTTTATTTTAAAAAAGAAGAAAAAGAAGCTACCGCTTCACGAATTCTCATTCGTTAAAGCGACAGCCCCCTGTCAGAAAACGTCTGGTGAATGGTTTTTTCATAAGGTTTCTCCCCGTTTGTCCATGTATCTGTTCACGCAGCGCTGAATACGGTCGTAAGGGTTCAAAAGATCGCTGATCGACGCGTCATGGTTTAACGTGTCGATGATGTATGCGATGTATTTGCTCATATCGCAGCTGATGTAGTATTCGCGCGAGAGCAGTTCCGGCGTCTGATAGATCAGGTTCGTCGTCACAACACGGTAGATCAGGCCGCTGGCATACGCTTCGTCAAACACCTTCAGGCCGTTGGTGAACAGGCCGAAAGTGGAAACAAGGAAGATCCGGTTCGCCTCGCGTTTTTTCAGTTCTTTTGCGGTGTCGATCATGCTTTCTCCGGAAGAGATCATATCATCAATGATGAAAACGTCTTTTCCCTTGACGTTCGAGCCTAAGAATTCATGAGCAACGATCGGATTGCGCCCGTTTACGATCTTGCTGTAATCGCGGCGTTTGTAGAACATTCCCATATCCACGCCGAGAACGTTTGCGATATAGATCGCGCGGTCGGTAGCGCCTTCGTCCGGGCTGATGATCATCAGATGGTCCGCATCGATCGTAAGGTCGCCGACGTTCTTTAAAATGCCCTTGATAAACTGGTAGGAAGGCATGACGTTCTCGAATCCGCTTAACGGGATCGCATTGACCACGCGCGGGTCGTGGGCGTCAAACGTGATGATGTTATTTACCCCCATATTGACCAGTTCCTGAAGCGCCAGCGGGCAGTCTAACGATTCGCGCGCCGTCCGCCGGTGCTGGCGGCTCTCGTATAAAAACGGGAGAATGACCGTAATGCGGCGTGCTTTTCCGCCGATCGCGGCAATCACGCGCTTTAAGTCCGCATAGTGGTCGTCCGGCGACATATGGTTCTCATGTCCGCATAATTTATAAGTCAGGCTGTAATTGGTAACATCTACCATGATATAGACATCATAACCGCGTACCGACTGCTTGATCAGGCACTTGGCTTCGCCCGAACCGAAGCGCGGGGTATACGGATGAATGATATAGCTTTCCTTGTAATAATCTTTGAAAGCGATCTCATTCTGATGCTGGTGCTCCCGGTGCTTCCGCCATTCGGTCAGGTAGCGGTCTACTTTCTGGCCCAGCTCCATACAACTGTCCGTCGGGATCAGACCTAAAGTTCCGGTAGGCATGGTTTCTAAAATTCTTTCATCGTTTGGCATGATGGCTCCTCCGTTTAAAAATAGGGTTAGTGCATCCGGCGCCTCTGGATACGGATATCGTCTCCGAAAAGCTTAATGATCGTATAGTTGCTGGAGATCCGTGATAACGTGCGCTCCGAATAAGCGGCATTGAGCTGCTTCATGTCCAGATTCGTTGAAATAATCGTCGATTTCTGATGAAGGATCCGCTCGTTAATGCATAAAAACAGCTGCGAACTGGTAAAAGCATTGGAAAGCTCTGTTCCCAGATCGTCGATGATCAGCAGATCGCATTTCATGATATTCTGCTGAACCATGGCGGCATCCGATTTTTTTTCGAATACGCCTTTGCTTAATATATCAAATAACTGGAAAGCTGTAAAGTAAATTACGGAATAACCTTTGCCCAAAAGTTCTTTCGCCACGCAGTTGGACAAAAACGTCTTTCCGACGCCGGTATCGCCGTAAAACAGCAGATTTTTCGGCTTATTGTCAAAATCGTCAATAAATTTATGGCATTCCGTAACGGCGTTTTTGGCGGTATCTCTGGAGGAGAGGCCGGTAAGCGGATTCTTGTCCTCGGCGGAATAAAAATCATAAGAGAAGGTGCTGAAATTCTCTTTCTCCAGAATACTGCGGATATTGGACTGGGTATAAACGACGTCGAGGATCGCCTGCTGCAGACAGTGGCATTTTAGTCCGTGGATATAGCCGGTATCCTTGCAGTCTTTGCAGGTGTAAACAGGTTCAAAATAGTCCTCGGAATACCCCATTTCTTCCAGCAGGGCCTTGCGTTCCGCACGATAAGAGGCGAGTTTCTTCTTGAGGGAAGGCAGCGCTTTGGAATCGCCGCCGAGCAGACGATGGGCAGATGAAACCGAATTTGCGGCGATCGCGTCATCGATCTCCTTTAGCCGCGGATTCCTGCTGTAGGCTTCCGCGATCCGCTCTTCCTGAATCCGCTTGTTCTGAAGCTGGCGCTCCTCATATCCACGCATGATATCATCGAATTGTGTGTTGCTCAGTGACATAGAATTCCTCCTTTTATTGTGCAGACGGCACGGATGTTGTCAGCATCATGGCCTCCAATTGGTCGAAATCATAACTGCGCTGGTTAAAATTATTGAATTTATTGTTTCTTGCGATAGAATCGGTATGTACCGCAGCCTTTTTCGTGCGGTTGAAAGAAACATCCAGATTCTTCACATCGTCTAACGTTTTCACATGGTTCTTGTGCCAGCTGCTTAAAATGGAATCCGTGTATTCAAAGCTCGGCTGGTGGATCGCGGAGATCGTCCGGCGGCACGCTTCCTGGATCAGCGGAAGCTCAAAGCCGTATTCTTTGGTCCACTTGGTGATATAGGCGGTTTCCGCTTCTACAAGGCTGCGTCCGGTAATACCGAGCGCCTTCATTACGCCGTAATACGCCTGACTGTGGATCGCGGCATTCTCTTTCGCCTGTTCCACGGTAGTGATCCGGCTGTCGTTCCAGCCCATTGCGACTTTGTCCATATAACGCATACTGGAATGGCCTTTGCTGATGCAGTATTCAACCAGATATACGATTAGTTCGGAAGAAAACTGCAGGCCGTCGTACCAGTACAGGATCGTGTTGGCGTCCGTGGACGAAAGCGGATGCTTCAGGTAAGTCTCTATGATAAAGAACAGCTCGGAAACCTCCGGATCCTGTCCGAATGCCTTCACTTCTTCCAGCGTATATTCCCGGCGCGCGGCCGACGGAGCTTCCGTTTCCGGCACCAGAACCGGAGCAGATGCCGGAAGCGGGGTAAATGTCGGAGCCGGAGCGGATGCCGGTGCCGGAGTAAATGCCGGAGCCTGAGCGGATGCCGGAAGCGGGGTAAAGGCCGGAGCCGATACTGATGCCGGAACCGGAGTAAATGCCGGAGCCTGAGCGGATGTCGGAACTGGAGTAAAGGCCTGAGTCGGTGCCGGAACCGGCTCTTCTGCGGCGTAGTCGGTAGCCGCCTCTTCCATACGCAGAAAGCGAATGGCGCAGATCGAGCGGTCCGGGGTATATTCCAGCCGGAGCAGATGCATTTTCTCCCAGTATTTCAGGGCGCGCAGAACATCCTTTTCCGTGTGGTTGAAACGGTCGGCAATCACGGACACCGAGCAGTCCTGCGCCGGATTCTCCATGCAGCGCAGTAAATATAAGTATACTTTCACAAATTCACCGTTGGCGTCCGGCATATATTCATCAATAAACAGATTCGGTACATTTGTCATTGTATTCGGAGCATCACTGTAAAGTTGAATGGCTGCCATATCTTAAATTCCTTCTTTCCGATCAGGCGGGAAAAAGAGGCCTCCGTCTGATAAAATGCCCGTAAGCGGGTCTTGAATAGCCTGTGAGCAATTATAGCACAATCTTTTTCCAAAGGAAAGTAGGAAAAAAGGCCTAAAGCCTTTAAAATCAAGCGTTTGAGCGTATTGTGAAAACTGTGGATAATGTGGAAAAGCACGAAAAATCCCATGAAAAAAGGAAAACTTAACCACATAAAAATCCACAGGACAGAGGGGCTTTATCCCCCGCTGCTCCGTGGATAATGTGGAAAACTATTTCTTCAACAGATATTCGCCGACTTCTACGATGTTTCCGGCTCCCATGGTTATCAACAAGTCTTCGTTCATACATTTTTTTGATAAAAAATTTTCGATTTCTTCAAAAGAAGGGAAATAGTAACATTCCGTTCCCTTTTTCTGTAAGAGAGCCAAGAGATCCTTCGAGCTGATGCCGCAGGTATTCTTCTCGCGGGCGGCATAAATGTCCGCCAGAACGACGAGATCCGCCATAGAAAGAACCTCGGCGAAATCGTTCAGGAAAGCCTTCGTCCGCGAATAAGTGTGCGGCTGGAAAACCAGCACAAGGCGCTTGTGCGGATAGTGCTGTGCGGCTGTAAGCGTGGCGCGGATTTCTGTTGGATGATGCGCGTAGTCGTCGATGATCGTCACGCCGTCTGCAGTTCCTTTGTACTGGAACCTGCGCTCGGTACCGCAGAACTGCGAGATTCCCAGCGCGGCGGCTTCCATGGAAATGCCCATCGTATTGCAGAGGGCGACCGCGGCCAAGGCGTTACTGATATTGTGCTGCCCCGGAACCTGGAGCGCAACGTCTAAAAGCCTGCTGCCTTTGTGCATGATCGTAAAAGATGCACAAGCTTTATGATTAAATGAGATATTTGCGGCATAATAATCATAGGAGCTGTCCGGGCCGTAGGTGACGATCTGCTGCGGCATATCCGCGGTCAGCGCTTCCCAGCCGGGAATTTCCCCGTTGATGATCGTGGCTCCTTCGGAGAGCGTGTTGGAGATAAAAGAGCGGAAGGAACTGCGGATCTCTTCCAGATCATGGAAGAAATCCAGATGTTCCGCTTCGACATTCAGGACGACGCTGTATTTCGGGCGGAAATTCAAAAAACTGTTGGTGTATTCACAGGCTTCCGAGATAAATACCCCGGAGCTGCCGACGCGCAGATTGCCGCCGATGGAAGGAAGGATGCCGCCGACGGTAATGGTAGGATCGGCATCTGCCGCCAGAAGGATCTGGGAGATCATGGAAGTCGTCGTGGTTTTCCCGTGCGTACCGGAAACGGCAATGGAGCCGGGATAATTGTCCATGATCTGTCCGAGCAGCTGGGCGCGTGTCAGCATCGCAAGGCCGGCCTCCTTTGCCGCAAGCCATTCTTCGTTATCTTCACGGATGGCGGCAGTATAGACGACCAGACCGATCCCCGGGATCAGGTTGGAAGCCTTCTGCTCATAAAAAATACGGACGCCTTTTTCCTCCAGACGCCTGGTTAGATTGGATTCTTTTACATCGGAGCCGGAAACCGGAAATCCTTTGTCGAGAAGGATCTCTGCGAGGCCGCTCATGCTGATTCCGCCGATCCCGATAAAATGCACATGGACCGGCTGCGCAAAATTTAATTGAAACATAGAATTTACCTGCCTGTTTATCGTATCATTAATATTTATTTTCATTATAAACGTATTTCGCTTTTTTGCAAATAATAAGTGAGGGATTTTTTGATTTAGGAAAGACTGTGTCTGCTGGCTCGTGGAAGCCTTTCCTAGTACTATGTGCAAAGTGACGAAAATATAACAATTTTAGGTGAAAAATTGTGAAAAATGTTGTAGGAACCACTTCCATATGTTATAATTTATAATACCAAACCAAGAACAGACGAGGAGTGATAACGTGATTAAGAAAGAAATGATAGCTATGCTTTTAGCTGGCGGTCAAGGCAGCAGACTTGGTGTTCTGACAGCAAATGTAGCGAAACCCGCAGTTGCATTTGGCGGTAAATATCGAATCATTGATTTCCCTCTCAGCAACTGTATCAATTCGGGAATTGATACAGTCGGCGTTCTGACTCAGTACCAGCCGTTGAGACTGAACGCCCATATCGGGATCGGGATCCCCTGGGATCTGGATCGTAATAATGGAGGCGTTACCGTTCTTCCGCCATACGAGCGCAGCGACAACAGCGAATGGTATACCGGCACAGCCAATGCCATTTATCAGAACCTGCGCTATATTGAGAATTACAATCCGGAATACGTTTTGATCCTGTCGGGTGATCACATTTACAAAATGGATTATGAGGTCATGCTTGATTTTCATAAGCTGAATGGTGCAGACGTCACCATCGCGACGATGCCGGTGCCGCTGCATGAGGCCAGCCGTTTTGGAATTGTCATTGCCGACGAAGAGAAACGGGTACAGGATTTTGAGGAGAAACCGGAGAACCCAAGAAGTAATCTGGCTTCCATGGGAATCTATATTTTCACATGGAAGGTATTGCGGGATGCTTTGATCGCAATGAAAAATCAGCAGAGCTGCGATTTTGGGAAGCACATTATTCCGTATTGTTTTGAACATCAGAATCGCTTGTTTGCTTACGAGTACAACGGCTACTGGAAGGATGTCGGGACGCTCCGCTCCTACTGGGAGGCCAATATGGAACTGATCGACCTGATACCGGAATTTAACCTGTATGAGGAGTACTGGAAGATCTATACCAAATGCGATACGATCGAACCGCAGTATATTGCGCCGGGAGCGCATGTGGAGCGGAGCATCATCGGGGAAGCGTCAGAGATCTACGGGGTAGTCGTCAATTCCGTGATCGGTCCGAATGTGCGGATCGGGCGGGGAACGGTTGTACGCGATTCCATTGTGATGAAAGATACCCGGATCGGCGATTTTGTAACCGTCGATAAATCGATCATCGCGGAGAACTGCCAGATCGGCAGCGGTGTTGTGCTCGGTGAGGGAGAAGAGCTTCCGAACAAACTGAATGCCGATATTTACTCGTTCGGGCTGGTAACGATCGGAGAGGATTCCGTGGTGCCGGACAATGTCCATATCGGGAAAAATACGGCAATCTCAGGAATTACCGGAAAAGAAGATTATCCGGGAGGCGTATTGCCAAGCGGCGAAGTAATTATTAAGGCAGGTGACGTGGAATGAAGGCAGTAGGGATTATTTTAGCCGGCGGCAATAGTAAACGGATGCGGGAACTTTCGCGGAAACGTGCAATTTCGGCGATGCCGGTCGGGGGCAGCTTCCGCTGCATCGATTTTGCATTAAGCAGCATGAGCAATTCGCATATCCAGACGGTTGCCGTGCTGACCCAGTATAATGCCCGCTCGTTAAATGAGCATCTGAGTTCTTCCAAGTGGTGGGATTTCGGAAGGAAGCAGGGAGGGTTATACCTGTTTACGCCGACCGTGACTGCGGACAACAGCGACTGGTACCGCGGTACGGCGGATGCGATGTACCAGAATATTGATTTCCTCAGGAAACGGCACGAGCCGTATGTGATCATTTCCAGCGGCGACTGCGTATATAAGATGGATTTCAATGAACTTCTGGAATACCATATTGATAAGAAAGCAGATATTACCGTTGTATGCAAGGATATGCCGGTAGAGGCGGATGTCAGCCGCTACGGCGTGGTGAGGATGAACGAGGAATCCAGAATCGTGGAATTTGAAGAAAAGCCTCTGGTCGCATCGTCACACACGGTTTCGGCAGGGATTTATGTCATGCGGCGGAGGCAGCTGGTTGAGATTTTGGAAAAGTCGGCGGATGAAGGACGGTTTGATTTTGTCAGCGATGTGGTGATCCGCTACAAAAATGTGAAGCGCGTATTCGGTTATAAAATGAAAGAATACTGGAGCAATATCGCAAGCGTGGATGATTATTACCGCACGAATATGGATTTTTTAAAGCCTGAAGTAAGTGATTATTTCTTCCGCCAGGAAACCAGAATTTATTCGAAAGTGGACGATCTGCCGTCGGCAAAATACAACGTCGGATCGGATGTCAACAACAGCATGGTTTCAAGTGGATGCATCATTAACGGCAAAGTAGAAAATTCCGTCTTGTTTAAGAACGTATTCGTAGGTAAGAATTGTGTAATCAAAAATTCCATTATTTTAAATGGAGTTTATATCGGCGACAATGCGCATGTTGAAAACTGCGTGGTTGAGAGCCGTGGAACATTAAAACCAAATACTTATTATTGCGGAGAAGATGGCGTTCGAGTGGTTACTGACAGCAATGAAAGGTATTTCATGTAACACTAAGAAAGCAAGGGGATGAAGGTATGCAGATAACAAATGTAAGAATCCGTAAAGTGGACAAAGAAGGTAAGATGAGGGCTGTCGTTTCAATTACCATTGATGATGAATTTGTCGTACACGACATTAAGGTCATCGAAGGAGAAAAGGGATTGTTCATCGCAATGCCGAGCCGCAAGGCAAGTGATGGGGAGTATCGGGATATTGCCCATCCGATCAATTCGGATACTAGGAATCACATCCAGAAGCTGATCCTGGATAAATATCTGGAAGAACTGAACAACCCTGAGTCATGATCCTGCAGGCCGCACGGAAGTCCCCCTTTCGTGCGGCCTTTTACTGTGCTTTGGCAAGATGGAGTCGGGGAGGGGGCGAGGAGCGTTTTGACCGGCATAAAAGTAATAGAAAATTTATCTATTTAGTGATACAATAATTGTATATTTAAGGGGAACATCATATGAGCAGACCATTTCGTTTATGGAAATTAATGATTGATAAGAAGATAAACAATATGAAATTCAAAAGAAAATGCAGATAAACGGAAATATTATCATTCATCTGAATAAGGATGAGTTATATCTATAGGAACAATTGTAAAGATCTGTGATGCGCTAGAATGCGGTGAGTATGAACTTTTGGAGTTTACTAAGGACTAGGGGGGATAAAAATGGCAGCAAAGAAAAAGGTGAAAGAAGTGTCTATGGAAGAAGCACTCTGGAAATCAGCCGATAAGTTGAGAGGTTCAGTGGAACCCTCGGAATATAAGCACGTGGTACTCAGCTTGTTTTTCTTGAAGTTTGCCAGTGATAAATTTGTTGAGCAAAGAGAAAAAATTATTGCAGACGGCATGGAAAAATTTGTAGAGAATATTGCCTTTTATACAAAAGACAATGTTTTTTATCTTCCGGAAGAAAGCCGCTGGTCTTATATTATGGAAAATGCGAAGCAGGATGATATTGCGCTAAAGATAGATACAGCTTTATATACGATTGAAAAGACTAATCCTATTTTAAAAGGTGCTCTGCCCGATAATTATTATTCCAGACTCCAGATTGATACGGTAAAACTGGCGTCGCTTCTTGATGAAATCAATAAAATAGATACGACCAAGGACAAAGAAAATGATATTATCGGGCGTATGTATGAATATTTCCTGAGCAAGTTTGCCATTGCCGAAGGGAAAGGGAAGGGCGAATTCTATACGCCTAAAACCATAGTTAATCTGATTGCGGAATTGATTGAGCCATATGACGGAATTTTGTATGATCCCTGCTGTGGTTCTGGAGGTATGTTTGTGCAATCCATAAAATTTATTGAGGCACATCATGGAAATAAGAAGAAAGTTTCCATTTATGGGCAGGAATATACCAACACTACATATAAACTAGCCAAGATGAATCTTGCTATCCGTGGAATTTCCGCTAATCTGGGCGAAATGGCGGCAAATACGTTTACAAATGATCAGCATAAGGATTTGAAGGCAGATTATATTATGGCAAATCCGCCGTTTAATCAGAAGGAATGGAGAGCAGCAGACGAACTTATAGATGATCCGAGATGGAATGGTTATGAAGTACCGCCCACAAGCAATGCCAATTATGGTTGGATTTTGAATATTGTATCAAAGCTGTCGCAGAACGGAGTGGCAGGTTTCCTTCTGGCAAATGGGGCATTGTCGGATGACGGAACAGAGTTAAAAATCAGGCAGCAGTTGATAGAAAATCATTTGGTTGAAGCAATTCTCATTTTGCCGAGGAATTTATTCTATACAACAGATATCAGTGTTACACTTTGGATATTGAACAGAAATAAAAGAGCGCGTATTGTCATAAAAAACGATGTAGAAAAGCACTATCGTGATAGAGAAAAAGAAATTCTTTTTATGGATTTGCGGCAGATGGGAAGTCCCTATGAGAAGAAATACATAGAACTGACGGAAGAAGATCGGGACAAAGTTTCGGCAGTTTATCATAACTGGCAGCAGGAAGGGTATGAAGAGACTTATCAAAATATTTCGGAGTTTTGCTATTCTGCCACGGAAGAGGAAGTGGCAGCAAAGGGATATACGCTTGTGCCAAGCCGCTATATCGAGTTTATCAATCGTGATGAGAACATTGACTTTGATACTAAAATGAAAGCTTTGCAGAGTGAACTGAAAGACCTGCTTGTGCAAGAGGAAAAGTCAAAAGCAGATTTGCTGAGTGTGTTTAAGGAGTTGGGATATGAAATCGAATTATAAAGCTCTTTATGAACTTGTTGATAGAATAGATGAGCGTAACAGCGATGGCTCTGTGACTGACCTTCTCGGCGTAAGCATTGATAAATGTTTTATTAAATCTGTTGCAAATACCAATGGAACAGACATGACGAAATATAAAGTTATAAGAAAAGATGATTTTGCCGTCAGTCTTATGCAGGTAAGCAGAGACGCTAAAATTCCGGTGGCAAGATTAGATGAATACGAAAAAGCGATAATGTCTCCTGCTTACCCTATTTTCCGAGTAAAAGATAAGAAGGTAATTCTTCCCGAATACTTGGATATGTGGTTCAAACGCCCCGAATTTGACCGAGAAGCAGCATTTATTGCTGTTGGCGGAGT
>CANQDS010000102.1 GCA_947593655.1 uncultured Lachnospiraceae bacterium | reverse complement strand
AGACTTTTTCGAGGTCTGGCAGTTATTTTTTTCAAAAAAACGAGGCTGCGCACTAATTACTTAGTGCGACAGCCCCTTTCGTTTCCGGTGCGGAAAGCAATTGCGGCTCACCCCTGTTTCCTGTTCTTACGCATTCGGACAGCAAGGTATCTGGATGCGTAAGAACATTAATACGCAATTCTGATTTTTTAGAATTTTTGGAATAAATGATTGATTTTATCAGAATGAATTACTACAATGAAAGGGAGGGTAATTGGAAACGTTTCGGCTGCATAAGACAAGGAGATGGTACAATTGAAGCAGAAGACAAGGAGGTTGAGCATCCGGATGAAGATCCTGATCCCGGCGGAGGCACTGGTCTGCCTGATCTGCCTGATCTTGGGGATCACTTCGTATCGGAACATCAACAGCGGGATGGTCGGCATGGGCGTGGAGCAGGCCAATATGGCGGCGCTCGTGACACTGAATGTCATTGACGGCGATGCGCTGGAGAAGATCCAGCCGGGCGGAGAATCCGGGGAGGAGTATCAGACTTTGCTTGCCTCCATGAGGGCCATGCAGGAAACCTGCGGCATCGCGTTTTTGTATACGCTGTATACGGACGGAAATACCGTGTATTACGGCGTGGATACGGATACTTCCGCGGGGCAGAGTGCGGTCGGGGATGAATTTGAAGTGCCGTATTCGGAACTGGCGGACGTTTTTGCGGGGACGCCTTACGTTCAGGATTATATCGATTCCACCAGCGACGGGGATCTGATCTCGGTCTATGAACCGATCACGGACAGCAGCGGGAAGATCGTCGGGGTGCTCGGATGCGATTACGACGCCTCCTCCGTGGTCAAACGGCTGAATACGATCCTGATGCAGGTGATCATTATCGCGGTTGTCTGCATGGTGCTGGCTTTCGTGCTGCTCCATCTGATCGTGGGAAGAATCACGAGAAGCCTGCGCATGGTGGACCGTAAGATCTACGATCTGGTACACAGCGAGGGCGATCTGACGAGGAAACTCGATATCCGTACCGGGGACGAAATGGAACTGATCGCCGATAATGTCAACAGCCTTCTGGAATATATCCGGGGGATCATGGTCAGCATCGCGGGCAATTCCATCCAGCTGAACAGTTCCTCCAAGAGCGTGGTCAAGGATCTCTCCGATGCGGAGTTAAGCATTACGGATGTGTCTGCGACCATGCAGCAGATGAGCGCTTCGATGGAGGAGACGAGTGTTGCGATCGGCGGAGTCAACCATTCGATCAGCGACGTCTACCATGCGATCGAGGCGATTTCCACCAGCGCCGAAGCGGGGCGGAAGTCTTCGGATGAGACGATGAAGAAAGCGGCCGGGATCTATGAAATGGCGGAGCGCGAGCAGCAGAACGCAAGGCTGCAGGCGCAGGAAATGGCGGCCGTTGTCAATGAAAAGATCGAGAAGTCGAAAGCAGTCCAGGAGATCGGCGCGCTGACCGACAATATCATCAACATTACCGAGCAGACGAATCTGCTGTCGCTCAATGCGAGCATCGAAGCGGCGCGGGCGGGCGAAGCCGGGAGAGGCTTTGCGGTCGTAGCGGGCGAGATCGGAAAACTGGCGGCGGATTCTGCGGAAACGGCGACGCGGATCCAGAAGGTCAGCGCGGAAGTCGTGGAGGCGGTCAATGAGCTTGCGCGGGAAGCGGAGGCGATGCTGAATTTCCTCGACGAGACGGCGATGAACGGCTACGAGAAGCTGCTGGAGACCAGCGGCAATTACCGCAGCGATGTCGGCGTGATGAACGAGATGATGAGCGGTTTTGCGGAAGAGAGCAGACTGCTGAAGAACAATATCGACAACATCAAGGAGGCCATCTCCGATGTCAATGCGGCGGTGGAGGAGAGCGCGAAGGGCGTCGAAAACGTAACGGAAGTATCTGTGAACCTGACGGCGAATGTCAGCGATATTGGGAACGAAGCCAATTCCAATATGGATATTGCCGACCAGCTGAATCAGGAAGTGCATAAATTTAAACTGGAGTAGAACGATGAATTTTGCGGTGCTGTTATCGGGCGGGACCGGTTCCCGCCTGGGATCTGCGATACCAAAACAATATCTTACGGTTTCCGGCAGGAGGATCTTTACCTATTCGCTGCAGACGCTGGCCGGATGCCCGCAGATCGACGCGATCTGCATTGCGGCGGATCCGAAATGGCGGGAAACGATCGAAACAGGCATACAGGAGAGCGGGATCCCGGACGGTAAGTTTCTGGGATTTTCCGATCCCGGAGAAACAAGGCAGGGCTCGATCTTGAATGCACTGTCTTTTCTTCTGGAAAAGAAAGAAATTTTACAGGAAGATGCGGTGCTGATCCACGATGCGGCGCGCCCGCTGGTCAGCGGAAAGCAGCTCGAGGCGTGTTTTGCGGCGCTTTGCGGCCATGACGGCGTGATGCCCGCGCTTCCGATGAAGGATACGGTATATTTAAGCCCGGACGGGAAACGGATCGGGGAGCTTTTGGATCGGAGCCGGGTTTATGCGGGACAGGCGCCGGAGGTTTTCCGGCTGCTGCCGTATTATCAGGCGAATCTTTCCTTAAGCAGGGAGCAGTTTGCGGCCGTGTGCGGTTCTTCGGAACCGGCGGTGTCGGCGGGCATGGATATTGCGATCATTCCCGGCGACGAGGGGAATTTTAAGATTACGACAAATGCGGATCTGAAGCGTTTTGAGCAGATCTTACGGGAAAAAGAAGGCGGGGAACGATTTTGAAAGCATGGGTTTTACACGATCGGAAGGATATCCGGCTGGAGGAATTCAAAACTCCGGAACCGGCCGAAGATGAGGTACTGGTGCGGGTAAAGGCGGCGGGCATCTGCGGCTCGGACATTCCGCGCATTTACGAAACCGGGGCGCACCGGATGCCGCTTGTTCCCGGACACGAATTTTCCGGGGAAGTGGTGGAAACGGGTGCGCGGGCAAACCGGAAATGGCTTCATAAGCGGGCAGGCATTTTTCCGCTGATCCCGTGCCGCAAATGCGCTCCCTGCCGGAACGGGCAGTATGAGATGTGCCGGAATTACAGTTATCTGGGCTCCCGCCGGGACGGCGGGTTCGCGGAGTATGCGGCCGTTCCGGTTTCCAGCCTGATCGAACTTCCCGCGGAGGTATCGTATGAAGAGGCGGCGATGCTCGAGCCGATGGCCGTCGCGGTCCATGCGATGCGGCGCGCCTTGCCCGGCCCGAAAGACTGCGTGGCGGTATGCGGGCTCGGCACGATCGGGATGCTGCTCGTTCTGTTTCTGACAGAACGCGGCGCGGGCAGGGTTCTTGCGGTCGGAAATAAGGATTTCCAGCGGCGGACGCTGGCCGGTCTTGGTTTTCCGGAGGAGAATTACTGCGACAGCCGGACCGAAGACGTCCGGGAGTGGATCCTGCAGCGCACGGGCGGGTGCGGCGCGGACGTTTTTTTTGAATGTGTCGGGAAAAACGAGACGGTTTCCCAGGCAATCGATCTGGCGGCTCCGGCCGGCCGGATCTGTCTGGTGGGGAATCCGTATTCGGATATGACGCTGGCCAAAGAGGTCTACTGGAAGATCCTTCGGAACCAGCTGACCGTTACGGGCACCTGGAATTCCTCGTTTACCGGAAGAGAAGAGGATGACTGGCATTATGCGCTTTCTCGATTGGAAAATAAGCGGATCGCTCCTGCGGGGCTGATCTCCCATGCGCTGGCGTTTCCGGAGCTGGAGCGCGGTTTTTTGATCATGAAAAATAAGTCGGAAGACTATTTGAAAGTAATGGGATTCATGGACGCATAATCGGATTTTTCGTGTCTAAGAGTTTTCCAGATATTCTGAAATATTGACAAAACAGTCTGAAAAAAGAATGTTATTGACAATATTTGACAAAAATATGTAACGTTGAAAATATATATTTTTTGTTAAAGGAATGCAAGGAAGGCAGGAGGACATATGGAAAAACTGAAATGCGCGATCGCAGATGACAATGAGAAAATGGTAAGGCTTCTAGGAGATATCATTTCCAGCGAAGAGAGCTTTGAAGTGGTAGGTACTGCAAAGGACGGGATGGAAGCGTACCTTATGATTAAAGAAAAAGAGCCGGATATCGTGCTTTTGGACGTTGTCATGCCGAAACTGGACGGGATCGGCGTCATGGAAAAGGTTCAATCGGATACTACCATGAAGGAACATCCTGATTTTCTGATGGTGAGTGCGATCGGACAGGAACAGATCATGGAAACCGCTTTTGAAAACGGTGCCGCTTATTACATCATGAAGCCGTTCGACAGCGATATGGTCATCAACCGGATCAAAGAGGTCCGCAGCCGGAAGAATGAGAAGGAGCACCGCAAGAGCAGCGCGTACGAAAGGGACAAGAAGACTTACACACAGCAGGATCTGGAAAATACCGTGACTTCGATCATTCATGAGATCGGCGTACCGGCGCATATCAAGGGTTATCAATATCTGAGGGAGGCGATCATCATGTCCGTTAATGATATGGACATGCTCAACTCCATTACGAAGATCCTGTATCCCAGCATTGCGAAACGTTACGACACCACGCCGAGCCGCGTGGAACGTGCGATCCGCCATGCGATCGAAGTTGCGTGGAGCCGCGGAAAAATGGATTTTATCGATGAATTGTTTGGATATACGATCAGCAACGGGAAAGGAAAGCCGACCAATTCAGAATTTATCGCCTTGATCACCGACCGGATCCGCCTTGGGATGAAGTAAGCGGCGGCCGTTCATGAGCAAAGGCAGGCGCGAAGCGGCGGAAAGCGCGTCAGCGCGGCTTTGCGGATGGGCGCGGGATAAACGGAACTTAAAATCGCGCTCCGGCGGCCGTTTCGGGGTTGACAGGCCGCGGGAAATATGTTAATTTTTTAAAAACCGAATCACGCATACAGGTGCCGGAACGGCGGGGAACCGCCGGTTCCGGTGAAAAGGGAAACAGGTGCAAGTCCTGTACGAACTCGTCACCGTAATTAGCGAGCAGAAGCCGAAAGATCACTGGGAGACCGGGAAGATGGCGGATGCGATGGGGAACCGAAAGCTATCAGCCGGGAGACCTGCCTGTATGCAGTACAGAAACGCTTGTTTCAGGCCACGAGTAACTGGCTGTACGTAACGACCGGCAGGAAGATCCTGTGCCGGAGCCTTATTTTTGGGGCTTTTGCAGAGAGGATGTTTTCCCGCAGGCTTCTTTTGTGTGCAGAACCTTTACCATTGCCGTGGCCGGGCAGCGGTAGAGGTTTTTTCTTTGATTTGGAAATCATACACACGAGGGGAGACGGGAAGATGAAAAAGAAATTACTGGCGGTGCTTCTGGCAGGAACGATGGGCGCTTCTGCGCTGCTTGCGGGCTGTTCGAACGGAGCGGAAAAGAACCAAACGGAGGATGTGTCGCAGGTGCCTTCTGAGTCGGATGATGCAGAGGATGAGGAGGATGCGGATCAGAAAGCGGCCGATGAAGCGGCGGCGCTGATCGACGCCATCTATGTGCAGAAGCGGACCGATCAGACGGACGAACAGTGCGCACAGGCGAAAGCCGCGTGGGATGCGCTGACGGATGAGCAGAAAGCGCTGGTAGAAGGGGAATTTGCGGATCCGGATTATTTTGGAAGGGATACCGGGGACGCTTCGAAAGACGATCCGCGCAATCAGGACGGCATCGGGGAGAAGGAAATCCTCGTCGTCAGTTTCGGAACGTCTTTTAACGACAGCCGGGTAAGCGACATCAAGGGCATCGAAGACGCGGTTCAGAAAGCGTATCCGGACTGGTCCGTCCGGCGGGCTTTTACCGCGCAGATCATCATTAACCATATTCAGGCGCGCGACGGCGAGCGGATCGACAATATGGATCAGGCGCTGGAACGCGCGGCGGAAAACGGTGTGAAGGAACTGATCGTGCAGCCGACGCATCTGATGCACGGGGCGGAGTATGACGAACTGACGGAAGCGGTGGACGCTTACCGCGACCGTTTTGAATCGGTGAAGATCGCGGAACCGCTTTTAGGGGAAGTCGGCGCGGACGCGTCCGCGGTCAACGACGATAAGAAAGAAGTTGCAAAGGCCGCAGTACAGGCGGCCGTGGCGGAAGCGGGCTACGGGAGCCTAAAGGAAGCGAAAGAAGACGGTACGGCGTTTGTCCTGTTAGGGCACGGCACGTCCCATACGGCAAAGGTGTCCTACAGCCAGATGCAGACCCAGATGCAGGATCTGGGATATGAAAATGTGTTTATCGGCACGGTTGAGGGCGAACCGGAAGAAACTTCCTGTGAAGCGGTCATTCAGGCGTTGGCAAAGGCCGGATACCAAAAAGCCGTTCTCCGGCCGCTGATGGTTGTGGCAGGCGACCACGCCAATAACGATATGGCGGGAGAGCAGGAGGATTCCTGGGTACGCATGTTTCAGTCGTCCGGGAAGATCGAAAGCACGGACGCCCAGATCATGGGGCTCGGCGCGGTAGAAGAGATCCAGCAGATCTATATCCGCCATGTTGCGGATGCGATGGAAAATTAGTGCGGGTTCGGAAAGGAAACGGTGATTATGAAGAAAAAGATCATATTTGCGGCAGCGCTGCTTGCCCTGCTGCTGACCTCATTTGCCGCGGGCGGCTGCGCAGGCGGTACGGATGAAACGGAGACACAGGAGGCTTCGGAAACGGAAAGTAACGCAGAACTTCCGGACGGGGTGTATACGGCGGAATTTCACACGGACAGCAGCATGTTCCATGTCAGCGAAGCCTGTGGCGGAAAGGGCACGCTGACCGTGGAAAACGGGAAAATGACGATCCATGTTTCGCTGGTATCCCAAAGCATCGTCAATCTCTATCCGGGACTGGCCGAGGACGCCCAAAAGGACGGGGCCGTGCTTTTAGAGCCGACCGAGGATACTGTTTCCTACAGCGACGGCACGACGGAAACCGTAAACGGTTTTGACGTTCCGGTTCCGGCGCTGGATACGGAATTCGACCTCGCGATCGTCGGCACCAAGGGAAAGTGGTATGACCATAAAGTCAGCGTTTCTGATCCGGTTCCGGCCGCGGACGGCGCAGAGGGTGTGAGCGGCGCAGACCAGAGCACGGACGCGTCGAGCGGCGGAGGTCAGAGCGCGGACACGCAGGGCGGCGCAGACCAGAGCGCGGACGCACAGAGCGGCGCGCCGGAGAACGGTACTTATCAGGCGGAACTGGTTTTCGAGGGAGGAAGCGGAAAAGCGAAGATCCTCTCACCGGCCCGCCTTACGGCCGCAGACGGGAGGATGACGGCGGTCGTAGAGTGGAACAGCCCGAATTATGACTATATGATCGTGGATTCGGAAAAATATCTGCCGGTCAATACGGACGGAAATTCGACGTTTGAGATTCCGGTCGCGGCGCTGGATGTTCCGATTTCGATCATCGGCGATACGATCGCCATGAGCACGCCGCATGAGATCGAGTACACGATTACGTTCCGGTCGGATACGCTGCGGGCGGCGGATTAAGCAAAACAGGACTGGCAAGAGAACGGGAATAGAAACAAGACAAGAATAGCAACAAGAATAGCAAAACGAGAATAGAAACAAGAATAGCAACAAAAATAACACAACAAGAGGAGCCGGAATGAAGAGCAAAAAGACGGCGGCATTTCTGGGCATCCTGCTGCTGGCCGGGCTTTGCGTACTGTTCGGATGCGCCGGGAAAACATCCGGCGGAGCGGAAGGACGGACAGAAGGGCAGACAGAAGCACAGGCGAAAGAACAGGCGGCGGAAGGGCTTTCGGAAGCTCAGACGGCAGCCACGGACGGCGGAGCGGGCGATCCAGAGCGTCTGGAGGCTGCGATCGGATTGAAAAAGACGGGCAGCATGAAGCTGCAGTACGCCGAAAATTTTACCGTGGACTATTACGAGGGCGGTTATACGATGCTGACTACGGTGATGGACGGGGCGCATTTTCTGATCGTGCCGCAGGGGCAGAAAGCGCCGGAGGAACTGGAGGAAGGCGAGGAAAAAGAGAACGATATTTCCGTGCTTTCTGCTCCGGTCGGGAATCTGTATCTGGTGGCATCGTCGGTGATGGACATGTTTCAGGAATTGGGCGGGCTGGATGCAATCGCTTTTTCCGGGCAGGAAGCGGACGGCTGGTATATTGAAGAGGCGCGGGAGGCGATGGAAAGCGGCCGGATCCGCTATGCGGGGAAATACAACAAGCCGGATTACGAGCAGATCGTTTCCAACGGCTGCACGCTCGCTATCGAGAATATGATGATCTCCCATTCGCCCGAAGTGGTGGAAAAACTGGAGGATTTCGGGATCCCCGTTTTGATCGATTATTCCAGCTATGAATCCCATCCGCTCGGCCGGGTGGAGTGGGTGAAGTTTTATGGGGCGCTTCTCGGAAAGGAAACGGAGGCGGAGCGGATCTTTCAGGAGCAGACCGCGATCCTTGATGGGGTGCAGGCGGATGAGAAAACCGCAAAAACCGTGGCCTTTTTCTTTATTACCTCCAACGGTCTGGTTCAGGTGCGCCAGTCGTCGGATTATATTCCGAAAATGATCGAGCTGGCCGGAGGAAATTATGTCTTCCCGGATCTCGGCGATCCGGAAAGCCGGCGCTCTACCATGAATATGCAGGTGGAGGAGTTTTACGCGGGGGCGAAGGACGCGGATTTTCTGATCTATAACAGTTCCATCGACGGCGGCGTTTCCAGCGTGGAGGAACTTCTGGAAAAATGCGGGGTTCTGGAGGATTTTAAGGCGGTGAAGGAAGGGAACGTCTGGTGCACGTCCAATGACATGTACCAGCAGTCTTTATCGATCGGATACCTGATCGGGGATATCCACGCGATGCTTTTGGGAAAAGACGACGGGATGCACTACCTGTATCATCTTGATTGACAGAAAGGCTCATGGCGCATGTGCCTGTGAAAAACGTAAGAAGCATGGCTCATGGCGTCTGTGAGGAAATATAAGGTACATAACGCGAAATCAAGTAGTAGGAGAAAACATATGCGGATGCAGACGAAAGCAAAAAGAACATGCCGCTATCCGGCGGCGCTGGCCCTGCTGGGGGCGGGCACTCTGGTCTTTTTTTTGATGAACCTCTGCATCGGAAGCGTTCCGATCTCTTTTCCGGAGCTGGCGGGTGCGCTTTCCCGGACGGCGGAACAGACGGCCGCCGCGCGGATTCTGTGGGATATCCGGCTGCCGCGGGCGGCGGCTGTTTTTGTGCTCGGCGGGGCGCTGGCGCTGGCAGGCTATCTTTTGCAGGCGTTTTTCAATAATCCCATCGCGGGGCCGTTCGTGCTCGGAATCTCTTCCGGCGCAAAAATGACTGTGGCGCTTCTGATGGTGTTTCTGCTGGGGCGGGCGGTTCCGGTGACTTCCGCCATGATGATCCTGGCAGCGTTTTTCGGGGCGATGCTTTCGATGGGTTTTGTGCTTCTGATGTCACGCCGCGTTTCGAATATGTCGATGCTGGTCGTCAGCGGCATTATGATCGGCTACATCTGTTCGGCCGTGACGGAACTGGTGGTAACGTTTGCCGACGACGCCGATATCGTCAATCTCCATAACTGGTCGCAGGGCAGTTTTTCCGGGATGACGTGGGAAAATGTCCGGGTGATGTCGATTGTGGTCTTTCTGACGGCGGCGGCTGTTTTTCTGATGGCAAAACCGCTGGGCGCGTATCAGCTGGGGGATGCGTATGCGCAGAATCTGGGCGTGAATCTGGGGCTTTTGAAAGGGTGCATCGTGCTCTTTTCGAGTATTTTATCGGCGTGCGTGGTCGCGTTCGCCGGTCCGATCTCCTTTGTCGGGATCGCCGCCCCGCATCTGGTCCGGAGGCTTCTTCATACGACGGAACCGCTCTGGATGGTGCCGGCCTGTTTTCTGGGAGGGAGCGCGTTCTGCCTTTTCTGCGATCTTCTGGCCAGAACGATGTTCGCGCCGTCGGAGCTTGGCATCAGCACCGTGACGGCTGTTTTCGGCGCGCCGGTCGTGATCGCGATCATGGCGCGGCGGAAAAAGTGAGAAAGGGCTGGAGGGGGCGCGCGCGGAAAGAGTGCAGAAAACGTGCGGAAAACGTGCGGAAAGAATCTTTGCCGGAGGGGTGCTCAGAAAGAGTCCGTATTGGGAGAAAGTGCGTAAAGCCGGGCGGGAGGTATGGTCAGGAATGGAAGCGGGAATGGAAGACTGCTATTTTTTTACGGAAAAAATGTGCGTGGGTTACGACGGAAAGCCGCTGATCCGGGAGATCGGGATCGCGCTTCCGAAAGGGCGGATCCTGACGCTGATCGGTCCGAACGGCGCCGGGAAATCCACGGTTCTAAAGAGCATCGCGGGACAGCTGCAGCTGCTCGGCGGCACGGTTTTCCTCGGAAAAGATGTTCTCTCGGAGATGAAGGGGAGCGGACGGGCGAAAAAAATGTCAGCCGTTTTTTCCCGGCCGGTACAGGCGGAAATGAAGACCTGCCGGGATGTGGTCGCGACGGGAAGGTATCCTTATACCGGG
>CANQDS010000101.1 GCA_947593655.1 uncultured Lachnospiraceae bacterium | reverse complement strand
TGCTCGATAACAAACAGGATGATATGTCGGAAAAAGGAAAAATAGGCGTATTCCGCCGTATTGGCGATCATGGGCAGCGTATAGCGTTTGACGGCGCAGAATTTTTCAAACACCGTATTGGTTAATTCTTCCGATATTTCCCGTGGATCGAGCCCATCCCGCCTGTAAATTTCCTCCAGCCGAACGCGGCATTCCGCCGGGGTTTCACAGTACGAATCGTAAAGATACCGTTCGTACTCCCGCTCGGAGAGCTTGCCCGCTTCTTGTCCGCGGTGATAGATAAAGGAGGATGCCGTTTGCAGCTTAATGCACGCTTTCGTTAACCGTTCCTCAAATTTCGGATGGTTTTTACCGAAAACCAAAATCTGCAAAAGATTATTCGGATTTGCAAAATTGAGCAGCATTTGTCGGCGCAGTTCTTTTTTGGTCACGACAATCTGTTTGGGGTGCGGGGAAAACGGAGCCGTTTCGGGATTTGAGCGGTCCGCACGGATTTTCTTTTCTCGGAGTGCTTGCCGCACCTGATAGCGAAGCCGATATTCCCGAATCGTTGCGCCGTTGGCGGCGGAAAAAACGTTTTCATCCGTGACGCCGTCGTATTCCCAGCCGCAACA
This sequence comes from uncultured Lachnospiraceae bacterium, assembly GCA_947593655.1. Classification (GTDB taxonomy): domain Bacteria; phylum Bacillota; class Clostridia; order Lachnospirales; family Lachnospiraceae; genus Roseburia. Next base: position 10,446 of record CANQDS010000101.1, on the reverse strand, counting down.
CTCGCAAATCCAATAAGAATCCAACGTTTCACGTTCGCAAATCGGGCAGGAAACGACTGCGTAACCCATCTCTTTATATTCTTTTGTATTTCGAATATCCATTGAAATTCCCCTCCGATATTTTTAAGAAATCTCTATGATTTTTGCAGTACGTACCGCGCCATACCGTAACCGGACGGGTGTCAAGGCGCTATGGAGCAAAAGAACCTGCTCTTTCGTCAGCCGCTTCATTTGGCAAGCACCTCATAAGCCTGCCGGTTTTTTCCGATCAGGCGCTTGGAAATCGCCATAACGTCCTCATCGGCGGCAAGCTGCTCGGATTCCGCCTGACCGAACTCCACAACAAGATAGCGTGGCACATTGTTTTTGAGAATGACCGCTGCGCCGTTCTCGTCGACGAGCCGAGCGACACGGGAGAAGTTTTGATTGGCTTCCGTGATGGAAACCAGCGTGTTCGTGTTAATTGTCATTTGTATGCATCTCCATTTCTATTATACACAACAATTAGGATAAATTCTACCTATTTCAGAAAAGTTCAGACCAGTCAGTTACATATTTGGTGCATGACATGGAGGATGGGACATTAGCCGCTTATTTTACAATAGCGCTGAAACCTTTGACGGTTCGGGATGAAACGGTCAGCAATACAGTAAAGAGGTTGGTCTGCCGGAAATGGGAATTGTAGAAGACAGCGATTATAAGGCAATCGCGGACAGTACAGGGCTGACCGGCGGCTGCTACAAGGCGATTAAATATTGGGACAAAGGGTTTGCTTATATGACCGCAGATATGCCGCGAAAAAAGGCGCTCAAATGAACGCCTTTTACTGTGATAGTTCTTGCCATTACTGTTTCTTATCTTTCTTTCGTGGTAGTCTTCATCAATACGCTTTTTCCAGTCGCCGGTGATGGGACGGGACGCCCGCACTCTGCAAATCGTCTCACTAAGGACTTCATAGTTGAGCTGCGTCCCCCGGCTGTCATTATGGAAGTTTACGGCGCGGTCTTCTGAAATGCCAAAGCCTCTTGCGGTCTCCACGGCGTCAATGTTCGCACCCAGGAAAAGGAATTCCCAGCCGTATTTTGCCTTTTGCCTCTCGATCATTTGCTTGACCTTATCACTGGAATAGCGGCGGCTTGCGTTCTCCATTCCGTCCGTAGTGATAACGAATAGGGTATGCTCCGGCACATCCTCATTCCTCGCATACTTGTGGACGTTCCCGATATGGTGGATTGCTCCGCCGATTGCATCCAGCAGGGCAGTGCGACCGCGCACGGAGTAGTCCTTTTCGGTCAAAAAGTTGATCGACTGAACGTCCACGCGGTCATGCAGGACTTCGCTGAAATTGTCAAAAAGGACAGTGGAGATCAGTGCATCTCCGTCGGCTTGCTTTTGTTTTTCTATCATGGAATTAAAGCCGCCGATGGTGTCGGCCTCAAGTCCGTGCATGGAGCCGCTGCGGTCAAGGATAAAAACGATCTCAGTCAAATTCTTTCTCATGTTCATTACCTCCATCAAAAAAAATGCAGCTGTCTGATTTCAACTTACAGCTGCATTTTAAGACAAACAATATTCGGTTTGGTCGCATAGCAAGCGACAATTATTTTTGCGGATGGATTGTTGCAACAATTCCTTTATGGTCAGAGAGATTTTTCTCTATGTTCCATTCTTCAAGGCTCACCGACATACCATTGACAAACTTTTGGGAGACAGCAATATGGTCAATACATTCCGGGGCATCTTGTGTGAGCAGACGGATATGGTTCTCGGCAAATGACTGAGTGAGCGTATTCCTCCCAAAGTTTGTGAAGTAATAATTGTCCGAAAAGCTGATGTTGTAATCACCAGCGATGCAGAGATATTTCCCGGCTGCGGTCAGCCGTGCAAAGTCTTTAATCTGCTTCTGCAAATCCGTTTTGAATGATGATCTCCTGTTTCCCTCGATGCCCATGATCGTCCCATAGACGCATAGGCTGCCCAGCGCAGTTTCCAGCTCAACACATAGGGCGGTGTACTTGTCATAGGTGATATGATTGCCGACACATTTGTAGTTGGTAAGGATAGATACGCGGTTTTCCGAGGGCTTGTAATATCCCGGCACTATTTCCATGAGCTTCGGAGTTTGGAAGCAATAACGGAAAGAAGATGGACGCACCTGTTCGTCCGTTTCTGTAAGAATGAGTATATTTGCCCTTGCCTGTTCGCAGGCAAGCAGGATGTCGCTGAGTGACCGCCTGTGTTTCAGACGTTCCACATTCCATGTTGCAATTCTCATAATTCTTATGCCCCCAAGAGGCTCTGGTCGAATGCAAACAGTGCCTCGTTGATCTCGAAAATATTATAGTTCCCACAGCTGATAAAAAACTCAACGATAATATCAAACTTGTTGCTGTGGGAGAGGGCAAAGCCCGCTTTCATCAGCATTTCCCGTGTCTCGCTCAGTGGAAGTTCAAGAGCTATGGCAAACGCCAAGACCGTGGGCTTGCTCGGCTTGTAAAACCTGTCGCTCCGTATTTTGGAGAACAGCTTACGGTCAATGTTTGCTTTCTTGTAGCATTGGGCATCCGTGATGCCGCGCTCGTCTATCTTTCGGAGAAGCATCTCTGAAAAACTTTCGTCGATCATGCTTATCGCTTCGTCCAGCGAGGCAGCAGTCGGAGCTTCCATACTGGCTTTTGCGATGGGCGTGGACATCTCGGCATTTTCGGAAATGCCGTCAAATATTTCTTCATCAAGAAGAAGGCTCCGCATCTGTTCCTCGCGGCGGTCAGTATGTTCCTCAACATAGTTGTCGTCGATGTACTCGGCTATATCTTTGAACAGTTTTTCGCTGATCTGATAAGCGGCTTTATCGAATATCACGATATAGACGGTCATCTCGTTGCTGAAAAGGAAATCGCTGATTGTGTCAATGGCAACCTTCAGGGCTTTATCTTTCGGATAGCCATAGATGCCGGAGGAAATCAAGGGAAACGCCACGGTATCGCATTTGTTTTCCTTGGCAAGCTCAAGGGAAGTGCGATAGCAAGAGATGAGTTTTTCACGCTCTCCATGATTACCTCCGTGCCAGCGGGGCCCCACGGTATGGATCACATATTTGCAGGGCAGACGGTACGCGCCGGTGATTTTTGCGCTGCCGGTTTCACAGCCGCCTAACGTCCGGCACTCTGCGAGTAGTTCCGGGCCTGCAGCGTGGTGGATCGCTCCATCAACCCCGCCGCCTCCCAACAGGGTGTGATTGGCTGCGTTTACAATTGCGTCCACGTTTAGTTTGGTGATGTCGTTTCGTACTATTTCAAGCGGCATAATTTGTTCCTCCCGTTATTAGAATTAATTCAATTCCATGTTTTGTGAACATGATGCTACACAAACAAAGCGTATGTCAATAGGAAAAGTGGAAAAAATAAGCCTTATGGATCATTTTTGAGGGAGCCTGGTACTGTCCCGCGAATGAAGTGAGTGGATGACAGTACTGGCATCCGACAGCTGAGTCAGATATAAAACTTACGTTTATAGAGGAGAAAAATGCCTATTGAATAGAAAACAATGTGGTGGTAAAATACCATTACTAAATTTCGTGCAATGCACGAAAACAGGGAGTAACACTATGGAAATTAAAAAAGATATACGGCGTTTCAAAGAACCATCAGGCAGATATATAGAAAAAATTGCAGGTCAGGACCGGTTCGCTTTTGCCCATTCGGATACAAATGATTTTTATGACCTGATCGAATGGTCGAAGGTCGGGGGATATCAAGGCTCTATTATTATTTTCTTTGATTTTGATTCCGGAAATGTGTATCAACCGTTTGCAAAGAAGCGAAATGTTGTTTACAGCGATCCTGTTTACGCTGAGGGTTTTTACTACTTCCTGCAAGGCGATTATGATGAAAAAAGAATTACCCTGTATCGCTGCATTCCCGAAGAGTTTTTGGAAAAAGTAACGGAGCTGCGTACAGAGGAGGTCAATCTATATAATCTGCGTATTATAGGGAATCCGGTGCACATTATCAGTCAGGAGGATTGCTTTGAGTGCTGCTATCCCAGGAAGTTTTCTTTTCCGATGAACGGAAATGAGACCGTCATGTTTATCGAGGGCGAAAAGGTGTACTTTGAATCTTGGGTAGAAGAAGGCTGGGACGAGGAAAAAGACTGTGCGACCGACAGCTACCAGTATTATTGCAAAGTAATTGTCAAGGATTACAATGGGAATATACTTTCGGAAGAAGTAGGGGCGCTTTATCAGGCGGCGGACGGTACATGGTGGATTGCATGAAGCATAGGACGATTGGAGAAAACAGTAAATCTATTTTTAAACTTGAACTTAAAGATACAGAGTGGAAAATGGAATACATCGACCATGATAGGGAGATCGCAAGAGCGATCGTTTTTGATACAGAGGGATATTACTATTTTGTAAGGGTTGTTCGAGATGATGATTTTGGAAAAGCAACGCTGATCGAGACGGCTGGCGGCGGTGTGGAAAAAGGGGAAACAACTGACTCCGCCATCAGAAGGGAACTCAAAGAAGAACTGGGAATAGAAGTCGATATCCTATGTAAAATCGGAGTCGTCAGCGATTACTACAATCTGATCCACAGGCATAATATAAACAATTATTTCCTGTGTAAAATAACTTCATTTGGAGAAAAGGATCTGACGCAAGAGGAAATTGAGAGTTTTCATTTATCGACGCTGAAGATGTCTTATGAAGAAGCTGTGAAAGAATATGAAACATGCTCAGCGACAAAACTGGGAAGACTGGTTGCAAACAGAGAATTGCCTGTTTTACATAAAGCAAAAGAAATCATGGATCGTATATCAGTATCTTAGGAAGCGGGCAAAGACAGGACAGGTGTAGTAACAGCGATTATCTAGAAAACGGAATACAAGATTAGATGCCACAAGAATCGAGAGCCAGCGTTCGGCAGTAGGCTGACTGATGCCGACGTCCCTTGCCAAAGACGACAAATTCGGAAGCTGTCCCGTAGAAGCGGCGGCCGCTATCATGAACTTTGTAAATTTTACGGTATCTCCGATCTCAGACAGTTCCCGTACATCACGGGGCACAACACTCCTTTCGGCTGATTTAATATTCAATATTATTATAGCTGAAAAATAGAGGTGTTTATCAACCTGTTTCACAAAAAATTTTCAGTATAATTCTTTTTAGTCAGATTAGAGCGAGCAGCACTTGACGGATGCAAGGTTCTGTGCTAATCTTTTGCACGATGTTTTTTGATTTGTTCAAGGAGTATTTTGAAAATGGAACTTTATGACGGAAGACCGGAAAACACAGAGGGCAGGCTGCCGAGAGAGATCAGAACATACGATTTTCTGGATGAACTGGGCATTCGCTATCAGCGGACGGATCATGAGCCAGCGGACAATATGGCGGCTTGTAATGAAGTTGACGCGGTGTTGGATGTGGTGATCTGCAAGAACCTTTTTCTCTGCAATCGACAGAAAACCCGTTTTTATCTTTTGATGATGCCGGGAGATAAAAAATTCAAGACCAAAGAATTATCGGCGCAGATCGGTTCCTCCAGGCTGTCCTTTGCCGAACAGGAGGATATGCTGAAATATCTGGATATTGAACCCGGTGCGGTCAGCATCATGGGGTTGATGAATGACAGAGAGGGTGCGGTACAGCTTTTGATCGACGAGGATGTGCTGGCCGGAGAATATCTTGGCTGCCATCCATGCGTGTGTACCTCCAGCCTGAAAATGCGGACAAAAGATGTCATAGAGAAATTTCTTCCGGCGGTGGGCCATGACTATCAGGTCGTCCATCTGACGGGGGAAGATTCTATGGATTGTATCTTCTGTAAAATAATAGCTGGACATATGCCATGTTTGAAGGTGTACGAAGACGAGCATACATTGGTAATTATGGATATTGCAGGGGACGTGGACGGCCATATGCTTGCTATTCCCAAAAAACATGTTGATAACATTCTCGATTGCGACGCTGACAGCCTTAGCCATTTGATGATGGCGGTAAAAAAGGTTTCGAACCACTGCATTGATAACTGCCGCTATGACGGCATCAATCTTCTGAATGCGAACGGCAAAAGCGCAGGGCAATCGGTTCGTCATTTTCACATCCATATGATTCCAAGAAAAATGAATGACGGAATCGATGCATGGCCTAAGTTCGATGGAGCTAAAGATGAAGTGTCTAAAATCTGGAGCAAGCTAAAATTATAGATTCCCATTTGCAAAATGCGTACATACAAAAACTTGAAAAAATGACGTTTTTCCACAAACAGGAGAACGTCATTTTTTTAAACTTCAGTTAAGGTTTATAAAATATACTGCTCTATGAAATGAAAACGATGCCGATGATTCGGGACATTATCTGGGAGGCGATGATATTGCAAAACATACGAGCCGCATTGATACCGGCTTATCAACCATCCGTCTTTTTGCCGGATCTGGTAAAACAACTTTATTATTTGAATTTTACGGTCATTGTTGTAGACGATGGCAGCGGTGAGCAGTACCGTGAGACGTTTGAGAGATGCTTGCCGTATGCTTTGGTACTGCATCATGACAAAAATTCCGGAAAAGGTCATGCGCTAAAAACCGGTTTGCATGAAATCCATATGCGGCATGGGACGAATTGTGTGATAGCCACCGTAGACGCTGATGGACAGCATCGCGCTGAAGATGCGCTCACGATCATGTATTTAGCCGAGCAAAATCCGTCTGCACTCATCCTCGGAAGCAGAACCCTTGAAAAGCAGGCACCGCTCCGCAGCCGTTTTGGAAATACTGCAACCCAGTGGGTGTACCGGCTGTGTACAGGGTATCCGATTCATGATACCCAGACCGGTCTTCGCGCTTTTACAGGGGATCTGATTCCAATACTGATCAAGATTCCAGGTGAGCGCTATGAGTACGAAATGAATATGCTCTTACAGTTTGCACGCGATAAAAGAAAAATCATGGAATATCCGATTGAAACAATTTATATAGACAATAATGCAGCATCCCACTTCGATGCCGTAAAGGATTCCGTCCGTATCTATAAGGAAATTTTGAAATTCTCGGCTTCCTCCTTTCTCGGTTTTCTTGTGGATTACGCTGCGTACAGTCTGCTTTTATGGATAACAGGCCATCTTCTCGTTTCCAATATTTTTGCCAGAGCAATCAGCGCCTGCGTGAATTTTACGATAAACCGCCGTTATGTATTCAAAAGCAGTGACCGCCTGATGAAAGAGGCATGGAAGTATTTTGCTTTGGCCGCCGCAATCCTGTTTGGCAATACCTGCCTTCTTGGATTTTTCGTCAGTGTCTGCGGTATCCATCAAATGCTTGCTAAGATTTTTACAGAGATTTGCTTTTTCCTGTTAAGCTGGCTTGTCCAGAGGATGTTTGTATTCAGAAAGAAAAACCGGAGGTGACGACACATTGAAAAAATATATTTGGGGAATCCTTTACGGGATTTTGCTGACAGCATTTACAGGATATGTATTGTTCGATACATTTGTCATTACGAAAGTTTACCAAACAGTCCCACTTGAAAAGGAAGGCGCGGATATGGCCGAACAGGACGATAACGCTACAGATCCGCAGGAGCCTGTATCTGAGCAGCAGGGTTCCGCGTCGAACACGGTTGTAGATAGCTATACGGATGATGATATTTCCATTTCTATCTCCGAATATGTAATAAACCATACGACGGTCTATGTGGCGGACGTACAGCTTTCCTCACCGGAATATCTGAAAACCGCCTTTGCCAATGCTTCTTATGGAAAAAATGTTACAGCGAAGACATCGGAGATTGCCGAAGAAAACCATGCGATCCTCGCCATAAACGGTGATTACTACGGCGCGCAGGAAAAAGGGTATGTGCTGCGAAACGGTGTTCTATACCGGGATTCCGCGGCAAAGGATCAGGAGGATCTTGTCATATACCAGGACGGATCTTTTGAAGTATTTGAGGAAGAAAGCGTTTCGGCGGATACGCTTCTGTCAAACGGCGCGGTGCAGATTCTCTCGTTTGGCCCGGCGTTGGTCAAAGACGGTCAAATTGCAGTCACGGAAAACGACGAAGTTGGCAAGGCTAAGACAAGTAATCCCCGCACAGCCATCGGGATCGTTGACGATCTCCATTATGTCTTTGTCGTTTCTGATGGCAGAACCGAGGAAAGCGAAGGATTGTCGCTTTATGAACTCGCTGAATTCATGCAAAGCCTCGGCACCCAGATTGCTTATAATCTTGACGGCGGCGGCTCATCCACCATGTATTTTAATGGAGAAATCGTAAACAACCCCACAACGAGCGGGAGAAGCATTAAGGAAAGGAGCGTGAGCGATATTGTATATATCGGGTAGTGAGGAAAAAGGTTCAGAAGCTGCAAAGACAGCTCTTGTTTATTTGATACTCTCTGTTTTTTGCGCTTTGTTCGGAGCAGTCTATGAATTGTTCAGCCATGAGATATATTCCTTTTACATGATCTATGCGTTTGGCTTTCCGCTGGTCGGAGGAGCTCTGCCTTATGGAATCCTTTCCGCGTTTCATTTAAGAAAATCTTCCTCGGCGCTTGCAAGGAATTTATACCATTCCGGGATCGCCGCGCTTACGGTAGGAAGTATTGTCCGGGGCATTCTTGACATCTATGGGACAACAAACAGCCTGTCCCGATATTATTGGTTTTTTGGCATTTTTGCCGTCGCTGCAGGAATTGTGATCGGCAGCATCCGTTCTTTTCTCCTGAAAAAAACATAGCAGCAAACAATTGCCGATAAATCTCCTGCTTTGTTCATTTCTGTAAGCCTTCTCTAATCTTAATTGATAGGCTGAATTATATCATTTTCGTTTTTCATTTACAACCAGAATATGGACATAACAACTATTAGATGGAGAAAGAATTCCTATTCTTCAACTGCTTAACCATACGAGTGGTTTAGGCGAGCATCAGAATCTTACCAATTTCAGAATTGTAAATGAACAAGGAGTGCATCAGTATTCCAATGTGAATTATTCATTGCTCGGTAAAGTGATAGAAACAGTCAGCGGTATTTCGTACGAAGAATATGTTACGGAGAATATTTTAAAGCCTCTTAATATGAACAACACCTATGCTGATCCGAGGAAAGCAAGCGGTCTTATTGACGGATATGAGAATTGGTTTGGATTCAATGTTGAAACGGATAACAAAGAAGCATCTCATGTATGACGGAATATATCTGGCTGTGTTTATCCTATCGGTATTACCGCTGTTTTTTATCGGGAGGTATCAAAAACGCCTCCAAAAGGGAAAAAATTGGGGAATTGCGGCATGGATGTTAGTTCTTCATGCGCTATTTTCGGTATTCCTTTTGATGCTGCCAAGAGTTTTCTTCGGGACACCATTGTGGGTAGTAAAGGCATTTGTCCCTGATCTGTTTGTCGTAATTATGATCTCAGCCTGCCTGTTACTTGCAGGCGGAATTGTAAAAATGATTCTATTTATCAGAGGCGGTGTGCGTTGAAGCGCACAGGATATGTATTGCTTGTCTTTTCCAGCAATTGGAAATTACAGCATATAAGTATCCAGTGGAAGCATCCTGTAATTTATGAAAATCAAGACTGTTGGACATACGCTGATGCTTTGGCTTGGCCGATGAGATGGGAACATAATAATGGCAACTGTTGACTGTCAAAAGAATACCGACATGTAATTTCAGTCTTTCACCATATTCAACATATCCCACGCGGGAATCAAACTGGCTCAAATAGTCAATATATTCCTTATCCACGACGTACCAATTCATAAAACCTCCGTAAAATAAAAAGAGTGGGTGGCAGGCCACCCACTGCAACTAAACGATTGTTTTGCTGGACAATCTAACCGCTTTTAAACGACCGTTTTAATTGGACGGCCTAACCGCTTTTAAACGATTGTTTTAACTGGACAATCTAACCGCTATACAGATATCCCTATCTGCATTTTCAGTATATGCTGTTTTGAAGTGAAAAATCAATACCATTCAGAAATTTTGTTTATGAAAATTTTGCTAATAATACTGTTCAGAAGACTATTTTGGCAGGCATTGCGGATGGGCGAGGGGATCTGCTGTATCTGCCGGATGATTGGGAAGGATAGTATGGTTGGGGCAGCGACAAAGAATAAAAACTTTTCGCAATGAAACAGCAAAATATCATGCAGGTTTCCTCCTGTTGCACTAAAATGAAGAAAAGAAATTTTACGCACAGGAGGATTCCATGAAAAAGAGAACCCAATGGCTTCAGAAAGCTATGAAACGGGAGAAAAAAGGACAAGACCGTGGGATTGTTGACCTTATGATGATCATGCACCATTTCTTTCAAGAGCTTCCTGCATGGATCAACGAAATGGAAGATCCGAGGCATCCGTCCTATGTCACATACCAGCAGTCCGATCTGGTTTACATGGGGCTGATCAAAAATTTATGCGGCGTAAAGACGATGCACTC
>CANQDS010000100.1 GCA_947593655.1 uncultured Lachnospiraceae bacterium | reverse complement strand
CATGCTGGTTTTCCAGCGTGATCCTGGCCTTTTTTCGAAACGGCATCGGAAAATAACAGTTAAACCCTCTGTTGGGAACGACCGCGACAGGAAGCGAATTTACCATGCATCCTCTGCCAAATCCGCAGCAGAAGAAATCCCCAAGAGGACTCTCCACGGACGGCGTGTTCTCATCATCCCAGTACATGCGCAGGACGAGGTCTCGCAGGACAAAGCAGTCCGCCTCCGTGGTCTTCAAATCGACTGTGATCCAAATGTGATTGATCTCGCCCGGACCTTCTATCTCAGCCAGCGTGACCGCCGCCCCTGGAGCAATATCCCTGATACAGGGACTTCCCTTTCTGGACGGCCCGAGATGGCTTTTGGCCATACCGCCCTTTCCTTTTTCACCATGCGGATTTTCCGCGTTGATGGACCGGCTTTTTCCGTACTTCGCGAGAGCAAGGCTGCCAAGTCCCCCTGTAAATGATCCGTACATAAATATCCCTCCTTGCCTAAAGAAGCCGAAACATGCAGCTGCACGTTCCGGCCATTAAAAAGCCATGATCAAAATACCTTCTGGCATTCTGACTAAGCCTTTACACCTCCTGCCATGATGCCATCCATGATCTGCTTCTCAAATATGGCTACAAACACGATGATCGGAAGAAGAATGATCCAGCCCATGGCGCTTACCAGATCCCATGGAATACCATACATATTATCCCTCAGAGGAAGCTGCACGATTGCAACGGAAAGAACCTGAATTCCATTGGAATAAAACAGAGGCGTAAAAAAATTATTCAGGCATGTGACAAAATTGATAATACATACCGTCGCAATCGCCGGTTTCATGAGCGGAAGCACTACGGTAAACAGCCTCTGTGTAAACGAAGCCCCGTCAATAGCCGCAGCCTCCTCGAGCGAAACCGGAATCTCATCCACAAAATTTCTGAGGATCAGAACCGTAAACGGAATAACTGTGCTGATATACAGCAGGATCAGTCCCGGATATGTATCATACAGATTAACCGCGCGAAGAAATTCATACAGAGGACGCGCGGTAACAACCTCCGGGATCAGCATTGTCGCAACAATGAAAGCAAATGCCAGGCTGATGCCTTTTGTCCTGAAACGCGCGAATCCATAGGCGGCCATAGCACAGAGCACAGTACTGACTACCAGTGTCAGACCCACAATAAATACTGTATTTCCTATTTTAGTCAGAAGCCCTACATTGTCAATTAAAAATTTGTAGCTTTCCAATGTTGGATGATCCGGGATATAGTCGATCGGCGTTTGAAAAAGCTCTCCCGGAGGCGTGATGGATGACACGAAGATCCAGTATACCGGAAAAAGGATGACAAAAGACACCAGGGCAAACAATATCCATTTCCCCGCAGCCACACAGCCTCGGTATACCTTGTATTTATTTATTTTTTTCATTTTGATTCGCACCTCCTAATCTCCGATCTTATTCATGAACCGGATATTAATCCAGCTGATCAGCGCCATCACAAGGAACAGCATGATCGCGAGAGCAGCCGCGTAACCGACGTTCAGATTCGTAAACGCTTCTGTTGTGATCCTGTAAGCAATCAGGGCCGTATCCTCACCGGGACCTCCGGAAGTCATCGCATACACCAGATCAAAAGAAGTCAGGCGCCACAATGTAAACGGGATGCATAAGGTCAGCACATTTTTTGCAATCAGAGGAAGCGTGATCCTGAAAAAGCATTGAATCCCATTCGCCCCGTCCACTTTTGCAGCTTCATATATATCGCCAGATATGAACTGGAGACCGGACAGAACCAGAATAGCAAAAAAGGGAAGATCTTTCCAGAGATCCATCGCAATGACCGCCCCTCTTGCGCTTCCTGTGTTAATCAGCCAGCTATTCTGATAAGCAGGGACAAACCAGCGGATAAAATCATTAATCAGTCCGTAATCATTATTAAACGCCCACTTGGCCGCCATACCGATCACAACCGTAGGCATAGCCCATGGAATCAGTACGATGGTGCGGATAAATCTCCGCCCTTTAAATTTCATGTTTAATATCATTGCAAGTCCGACGCCCAGAATAATATGCAGAGCCATCGATACCAGAACAAAGATAATTGTGAACGTAATTGACGTGATTACTTTTGGATCGTGAAAAATCTTCATATAATTTGCAAGTCCCACAAACTCGTTTACCCCGGCAAGTATCCGGATATCATAGAAACTGTTCTTTATAGTGGCGAGGATGGGATATAATGTGGTAAAAATACGGATCAGAACCACCGGCAAAATCAAAAGCCACGGGATCCATCTCATAGATTTTTTACTGACTGCCATAAGAACCTCCTCTCTTTCCCTGCGGCAGTTCTGATTAACTGTGGTTCGTGCGGAACATTCCGGAGAGTTTTTACCCGCGACACGGTTCCGGTTCACTGATAGGTCTCAACAAGCTGCTGCGCTTTCTCGCAAAATTCATCGACCGTGATCTCATCTTTCATGCAGGACTGGAAAATTGTTCCCATGTCACTGATAAATTCCATCGTCTGTGCAACCATGGGACGTCCGTTTACGTTACACTCGGAAGCATAGCGGCTGTACATTTCTTTTCCGGGATCCGTATCCGGAACGACCTTCTCTGCCACGTCAGCCCTTGCCGGATACCGCGCAAATGCTTTGTAAGATGCCTCCATACCGCCTTCTGACGCCATATAATTAAGGAATGTAATCGCTGCTTCTTTGTTTGGAGATGCGCTGTTCAGGACATAGCTCCAGGAATCCGTGAAAATTGAACGCTCACCTTTTCCGCTGAAATCCGGAACCATTGCCATATGGATCTTGTCGTCAGAAAGCATGCCTTCATTATCATACTCGGATCCCATACCCCAATAGAACCAGCAGCCATATTTGCCGTCATTTGCTTTTGGGTTCATCTGCTCATATTTATCCGCAATCTGATCGATCGGAGTTTGCCCGTTTGCAACAAGATCATGGAGAAACTGGATTGCTTCTTTATTCTCTTCTTTTGTCCAGTCAAAATAATCTCCACCAAACATATTGACAAATTGCGCAATTTCATTGAAAACGTAGGTTTTTTCCCAAGAACCGCCGTAACCGTAACGCCCGTCTCCAGAAACCGCTTCCATATAGGCAAGAAAATCTTCCTTTGTCTCAATTGATTCGATCCCGACTTCATCCAGTATTTCCTGATTTACCCAGAATGCGAGATATCCGGAATAACCCGGCACACCGATAATGTTCCCATCTTTATCTGTGATCATATCTTTCATGTAGCCCTGCGGGAATTCTCCACGGATGTCTTCTGTCATAACCGTGTCGTTCAGCCCTTCCAGCCATCCGGAATTTTTAAACGCTGCGCACATTTCATCATTTACCTCTATAATGTCTACAGAAGAATCTCCTGTTGACAGGATTGTCGTAATTTTCTGCTGGCGCGTGTCGGAATCTGTCGGAGCTGCAATCACATTAATATTCAATCCTGTGGCTTCCTCCACATTGGCAAGCCAGTCGTCAAAATCCGAATCTGTTGTCATAATACTGTACAAGGTCAGATCATACTCCTCATCGGCAAAAACGGTTGGCGTCCCAGCAGCCAGTCCCATTGTCATCGCAGCTGCTAAAAAGATACTTATTGTCTTTTTTTTCATACTTAATCTCCTTTCCGGGCATTTCATCCTGCCCTGGCGTATTTGGTAAATACAGCATAACAAAGAAATTAATCTCCAGAAATATAATTCCTTTCGATTCGTTTATATTATTTTTTGTTTCATTGAAATCAGGAGTCTGCTTTTTTTATAATAAAGCAGATTCATCTTTGATATTTTCCTGAAATAAGGAGGCAGAAATGAGGTTTTTGCGAAAGTTCAAACGATATTTTTCCTGTTTTCAAACCAAACTTGTGCTGGCTTTTTTATTTGCGACGCTTCTGCCGCTTATTTTCATCGCCAGTGTTTCCTGCCGTATATCTTACAGAATCGCGGAAGATAAGATTCTCACTTCCACGCTAATGTCGGACAGGCAGATAACGGCTCAGATCAATGACAGACTTAGTCAGGTTGAAAGTGCAGCTGACAGTATTTTCTATCAAGTGTATGCCCTGGAACACAATTCTTATGACATGATTCAGGCTCTGGAAATGTTCAGCTCTGTTCGCAATTTTGTTTCACTTTACAAATCCATGTTTGGATTTTACCATATTTTCATTTTTCTTCAGCCCGGGCAGATTGGTGCAGAGGAGGGACTCTACTTTTTTACTCTCGATAAGCTCTCTGAACTTGATTTGGATCATCAAATACTGGAAGCGGCCGGTTCATCTTCGTACTGGACGTTCCGACAGGACATCTCCCTCCCTTATGTGCTTTCACATGGAAAAACTTCCGTTCACAATTTTCTGTGCCTGAGGACTTTGAATAATCGGTCAACAGGCACTCCGGAGTATGCATACTGCATTGTTCTTGAAGCAGAGGAATTTTCACAAAAACTCCAGACATATGGACAGGAAGAAATTACAAGCTATATTTTGAACGACGACGGACAAATTGTCGCACATTCGGATGTTTCTTTAAATGGAAAAACACTGGATACAAAAAAATATGAACAGATTCTGACTGCTTCTGAATCTCCGTTTTATTACAATGGGGTCTATTACAGCCATGAAACACTGAACAATGGCTGGATCCACGTTACTGAAATTCCGGGCAACTACATCCGGTCAAACACTCAGATCCTGATTCAGACAATTTTTTGGGCCATGATCATTTTTATTCCACTGACTGTGGCGATCATTATCCTCTTTTCCAGAAGTCTGTCAGGACGTTTGCAGAACCTGTCTCATGCCATGAATTCTTTTCAACTTGGAGACAGTCCGGACCATCTGAAGATTGTAACCGTACCACACCCGAAGGATCCTGACCTTTACGACGAGATAGATATGCTTGGACTGACCTTTGAAAACATGCAGCGAACCATCGCCAGGAACCTGAAATCAATCGTAAATCTATCCTTAAGTGAGGAACGATTAAAGTACCAGCTGCTTCAATCGCAGATCAATCCTCATTTTCTGTACAATATCCTCGGAACTATCCATACCTGCCAGGCTCTGGGGAAGTTTGATGTCGCCAGCCAGATGATCACCAATCTGTCCTCGTTTTATCGGATGACCCTGCGAAAATCTACGGGACTGATCGCCATACGGGACGAGCTTGAGATCGCCCGTCTTTATCTCAACATTGAAAAGCTGTGTCACGGTGACTGTCTGGATTGGAAAATCACCGTCGAAGACGGCGTGGAGAATTTTATGATCTGCAAATTTACGCTCCAGCCATTCCTGGAAAACGCTATCCTTCATGGATTGTCAGAAAATATTTCTGTACTTCACATTTCCATAGAGGCAGTTTATGGGGAAGACACCGTGGTCATCACAATTCAGGACGATGGATGCGGTATAACACCTGATACGCTCGGGCAGCTGCATTATGCCTTGAAACACAAAATTGTAAATTACGAAAAACATTTTGGAATCTCCAATGTAAACGCCCGTATTTCCAGTCCTCTTTTCGGAGGAGGAACTGTAGAAATTGACAGCGAAGTTGGAAAAGGAACTTTGATCACTATTATATTTCAGCAAATGGAGGGTATAAATGAAGAAAGTCATGATCGTTGATGACAATCATTTGTCGGCGGAAGGAATTGAAAAAAATGTAGATTGGAACTCCCTCGGTGGAAAAGTTATCCACGTCTGCTATAACGGCCACTCAGCTATTAAAGCCATGCAGAAAGAATCAGTTGACCTGATCATCTCAGACATAGAAATGCCGGACATGGACGGCATCTCCATGAGCAGGACTGCCCTGTCTGTCAATCCGATGGTAAAAATTATCCTGATCAGCGCTTACGACAAATTTGAATACGCGAGACGCGCCCTGCTTTTAGGTGCCCTTGACTACATTGAAAAACCTCTTAATTATGATTACCTGATCGAAAAGGTCAAAAAAGTATTTTCTATCATAGACCGTGAAAACAGGAATCTGCATCTCATTAAGCAAAGTCGTCCATTGTTTACCGAGAAATTCTTCTGGCAGCTGATTAATACACCTCAGAGGGAGGCTCGCTTCAGGATGGAATCGTGGCTCGAATATCTGAATCTGGATTTGTCCTGCTCTTTTTATAATGTGTTTGTTGTCGATATGGAAAATGCACCTGATTTGAAAAGCACATATGGATTTGAAAAATTTCAAGTAATTTCCCTGAATATCCGGGATTCCCTGTCCGAACAGGTCAGCGTTTTCAGTTACTCGTACATTATGCAGCATTATGACCGATATATCTGCATCCTGGGGCAGAACGGCCTTGCCACAAACCATTTTCTACAACTTACATACAAGACTGTCTCTTCTGTTGTGGAAGAATGCCAGAGGCAGGGGATTTATTTGAACGTAGGTATTGGAACCGTGGTTCTGGAACTGTGGAATCTCAACCGTGCGTATGAGAGCGCGATACATGTGCTGGATTACCGGTTTTTCTTTCCCCACAAAAATATTTTCAATAGCCGGGAAGCATTTGGGAAGGATCTGTCCGTCACTGATTTTCTTGACAGTAAGGAGGAAGAACTGATCCGGCTTCTCTGCAAGAAGGATGAGACATCCATTGACGCATGGCTTCAGGATTTTTCGGAAAATCTGACCGGAAACTTCCGATCAAAAAACTTCGCCTTTATTCAGATCTATTCCCTTCTTGGAAGGGTACTGAAATTTTTCTATGAGTTGAATCTGGATACAGAAGACCTTGAAAAAAATATCATCCACGTGTATAACCATATCGGACAGTTCCGTACTATGGATGAATTGTGTAAATGGCTTAGAGAACTGTTCCGCCAGGTTTGTCGAAAACTGAATGATTCCACAAATGATTATCATCAAAAGTTATGTAAGGCCGTAGTCTCCTATATCAATGAAAATTACATGGATAACGGGCTATGTCTCACTGATATCGCGATGCAGGTTGGGGTTAGCCCCGCCTACCTGAGTGCCCTGTTTAGTAAGAACCAGGGAAACAGCATCAGTGATCTGATTATTTCCCGGCGTATCAGCGCTGCGTGCCAGTATCTGTCCGCCACAAATATGACGCTCAAGGAAATCAGCCTGAAATGCGGTTACGCCAATCAGTACTACTTCAGCACCAGCTTTAAGAAAAAGATGGGGGTGTCCCCTTCTGCGTACAGGGAATCGCAGCATTAGGATTCTTCACATGGAATTGATCGTCCGCGTATTCCTGTCCATAAGCGTAAATTTTATAATCGATCAAATTCAGCGTCTCAGATAGCTTCGGTACCCGTTGGGCTTGGGATAGGCACATTAGGACGCCGAAAATATTGACGAAATCAAAAATGAGTGTCCGTCCTTTGTCTGCGCGCTGATCTTGCCGCTGTGCGCCGTTACGATCGCCTTTGCAATCGACAGGCCGATGCCGTGCCCGCCGGTCTGCGAGTTGCGGGAAGGATCGCTTCGGTAAAAGCGGTCGAACACGTGAGAAAGCTGATCCGGGCGGATTTCCGCAACAGTTGAATTGCATACCGATAACACCAAATGCTTGCCCTGTCGCGCAAGTTTCAAGGAGATGAGCAGCGAGACAAGCTGACTGACTGCCTGATCGTTTCCCTTCATGGAAAGCATGGGCTGAATGTTGCACACAAGCTGCTTGTTCTGCGAGAGCGCGGGAGCCTGAAACGGTGCCGCCGCCTCCTGCACCACCTCGGAAACCGGAAATTCGATCATCGGCATCGCCCGTTCCGATTCTTCCATACGGGCAAGGCTGACAAGATCGTTGGTGAGCCCGGTCAGTCGCTTTGCCTGCCGCCGGATCTCGTCGAGGCTCTCATTGGAGCCGATATCCATTTCAAGCAGATCGGTGTTGGCGCTGATGATGGTCAGCGGCGTTTTGATTTCGTGTCCGGCGTCGGTGATAAAGTGCTTCTGCTTCTCATAGCTTTCGGCAATGGGGCGGATGAATTTGCCAGAGAAAAACACGATCACAAAGAAAACGACAAGAAATCCCGCCGAAGCCATCATAATGCTGATGAACAGAAAATTATGATAGGCGTCGAGCTTTCGCCCGCAGTCCAAAAAGGAAATCCGAACGCCAATCTCCTCATAAGATTTGATATAACGAAACTGATCAAAGAAGCCTTTTTCGGAGGATTTCTGTTCGACCGCCTTGGCATAATCCGCCGCTTGATCGCTGTCCACCGAGGCGATGCGGCTGGTGTCCACCCGGATTACCGTACCGTCGTCCCCGAGCAGTACCGAAAAATACCGCGACTCATATTGCAGCTCCGGGGACATTCCGTGCGGCCGCCGCCCGCCCGAAACAGGATCGCCGTCAATGGCGGGAAATACGCCCCGGTTCTGCGAGATGAGAGACAGTACCTCGTCCGCATCGTTGACAACCGAACGGTAGTTTAACAGGTTCATGCCTGTTACGATGACCGTCAGGAGTATCAGAAGCGAAAGCATCGCCAAAACAATAAACTGAATCCGAAGCTTTCGTATCATGTTGATTCCTCCAAAGAGTATCCGGCATTGCGGGATGCTTTGATCTGAATATCGGCATGAAGGGCCTTCAGCTTTTTGCGCAGATAGGAAATATAGACCCAAACCACGCTGGCTTCGGCGTCGGTATCGTAGCCCCAAATCTTTTCCATAAATCGTTCGACTGGAATGATATAGTGCGGGTTGGATATAAGCATCTCCATCATCTGAAACTCCCGATTGGCGAGCCGAAAACTGCCGGACGGGGAGGAAAGTTCAAAGGTGGCGCGGTCCAGCGTGATGTTTCCGAAGGTACGGTGGGAATCCGTCCCGGTCTGTCCTCTGGTAATGGCGCGGATGCTTGCAAGCAGTTCCTTTGCGTCGAAGGGCTTGGTAAGATAATAATTGGCGCCGCTGTCCAGTCCCAATACTTTGTCGTCGATTTCAGATTTTGCCGTAAGCATCAAAATCGGGATATGGTTTCCCGCCTCCCGCACCTTTTTCAGTACGGTAATGCCGTCCATTTTCGGCATCATGATGTCCAGAACCGCGACGTCGTAATTGCCTGATTCCAGATACAGCAGAGCATCTTCGCCGTTTTCCACCGCATCGGCAGAATAATTATTTTTTTCAAAAATTTTGACGATTACCCGCGCAAGGGCGCGTTCGTCTTCCGCTAATAAAATTCTCATGATAAAAACCTCTCTAATCCGTTGATTCGCAAGAAACTGAGGAAAAGCCCATTCCCTTCATTAAGTATATCATAGCGAAGAAACATTAACTGAACCTAAAAACAAAATTTTTTCGGTTTTTAAGTTCGGTTAAGTTTTAGCTCTTATACTGTGCTCAGAAAAAAGAAAAGGAGGAATTCGGTATGGCATTCCAAACCGTATTTCAACGTTATGAATTGAAATATCTCCTATCCGAAGCACAGAAACATGTCATATGCCGGGCAATAACGCCGTATAAAGGGATGGTATATGAATGACCGCTTTTTCCGTCGCATTGATACCGGCTTATCAACCATCCGCCTTTTTGACGGATTTGGTAAAACAACTTCATCATTTGAATTTCACGGTCATTGTTGTGGATGACGGCAGCGGTGAGCAGTACTGTGAGACATTTGAGGGGTGTTTGCCTTATGCTTTGGTACTGCATCATGACAAAAATGCCGGAAAAGGTCATGCGCTGAAAACAGGTCTGCATGAAATCTATATACGGTATGGGACGGATTGTGTGATAGTCACCGTGGACGCTGACGGACAGCATCGCGCCGAGGATGCTTCCGCCATCATAAATATAGCCGAGCAAAATCCGTCTGCGCTCATCCTCGGAAGCAGGGTTCTTGAAAAGCAGGCGCCGCTTCGCAGCCGTTTTGGAAATACTGCAACCCAATGGGTGTATCGTCTGTGTACAGGGTATCCGATTCACGATACACAAACCGGTCTTCGTGCTTTTACAGGTGATCTGATTCCGATGCTGATTGAGATTCCGGGTGAGCGCTACGAATACGAAATGAATATGCTCTTACAGTTTGCTCACGATAAAAGAAAAATCATGGAATACCCGATTGAAACAATTTATATAGACAATAACGCCGCATCCCACTTCGATACTGTAAAGGATTCCGTCCGTATCTATAAGGAAATTTTGAAATTCTCAGCATCCTCCTTTCTCGGTTTCCTTGTGGATTACGCTGCGTACAGTCTGCTTTTATGGACAACAGGCAATCTTCTTGTTTCTAATATTCTTGCCAGAGTGATCAGCGCCTGCATGAATTTTACCGTGAACCGCCGTTATGTGTTCAAAAGCAGTGACCGCCTGCCAAAAGATGCATTGAAGTATTTTGTTTTGGCCGCCGCAATCCTGGCTGGCAATACCTGCCTTCTTGGATTTCTCGTCTGCGTCTGCGGTATCCATAAAATGCCTGCTAAGATTCTTACAGAGATTTGCTTTTTCCTGTTAAGCTGGCTCGTTCAAAGGCTGTTTGTATTCAGAAAGAAAAACCGGAGGTGACGACATATTGAAAAAATATATTTGGGGAATCTTCTACGGGATTTTGCTGACAGCATTCACGGGATATATATTGCTCGATACATTTGTTATCACCAAAATTTACCAGACAGTCCCACATGGAACTAAGGGCACAAATGTGATTGAACAAGAAGATAACAGCGCAGGTTCTCATGAATCTGTGTCTGAACAACAGGATTCCCGGTCGAACGCTGCTGCAGATAGCTATACGGATGATGACATTTCCATTTCCATCACCGAATATGTAACAAACCATACGACGGTCTATATGGCGGATGTACAGCTTTCCTCCGCGGAATATCTGAAAACCGCCTTTGCCAATGCTTCTTATGGAAGAAATGTTACAGCGAAGACATCGGAGATCGCCGCAGAAAACCATGCGATCCTCGCCATAAACGGCGATTACTACGGCGCACAGGAAAAAGGATATGTGCTGCGAAATGGTGTGCTGTACCGGGATTCCGCATCGAAGAATCAGGAGGATCTTGCCATATACAATGACGGATCTTTTGGAATATTTGAGGAACAAAGCGTTTCGGCGGATACGCTTCTCTCAAACGGCGCGGTCC
>CANQDS010000099.1 GCA_947593655.1 uncultured Lachnospiraceae bacterium | reverse complement strand
GGTATCCGGATCAAGAAGGGAAAACTGCGCGGTGCAGAGTCCGACGGCATGATGTGCTCGATCGAAGAACTCGGCTCCAGCCGCGATATGTTCCCGGATGCGCCGGAAGACGGGCTTTACATTATGGATGAAGATGCGCCGGTAGGCGAAGATGCGGTTTCCTATCTGGGATTAGACGACGTGGTTGTGGAATACGAGATCACTTCCAACCGCGTGGACTGTTTTTCCGTGCTGGGGATCGCAAGGGAAGCGGCGGCGACTTTTGATAAGGAATTTGCGCCTCCGGCAGTTACCGAAACCGGAAATAACGAAGATGCGGGCGATTATATCAAAGTAACCGTCAAAGACGAAGAACTGTGCCCGCGTTATACTGCGCGTGTCGTAAAAAATGTCCGGTTCGCGCCGTCACCGAAGTGGATGCAGGAGCGTCTGCGTGCGCACGGGATCCGTCCGATCAACAATCTGGTCGATATCACCAACTACGTGATGGAAGAGTACGGACAGCCGATGCACGCCTATGATCTGGACACGATCGCAGGAAAAGAGATCATCGTCCGCCGGGCCGAAAAAGGGGAGAAATTCGTGACGCTGGACGGCCAGGAGCGCATTATGGACGATTCGGTGCTGATGATCTGCGATGCCGAAAAAGCGGTCGGGATCGCCGGGATCATGGGCGGGGAAAATTCCATGATCACGGAGGACGTCCACAATCTGCTTTTTGAAGCGGCCTGTTTTGACGGAACGAACATCCGCATTTCTTCGAAGAAGATCGGACTGCGCACGGACGCTTCCGCAAAATTCGAGAAAGGACTGGATCCGAACCTTGCGCTGGAAGCGATGAACCGCGCCTGCCAGCTGATCGAGGAACTCGGTGCGGGGGAAGTGGTCGGGGGAGCCGTTGATGTTTACCCGAAAAAGAAAGAAGGCATCCGGCTTCCGTTTGAGCCGGAGAAATACAATAAACTGCTGGGAACCGAAATTCCGGAAGAAGATATGCTTTCCTGGTTTTCCAAACTGGAACTGGGCTATGACGCAGACAAACGGGAGCTTCTGATTCCGACCTGGCGGCAGGATCTGCTGTGCGATGCCGACATCGCGGAAGAGGCGGCGCGTTTCTTTGGATATGAGAATATTCCGGTATCGCTGCCGAGCGGCGAAGCGACGTCCGGCGGAAAGACGTTTAAGCTGCGCATGGAGGATCTGGCGCGGAGCGTAGCGGAATTCTGCGGATTTTCCCAGGCGATGACCTATTCGTTCGAAAGCCCGAAGGTATTTGACAAGCTGCTGATCCCGGCGGATTCCCCGCTGCGCAGTACGATCGTCATTTCCAATCCGCTGGGCGAAGATTATTCCATTATGCGGACGCTGCCGCTCAACGGAATGCTGACTTCGCTCTCGACGAATTTCGGGCGCAGGAATAAAAATGTACGGCTGTACGAGCTGGCAAACACCTATCTGCCGAAGCAGCTTCCGCTTACGGAGCTTCCTGAGGAAAGGGTGCAGCTGACGTTCGGCATGTACGGCGAGGGCGATTTTTTCACGATGAAAGGCGTAGCGGAGGAATTTCTGTATAAGGCGGGGCTGCGCAGCAAGCCGGAATACGATCCGAATGCGGATCTTCCGTTTTTCCATCCGGGGCGCAAGGCCGACATTGTCTATGAAGGGACGAGGATCGGCTATATCGGCGAGGTGCATCCGATCGTCGCGTCCAATTACGCGATCAAGGGACGCGTTTATCTGGCGGTCATCGATATGCCGGAAGTCGCTGCGCGCGCATCCTTTGACTTTAAGTATGAAGGAATTACGAACTTCCCGGTTTCCACGCGTGATCTTTCTATGGTTGTGCCGAAGGAGATCTTAGTGGGCGAGATCGAGAAGATCTTTGACCAGCGGGGCGGAAAATATCTGGAAAGCTATGAACTGTTTGATATTTACGAGGGCGAGCAGATCCAAAGCGGCTTCAAGTCGGTCGCTTATTCCTTAAAGTTCCGCGGAAAGGAAAAGAATCTGGAAGAGGCGGATATTGCGGGCGCGATGAAGAAGATCTTAAACGGTCTGGATAACATGGGGATCCGGCTCCGCGATTAAAGACGCCGAAAAAGGATAAGATGCATGGATGTAAAAGATTTTTATTATGAACTTCCCAAAGAGCTGATCGCACAGGATCCTTTGGAGGATCGTTCCGCTTCCCGGCTGATGGTGTTAAACCGCGCAACCGGGGAGGCGGAGCATAAGGGCTTTAAAGATATTTTGGATTATCTTAAGCCGGGGGACTGCCTTGTGATCAACAATACGAAGGTCATTCCGGCGCGTTTGTTCGGGGTTAAGGAGGGGACGCAGGCCAAGATCGAGCTGCTCCTTTTAAAGCGCCGCGGGGACGATGTCTGGGAAACGCTGGTAAAGCCCGGAAGAAAGGCGAAGACCGGAACAAAGATCTCGTTCGGGGAAGGAATCTTAACGGGAGAGATCCTTGCGGTGGAAGAAGACGGGAACCGTCTGATCCGCTTTGATTATGAGGGAATCTTTGAAGAGATTCTTGACCGCCTGGGGCAGATGCCGCTTCCGCCTTACATTACCCATCAGCTGAAGGATAAGAACCGCTATCAGACGGTTTACGCCAGATATGAAGGCTCTGCGGCCGCGCCGACGGCGGGACTGCATTTTACGGAGGAACTGCTGGAACAGGTGCGCGCACGCGGCGTAAAGATCGCCGAGATCACCCTGCATGTGGGGCTCGGCACGTTCCGGCCGGTCAAAACGGAGAATATCTTAGATCACCATATGCATTCCGAATATTACCGGAT
Source organism: uncultured Lachnospiraceae bacterium (assembly GCA_947593655.1). Taxonomy (GTDB): domain Bacteria; phylum Bacillota; class Clostridia; order Lachnospirales; family Lachnospiraceae; genus Roseburia. The sequence continues at coordinate 8,370 of CANQDS010000099.1, read as the reverse complement.
CTCCGCGGAAGCGGCGGAGAAGATCAACCGGGCGAAGGACGAGGGGCACCGCGTGATCGCCGTCGGAACGACCAGCACGCGGACGCTGGAAGCCGCCGCCGATGTAAACGGCCGCCTTGCCGAAACAAGCGGATGGACGGATATCTTTATCTATCCGGGGTATGAGTTCCGGGTGATCGACGGCCTGATCACCAATTTCCATCTGCCGGAATCCACGCTGGTCATGCTGGTTTCGGCGTTTGCGGGAAGGGAGCATGTGCTTAGCGCTTATGAGCTTGCGGTGCAGGAACGCTATCGGTTTTTCAGTTTCGGGGATGCGATGCTTATTATTTGACAAATTTGAAAGAAATAGAAAACCCCGGTGGGGTAACACCTGGGTTTTCGTTTTGCCATCCATGTGGAAGACTTGTATCTCTTTAGCCTATTGGCATTATAGCATATGAAAAAATGAATTGCAATATACGTCGGAAAAACACATAGTAAAATTATAGAAATATAGCCGCCCCCGATCAAGGTTGCGGCTAAGTCTGTAAGTATATAATCTGGCCGGTTAAAGATAGCGTTGGAGTACGTCTGCATCTTTGAGAGCGCTTTCTAAGATACGGCTTAAAACTGAGGTGTATCCCTTGCCGAGCGATTTTGCCGTGTTCATTGCCTGCGGGGATAAACGCAGCGTTACGGGCTGCTTCCTGCGTTCTTCGCGCCGCATTTCCGATATTCGTGCCATTTGCTGAAGCTGTTCGCCGGTCAATTCAGGGCAGTCTTCATCGGTTTGTACTTCCCGTGCTTCCAGATCTTTGAGCATTTTCAATTGTGTGTCTGTCAGGGGCTGGTTAAGGTCAATTTCTTTGCGGATATTCATCATATGCTCTCCTTACTTATTTTAATCATACCATATTGCAGAGAAAATGAAAATGCTTTTTTCGCTTACTTTTTCGCTTACAGAACGGGTTTGCAAAGAATGCTTGCCAGCCGGAAAAAGATGTAATAAAATAACAGTATGTTTTTACAGGAATCTATGATCAGATGCACAGGAGGAAACGCACAATGACAGAGAAGAGAAAACACAAACGGCTGGAGCTGGATGTGAATGTACAGCTGGAGCGGCTGGATGAAGACGGGATCACGACCTTAAAGTATGTTCATGTAGATGTTACGGATCTTTCCAGGAGCGGGATCGGTTTCGACTGCAGAAAGAAGCTGGAAACCGGGACGTATTATGATGCGAGGGTTCAGATCTGGACGAAGGAGATCATCGATGTTGTCATTGAGATCGTGCGGCGGGCGGATATCGACGGCGGTTACCACTACGGCGGCATTTTTATCGGGATGACCGATGTCGATGCGTTAAAGATCGATATTTACCAGATTTTTAACGATGAAGACTGAACCGTTTTATGAAGTGAAAACAGTCGGAAAGCCTCATGCCGTCCGGACGGAAGTGCCGGGTTCGAAAAGCATTACGAACCGCGCGCTTCTGCTTGCTGCACTGGCCGAGGGGAAGAGCCGTCTTACCGGCGTGCTGTTTTCGGATGATTCCCGGCATTTTCTGGATTCCCTGCAGAGGCTCGGATTTCCGGTGGAAGTGTCGGAGGAGGAAAAGACGGTAACGATCGAAGGCTTTGGCGGCAGGATTCCGTGCGCTGGGACCAACAGCGGCAGAATTCCGTGCGCTGGGATCAACAGCGGCAGGATTCCGTGCGCTGGGACAAACAGCGGCAGAATTCCGTGCGCCGGAGCAAACGGCGGCAGGATCGACGCTTCGATCGATGTCGGAAGCGCGGGAACGGCGGCGCGTTTTTTAACGGCGCTTCTCGGTCTGTCGTGCGGCCGCTTCCGGATCGATGCTTCGGAGCAGATGAAGAAGCGTCCGATGAAAGAACTGCTCCTTGCCCTTTCCAGCCTCGGGGCGGAGATTTCCTATGAAGAGGAAGAATACCGTTTCCCGCTTGTCATCGGGCAGAGCGCCGGAAGCAGGGGCTTTGCCGGGCGCGAAGTGACCGTGGATGTGGAGAAAAGCAGCCAGTTTTTAAGCGCGCTTCTGATCGCGTCGGTGCTCTCGGAAGAGGATTTTTCCATTCAGGTTACCGGTACGCACGGAATGGCGTATGTGGAAATGACGGTGCGCATGATGGAACAGTTCGGGGTTTTCGTCCGCCGAAAGGAAGAAAACCGGTTTTTGATCGCGAAAGAGGCCGCTTATCAGCCGCGGGATTACCGGATCGAGCCGGATCTGTCCGCGGCGTGCTATTTCTACGCGGCAAGTCCGCTGCTTCGCGTGCCGGTTACGGTTCTGCATGTCAGCCGGGAAAGCCTGCAGGGCGATATCCGTTTCCTGTCGGTGCTTGCCGATATGGGATGCCGGATCGCGGAAGGCGAGGACGGGATTACGGTTTTTCCGCCCGAGGGGCGATTTGCGGGCGGGAGCTGGGATCTGTCGTCATTTTCGGATCAGGCGCTTACGCTTGCGGCGATCGCGCCGTATGCCGCGGGGCCGGTTGCAATTCAAAATATTTCGCATATCCGGTATCAGGAATGCGACCGGATCCATGCGATCCTTTCCAATCTTTCGGCGATGGGGATCTCCTGTGCGGAGGAAAACGGCACGGTTACGATTCGGCCGGGAGAGGTCCGCGCCTGTACCATTGAGACTTACGGAGACCACCGGACCGCGATGGCGTTTGCCCTGCCGGGGCTCGTAACGGAAGGAATCCGGATCAAAGATCCCGGCTGCTGCGCGAAAACGTTTGAGAATGATTTTGAAGTGCTCGAGGATGCGGTCATCCGGTAAGGACTAAGCGCAAAGAATCCGGCAAGCCGGATTCTTTGTTTATTCCGCTCATGGAAATGCGATCGCTTAACGCGTATGCACGGTATAATTCCGTTCTTTTAACAGGCGCACCGAGAGATCCAGCGCCTTCTGGTCATAAAATTCAATCCGCAGAACGCCTTCTTCAAATTCCCGGTTATTGATGATCCCGATATTTTTAATGCTGATCCCCTTAAACGCCAGAATGGTTGCAATCGTTGCAATCTCTCCGGCCTCGTCCACCAGATCCAGATAAATTTCATAGATATTGGTCGGTGAGTGGACGCTCGGCATGGAGAAGGAATCCCGGTAGTCCTTGGCAGACTGGAAAAAATCCGTGACCGCGGCGCGGTCGGCGGCTTCGATGTCGCGGCGCAGTTCCGTCAGCTTGTCCGTATAGAGGTCTAAGAGCTTTAAGATCTGGGCGCGGTTGGACATGCAGATGTTCTCCCACATGACCGGAGAAGAGGAGGCGATCCTCGTGATGTCCTTAAAACCGCCTGCGGCGATCGTTTTCATCGTTTCGTTTTCGTCGTCGATCTCCTTGATCAGGTTGACGAGGGAAAAGGCGATCATATGCGGCAGGTGGCTGATGGAAGCCGTTGCGTAATCGTGCGCCTCATAATTCAAAACCAGCGGGATGGAGCCGAGCGACCGGACGAAATCTGCAAACCGGCGGACGGTTTCGGGGTTGGATTGGGCAGTCGGCGTGATGATATAGTAGGCGTTTTCCAGCAGGTATTCGCTGGCGTTTCGAATGCCCGTTTTCTCCGAGCCGGTCATCGGATGGCCGCCGATAAAGTTCTTTTCAAGCCCAAGAGCGGCCGCTTCTTTATGGATCTCCGTTTTGGTGCTGCCGACGTCGGTGATCAGGCAGTCTTCTTTGATGATGTTTTTCAGTTCCCGCAGATAGGAAATATTCAGCTGTACCGGTGCGCACAGAAAAATGCAGTCGCAGCCGGCGAAAGCGCTTAACGGGAGGCATTCCCGGTTCTCGGTGAGATGTTCGGCAAATGCCGCTTCGATCGTTTCGGGATGCCGGGCCGTGGCGTAGATCCGGACCTGCGGGTGGTCCTTTTTTAGTTTCTTGGCGATCGAGCCGCCGATCAGGCCGAAACCGATAAAGCCAATTTCCTGAAATTCCATGATGATCCCTCCTCGTATAGTCCTTGTTTTATTGTACTCTATTTTGTCTGCGCGTCAAATGTATTTTGCAATTTGTATAAAACTATTGTAAAACAGGCGAATAATTAGTACAATATATCCATATAAACGCATCCGGCATATTTATGGGTATGTTGGCAAACTAAGCTTATGGGAGGGTTACATCATGAATGTTTTTACCACGGACAAAATCCGGAACGTAGTGCTGCTGGGGCACGGGGGCTGCGGTAAGACGTCGCTTACAGAGGCAATGGCTTATCTGGCGGGAATGACCACGCGAATGGGAACGGTTGCAGACGGCAATACCATCAGCGATTATGACAAGGAGGAGGCGAAGCGCCTGTTTTCCATCCATACGTCGGTGGTTCCGATTCCATGGCAGGATGTCAAAGTGAATATTTTAGACACGCCGGGGTATTTTGACTTTGTCGGAGAAGCAGAAGAGGCTGTATCGGTTGCCGATGCGGCGATCATCGTCGTTTCCGGGAAATCGGGAATTGAGACGGGAACGAAGCGCGCATGGGAGATCTGCGAGAAATACAAGCTGCCGCGCATGATCTTTGTGACGGATATGGATATCGACAATGCCAGCTACCGCCAGGTTGTGGAGGATCTCCAGAAATTATACGGCAAGAAGATCGCGCCGTTCCATCTGCCGATCCGTGAAAACGGGCAGTTCGTCGGATATGTCAATGTCATCCAGCAGAGGGCGAAGCGCTGGAACGAGAAAGGAACCGTGGACAAATCCGATGTGCCGGATTATTCCAAAGACAATCTGGAGATCTGCCGCGAGGCGCTGATCGAAGCCGTGGCGGAGACGAGTGAAGAATTTATGGAGCGTTATTTCAACGGGGAAGAGTTTTCGGAGGACGAGATCCGGCAGGCGCTGCGCGTCAATGTCATTGACGGTTCGATCGTTCCGGTCATGATGGGCTCCAATATTATGGCAAGAGGCATGTATACGCTGATGACCGATATCGTGAAATATTTCCCGAGCCCGGAGAAGCGGAAATGCGCGGGCATCAATACCAAGACGAACGAGGTTTATCAGGCGGACTATGATTTTGCGAAGCCGAAATCTGCTTATGTCTTTAAGACGATCGTGGATCCGTACATTGGAAAATATTCCCTGATCAAAGTCAATTCCGGCGTTTTAAAGACCGACGACGTGCTTTACAATTACCACAGGGATACGGAAGAGAAGATCGGGCGGTTGTATGTGATGCGCGGCAATAAGGCGGAAGAGGTTCCGGAGCTCCACGCCGGGGATATCGGCGCTCTTGCGAAGCTGCAGAAGACGCAGACGACGGATTCCCTTTCGACGAAGAACAATCCGGTTGCCTATATCCGCGCGAATATTTCCAAGCCTTACGTTTCCATGCGCTACAAGGCGAAAAATAAGGGCGACGAAGACAAGATTTCCCAGTCCATCCAGAAAATGCTGATGGAAGATCTGACCTTAAACCATGTAAACGACAGCGAAAACGGGCAGACTCTGTTATACGGCATGGGCGACCAGCATCTGGAAGTAACGGCGAGCATCCTGCTTGACAAGTATAAAGTGGGGATCGAGCTGATGCGCCCGAAGGTTGCGTTCCGCGAGACGCTCCGGAAGAAATCCGATGTGGAGTACAAATACAAGAAGCAGTCCGGCGGCCACGGCCAGTACGGCCACGTCAAGATGACGTTCGAGCCGTCCGGCGATCTGGATACCCCGTATATTTTTGACCAGTGCGTAGTCGGCGGAGCCGTTCCGAAGAACTTTTTCCCGGCTGTGGAAAAGGGAATCGCAGACGGCGTGAAGAGCGGCCCGCTTGCCGCTTATCCGGTGATCGGCGTGAAAGCGGTGCTTTACGACGGTTCCTACCATCCGGTGGATTCCTCTGAAATGGCGTTTAAGCTGGCGGCGAAACAGGCGTTTAAGAAGGGATTTTTAGAGGCGTCTCCGGTGCTCTTAGAGCCGATCGCAACCTTGAAAGTAGTTGTTCCGGATGAGTACACGGGCGATATCATGGGCGACCTCAATAAGCGCAGGGCGCGCGTGATGGGCATGAATCCGGCGGAGAACGGCTATCAGGAGATCGCGGCGGATATTCCGTATCTGGAATTGTACGGCTACAATACGCAGCTCCGTTCCATGACAAGCGGAAGCGGCACATTCTCGTATGAATTTGCAAGATATGAGCAGGCTCCGGACGATGTTGCGAAACGCGAGATCGAAGCGCGGGCCGGCGCATTGGAGGATGGCGATCCGGAATAAAGTATGAAGAGTTTTGGGAAAAGAACCGTTTCTGCAATCTGGGTAGTCCTGCTTCTTTTCGGGCTGCACTGGATTGCGGAAAGCAGTTCTTTGGAAGTTTTTCTGCCTCCGGCAGGTGCGCAGATCGATAACCGTTATAACGTGGAGCATTACCCGTACCAGTCCGACAGTCTGGTGGAGCACGGCGTCCGCTATTTAAAGGATTGCGATTATTCTTTCTGGGAAGAGCTTTCCGTGCCGGGAATGCCGCAGACAAGGGAAAATGATTTTTTAAACCACTACATTTACAGCGAGGCCCAGTGCCCGCAGGGCATCTGCCTGACCGAGGAATTTGTGCTTCTGACATCATATTCCTCGGAGGACGGGTGCATGGGGGAGCTGATGGTGTTTGACCGGGAGGACGGAAGCTATCTGGTGACGCTGGGCATGGATGAAAAAAGCCATCTGGGCGGGATCGCCTATGACGGCAGGAACGTCTGGGTATGCAATTCCGAGAAAAATACGATTGAGCGCATTTCCTATGATTTTATCCAGCTGATGGCAAGGGAAAACACAAGAGGCGTGGTGGACGCGGCGGAACTGGTGGATACGTACCCGGTGCAGAATAAGCCTTCGTGCATCACGTGGTACGGCGGGCGCCTCTGGGTGGCCACTCATACGCTGTTTATCACATCCCGGATGACCGCGTATTATTTTGACAGCCAGAAGGACGAACTGGTCGCGTTAAGCCGATATAAGATCCCGAATAAGGTGCAGGGGATCGCGTTTGACCAGAACGGTTCGGTGTATTTAAGCACTTCCTACGGAAGAAACGATTCTTCGTATATTAAGGGATATTCGTCGATCATTGCGCTTACCACGCATCCCAACCGCCCGTCGCAGATCGTGGAGATGCCGCCGGCTTCCGAAGAAATCGATATCAGCAGCGGCACGCTGTATGTTTTGTTTGAATCCGCGGGGGAGAAATACCTGGAAGGCACGGACGGGAAGGGGAAAAGCCGGTATCCGATCGATCAGATCCTGATGGTTTCGCTTGATTCGATCCGCTAGGGATGGTGTTTTCCGTGTTACGCAATCCTTCGTGTGTAACGAATCCGGCGAACCGGATTTGATCTGCCGGGGAGAGTGTTTCTGGCCGGAAAAGGCGCTGCCGGTCTTTTCAAAGAAATCGGCAGCGCATGATTTCTGGTGGATGGAAATGTGTGTTGGCAGCGGGGGCCTGTGTTTTCCGTGCTGCGCAATCCTTCGGGGGTAAAGAAGTTTTCGTTTTATGAGCTGCCTGCGCTGCCGGAGGAGAGGCTCTGCATCATGGCGAGCATCTTTTGTACGCGTTCCTGCTCGGCCGGTGGAAGATCTTTGGAAAGGATCTCGCTGATCAGCTGGATTTCCGGTCTGCTGAAACGGAGGTTTTGTTTGCGGGCAAGATTCATATTCGCCAGCAGAAACGGCATGGCGCTTTTCATATCTGCCGGTTTATCTTTCTGCAGGAACGAGAGGATAAACTGCAGTTTCTGCGGATCCATTCCCTGCAGGGCAGGGTTGTTTTTTATCATATCTTCGAGCATATGTCCTCCTGTTAATTAAAGAAAAGATCATAATTTTCCATGACACTGAACAGATTTAATATCGTATCGATCATTTCCTGCTCCCGCGGCGTGCAGTAATCCTTCAATGCGACAAGCATCGCGCTCCGCCGGTCGGTTCCTTCCGGGATTTCGCAGGCGGACAGGGCGCTGGAACCTCTGGAAAACAGCGCGGAGGTGTGCCGGATTTCCATGCACTGGATCAGCATGGCAAGCTGCCGCTTGCGGCTGCCCTCCAGAAACGGAACCAGTGTTTTCAGCATCTGAACCTCACGAGTTTGTATCATTTCGTCATAAGGGGTAAACAAATTATTTTCTTCCAAAATTTTGCCTTTTTTATAAATAATATGATGCATTCCCGGTAATATTCCGGAAATTTTCCTTTGGATTTTCCTATATGACATTGACTCTTTGATATATGGATGTATAATATAAATTAGATTATCATAAAACGTTTTATCATAAGGAGACGCGAGTATGAAATTTATTGGTCGAAAAGCGGAACTGGCAAAGCTGAACGCAGAATATGAGCGTGACGGCGGTTTCGTGGTCAT
>CANQDS010000098.1 GCA_947593655.1 uncultured Lachnospiraceae bacterium | reverse complement strand
AATGTTTATGCCCGCCTCCGTGCGGGCTATTTTCAATTTCAGGGAACGCCACAGACGGTCTTTCCTATAAAATAAAAGAAAGAACAGCCAGCCCGAAAGAATTTACGGACTGGCTGTATCAGCAGAGTAATATTATTGTAGAATTGGCCGAGAAATCTTCTTGAAATCCCTTGCTTGATTTCGCTTAAACGAATATAATTATATCAGTTTTCAAAATCCAAAATACAGGTTCGAGGTGTCGCAAGTGAATGGGTATATAACAGTTCAGGAAACTGCTGAAAAATGGGGCGTAACGCCGCGTCAAGTTCAAATTCTTTGTAAAGAGAACAGAATTGCTGGCGCTATGCGTATGAGCCGCATTTGGATTATTCCTAAGAATGCTCAAAAACCGACCAATACCAAACGAACTTCAAATAGGACGGGAGGAAAAAGTTTGCTACAACGCACTCTGTATAAAAAACAAAATATTGACTTGTCCTCCGCGCCTTGGACAATGCATGAGTTCTTTGCCGGAAGCGGTTTAGTCGCCTATGGCTTAAAAGGTATGTTTGCGCCAATTTGGGCTAACGATATTAGCGAACAGAAAGCGGCTGTATATGAAGCTAATTTTGGTTGCGAACATTTTGAACTTGGCGACATAAAAGATGTGAATGGCAGAGATTTACCTTTCGCTCATTTATCTTGGGCCAGTTTTCCATGTCAGGATTTGTCTTTGGCTGGTTCTTTAGGCGGTATTCACGCATCCAGAAGCGGATTGGTGTGGGAATGGCTACGTGTGTTGGATGAGATGGAAGAAAAGCCGCGAATATTGGCTTTAGAGAATGTAACCGGCTTGCTTTCCACAAACGGCGGCGATAATTATCGGGTTCTCCATATGGCGCTTGTGGAGCGTGGTTATGACTGTGGAGCTATCGTTTTAAACGCTTCTCACTTTGTTCCGCAGTCAAGACCGAGGGTTTTTGTTATTGCTGTGCAACATGGATATGCAATTCCGGCGTATCTGACTGGAGATGCCCCTTGCTGGCTGCATAATAAAGCCGCCTCTGATTTAGGCCGGTCTTTACCCGGATGGATTTGGTGGCAAGCGGAGAAACCTCCGCGCCGCCACAGCACATTAAAAGATATTATTGAAGAAGAAGCAAAATTTGATAAGGATACTGTCCTACCGCTTGTTCCAGAACGACATCAGATCAAGCTAAATGAGCATGACACGGTTTATGCTACGGGCTATCGCCGAACTCGTCATGGAGAGCAGCAGCTAGAATTGCGCTTCGATGGTATTGCCGGTTGTTTACGAACGCCGGAAGGCGGAAGCAGCAAACAGTATTTAGTTGTGAAAAAAAATGATGAAATTCATGCTCGCCTATTAACTGTTCGTGAAGCCGCTCGATTGATGGGAGCGCCGGATAGTTTTGTTCTCCCCGGCAGCTACAACGATGGTTATAAAGCGATGGGAGATGCTGTCGCAATGCCGGTAGCTCAATTCATAGGAGAAAAATTTTTATCAAGACTTGCGGAGGCTGTATACGATGATTAGTACACAAGAAAGATTAAAGATATTTCAAGAAGAAAATAATATCTATACGAAAGGGCCGCTGTCGTTAGTAGTTCAATTTACCCGACTTGTTCAGAACAAGGATTTTCCTTTAAATCCAGACGATTTTCAAACAAGCAGCAAGGGACAGGTCGCTGGACTTGGCGGCGGTAATCTCAAAAAAATATTAAAAGAGCATGGCATTGCTCAACAATTATCCGCAGAAGGTGGGCGCACCAGTCGCGGAAGTATGGGGTTAATGATAAAGTACGTTGATTTTCTCAACGCATGGAACGAAGAAGAAACTGTTGATTTTTCAATCGTGGAAGAATTTTGGGCGGAACAAGTCAGAGAATATTTCAGAAATCAGCCGTTTGTTTTGACCGCCGATACTTCCAAAACTATTGGAGCAAACTTAGACGAACTATTTGAACAGGCAAAAAAACGTCAGAAACAAAATCCGGGAACACAGTATTTGGGAACGGTTTTGCAACACTTAGTAGCCGCAAAATTATGTCTTATTATGCCTGAAAATACATTTGAGATTCATGGCGCTTCCGTTGCGGACGCACCGACTGAACGAAGCGGCGATTTTGTTATAAACAACACGATTATCCATTGTACAACAATGCCTGGCGCTTTGCTGATTGAAAAATGCAAGGCGAACTTGCGTGGCGGATGCCATCCTGTCATCATTACAATTTTTGAGCGCGTACATACGGCATTAAATCTTGCGGAAGATGCGGGTCTTGCCGGGCGCGTTGAGGTTTGGGATATTCAGCAATTCCTTTCGTCTAATGTATACGAGCATAGCCTTTTTGATGAAAGTAAGAGAAATTCTACGCTTTCAGATATTATTGGTCGTTATAATAAAATTGTTCTTGAGGCTGAAACTGATCCGAGCCTTCGCATTGAGTTTGAGGCGAGATGATTTATCATGGCGGATATTTTTAATTTTGTGTTTCTAAAAGAAAAAGTTGCAGTATTCGTAGACGGTTGCTTTTGGCATGGTCATGATTGCCGAAATACACGCCCGGCTACTTTCATACATTGCTCTTATTCGCCGACGAGGCTGGAGTAGAAGGTTTTTATATCTTCTAAACAGTGTCGTCCAATGTTTATGCCCGCCTCCGTGCGGGCTATTTTCAATTTCAGGGAACGCCACAGACGGTCTTTCCTATAAAATATAAAAAACCGGCAACATACCCGCACGGGTATGTTACCGGTTTTTGCCGGTGCAGCGCACGGCCACGGCCGTGCGCTGCACTTGTCATCATTTTGCATAATCAACTACACGCGATTCACGAATGACATTTACTTTGATCTGCCCCGGATATTCCAATTCCGATTCAATCTGCTTGGAAATATCACGCGCCAGCAGAACCATGTCAGCATCGCTGATCTGTTCTGGAACAACCATTACTCGAATCTCTCTTCCTGCCTGAATAGCAAAAGATTTCTCTACGCCCTTATAACCATTTGTAATATCCTCTAATTGTTTCAGCCGGTTAGAGTAAGTCTCTAACGTCTCTCTTCTCGCACCCGGACGCGCTGCGCTGATGGTATCAGCCGCCTGTACCAGACATGCGATCAGGGAGGTCGGTTCTACATCTCCATGATGGGATTCTACTGCATTAATCACCAAAGAAGATTCTTTGTACTTCTTACACAATTCCACGCCAAGCTGGATATGGGAGCCTTCCATGTCATGATCGACGGCTTTCCCGATATCATGTAAAAGACCTGCGCGTTTGGCCAGTCTGACATCTTCGCCGATTTCAGCGGCCAAGAGCCCGGTCAGCTGCGCAACTTCGATCGAATGTTTCAGCGCATTCTGTCCGTAGCTGGTACGGAACTTCATCTTGCCGAGCAGACGGACAAGTTCCGGATGGATTCCGTGAATGCCGACTTCCAAAGTAGCGGCTTCCCCTTCTTCACGGATCATCAGCTCTACTTCCTTCTGCGCTTTCTCCACCATCTCCTCAATGCGGGCCGGATGGATCCGTCCGTCGACGATCAGTTTCTCCAGAGCGATTCTGGCAACTTCCCGCCGGATCGGATCAAAGCTGGACAAAATAACGGCTTCCGGCGTATCGTCAATGATCAGGTCTACGCCTGTCATCGTTTCGATGGTGCGGATATTACGTCCTTCCCGTCCGATAATGCGTCCTTTCATTTCGTCGTTCGGAAGCTGTACAACGGAAATCGTCGTTTCGGCTACATGATCCGCCGCGCACTTCTGAATGGCGGTGACCACATAATCTTTTGCTTTCTTTCCTGCTTCCTCCTTGGCTTTGCTTTCCAATTCCTTGATTAATTTTGCAGTATCAAGCTTTACATCTTCTTCAATGGTCTTTAAGAGGTATTCTTTTGCCTGGTCGGAGGTCAATCCAGAGATTCTTTCCAGTTCCTGTATGCGTTCTTCATTTAACTTCGCAACCTGTGATTTCTGCCGCTTCAGTTCTTCTTCCTTTACCGTAAAGCTGGCTTCACGCTTCTCCATAGCTTCGAGCTTCTTATCCAGATTCTCTTCCTTCTGGACAATCCGCCGCTCGTTCCGCTGGATCTCGTTTCTGCGCTCTTTGATCTCTTTGTCAAGCTCATTCTTTGTCCGGATCGTTTCTTCCTTTGCTTCCAGCAAGGCTTCGCGCTTCTTCGTCTCGGCCGTCTTTACTGCTTCGTCAATGATCTCTCTCGCCCGTTCTTCGGCACTGCCGATCTTGGAATTGGCAGCTTTCACATGATAATCGGTCGAGATATACCACGTTGCAACAGCGGTAATGGCACCGGTAACGAGTACGGCAATCACAACAGCGATGATCGTAGCAGGCATAACAGGAGCACCTCCTTTATTTAGTTTTCATTGTACATATAACAAACGTCATAAACTACAACGAATTAATTTTATCCTTTTTCCTCTTTGATGTCAAGCCTATAGTGCGAATCTTCATAATATCCGGTATACCCCTTAAAACGCGCCACTATATCTTGTAGCCGCCAGGATATCCCGGCTCTGAAAGCCCCTGCCGAGCAGGAAACGGTACGTTCTCTGAAACTCTTTCTCATCCGCCTGTTCGGGATCGAAACGGCGTTTGAAAAGGAGTTCCCGGATCTTATCCTGCTCACAGGCGCTGCAGTTTGCTTCCAGCGCCTGTTCAATGACGTCCTGAGAAATCCCCCTCTGCATCAGCTTCTGTCCCATCCGCCGCCGGCTCTCCTTCTCCTCGGCACAGCAGATATAATGGCAGGCATAGCGGTAGTCGTCCAGATAACGGTACTCCTTCATGCGGGAAACGGCTTCCTCAATGCAGCAGGACGGATAGTCCGAGAGCGCCAGCTTCTCCCGAAGCTGCTTTTCCGTGCGGTCTGTCTGTTCCAGAAGGTGAAGGGCGCGCTTTACGGCGCGTTCCGCCAGAAGCTCCATCAGCCGTCCGTAAGCTTCCTCCTGCAGACACTGTCCCTCCCGGATGTCAAACTGCTTCCTCTCTGCGCGGTAAAGGCTGCAGGAAACTCCGTTGTCAAACAGTACCTTCTGCTTTCCCTTCTGCTGCTCCTCGATCCGTATGACCATATACACCGTTACTGCTCTTCCTCTCCGGAAACAGACGCGCCCGCAGCTTCCGCTTCACCGTCCTGTTCCTCCGGTTCTTCAAAATAATGGCCGCGCACCTTCTCTTCGATCATCTCACAGAATTCCGGATTCTCACGGAGATAATTCTTGGCATTCTCTCTTCCCTGTCCGATCTTCTCTCCTTCATAGGCATACCATGCGCCGGACTTGCTGATGATCCCGACATCCGCCGCCAGATCCAGAATATCTCCCTCACGGGAAATCCCCTGCCCGAACATGATGTCAAACTCTGCCTCCCGAAACGGCGGAGCAACCTTATTCTTCACGACCTTCACGCGGACATGGTTGCCGATCACTTCCCCCGCCTGCTTCAACGATTCCGTCCTGCGGACATCCAGACGCACGGAAGCGTAGAATTTCAGGGCGCGGCCGCCGGTGGTCGTCTCCGGATTGCCGAACATAACGCCGACCTTCTCGCGGAGCTGGTTGATAAAGATCACGATGCAGTTCGACTTGCTGATCACGCCGGTCAGCTTCCGCAGCGCCTGGCTCATAAGGCGCGCCTGAAGTCCGACATGGGAATCCCCCATATCGCCGTCGATCTCCGCCTTCGGAACCAGCGCGGCAACCGAATCGACGACGACGATATCGACCGCTCCCGAACGCACCATCGTCTCCGTGATCTCCAACGCCTGCTCCCCGCAGTCCGGCTGGGAAATATAGAGATTGTCGATATCGACGCCGATATTTCTGGCATAAACCGGATCCAGAGCGTGCTCCGCATCGATAAAGCCCGCGATGCCGCCCCGCTTCTGCACTTCCGCCACACAGTGGAGAGCGACCGTCGTCTTACCGCTGGACTCCGGCCCGTAGACCTCGATCACCCTTCCCTTCGGAAGGCCGCCCAGTCCCAGTGCGATATCCAGACTCAGCGAACCGGTCGAAACCGTCTCGATGTTCATATTCCTCGCACTGTCGCCGAGCTTCATCACGGAGCCCTTGCCGTACTGCTTCTCAATCTGCGCGATCGCAGCGTCCAATGCCTTTAATTTATCTTCTTTTGCCATGTTCTAACTCCTTTTTCATCAAAATATACGAACTTATGTTCGTTTCACTGTTACCATAGTAGTATACTTTTCTGTACTTGTCAATAAAAAAATCGAGGAAAATGAAAAAAGATGTAACCGTTCATGCGATCCCTTTCATGCAGTCTGCGCGCACAGGCACAAACCGCAGCGACGGACCACGCCGGCGGCAATCTCCTGCCCGAAGGGCTTTTGTACGCTTTGCAAAAGAAAAAAGACAGCCGCATGTTTGCAGCTGCCCTTTATTATAACGTTTCTGCGCTCAGCCGTCAATGAGCGTATTCAGATAATCGACGATCTCCTGCTTTCCGGTCAGGCCGACCACCCGCTTCTGGAACACGCCTTTGTCCATAAATACAAGCGTCGGGATGCTGGTGATCTGGTAATCCAGCGCCAGGGACGGCTGCTCGTCCACATTCACCTTGCAGACTTTCGCCTTGCCGGCCAGTTCTTCGGCCGCTTCGTCCACGATCGGCGACTGCATTTTGCAGGGACCGCACCATTCGGCCCAGAAATCGATCAGCACCGGCACCTTTGCCGCCAGTACCTCCTCCTCAAAATTATCCTTTGTCAATTCTACGACTCCCATTTTGTCCTCCTTTTGTTTTTCACTTGATTTTCACTTGATCTTCGCTTAATTTTTACTGAATTCGGCCAGCTGCAGCCCTTCGTTGCGGTCGAGCACCATTCCGACGCTCCACGCATTGATAAACAGCAGCAGCGGATTGCCCTTCATATCCATGACTTTTTTCATATCGGAAGTTCCGGTCAGGCTGTCGACGTCGACTTCCTGCCAGTTAGCGATCCAGCGGATATGCTCATACGGCAGGTTTTCCAGACGGATCTCCACATTGTATTCGTTTTCCAGACGGAATTTTAAAACGTCGAACTGCAGGACGCCGACAACGCCGACGATGATCTCCTCCATGCCGCCTTTGTATTCCTGAAAAATCTGGATCGCGCCTTCCTGGGCGATCTGTGTCACGCCTTTGACAAACTGCTTGCGCTTCATGGAATCCATCAGCCGCACCCGCGCAAAATGCTCCGGCGCAAACGTCGGGATCCCTTCGAAGCGGAATTTTTCCTTTGCCGTCGTAAAGGTGTCCCCGATGGAAAAAATGCCCGGATCAAAAATGCCGATGATGTCTCCCGCATAAGCCTCCTCGACGATCTTGCGCTCATCCGCCATCATCTGCTGCGGCTGGGAAAGCTTTAAGGTTTTCTCCCCCTGCACATGGTATACTTCCATGCCCGCTTCGAATTTCCCGGAACAGATCCGCATGAACGCGATGCGGTCGCGGTGGTTCTTGTTCATATTCGCCTGAATCTTAAAGACGAATGCGGAAAAATCCCCGCCAAACGGATCGATCATCCCGCGGTCGGACTGTCTGGCCGTCGGCGCATACGTCATCTGAAGAAAATGCTGCAGAAACGTCTCCACGCCGAAGTTCGTCAGGGCGGAGCCGAAAAATACCGGAGACAGCTCGCCCTTTGTCACAAGGTCGATATCAAACTCCGCGCTCGCCCCGTCCAAAAGCTCGATCTCTTCGAGAAGCTGCGCTTTATATTCTGCCCCGATTTCCTGTTCCAATTCCGGATCGTCGATCGCGATCTTTTTCTCGGAACCTTCTTTCGTTCCTTTCTGCGTATCGGAAAACGTCATGACCTGCCTGGTATTGCGGTCGTAAACGCCTTTAAAATTTTTCCCGGAACCGATCGGCCAGTTGACCGGACATGTCGCGATCCCCAGCTCGTTTTCGATATCGTCCAGCAGTTCAAACGAGTCGTTCGCGTCGCGGTCCATTTTATTGATAAACGTAAAGATCGGAATATGGCGCATCACGCATACTTTAAAAAGTTTGCGCGTCTGCGCCTCCACGCCCTTGCCCGCATCGATCACCATGACGGCGGAATCCGCCGCCATCAGCGTGCGGTAGGTGTCTTCCGAAAAGTCCTGATGCCCCGGCGTATCCAGAATATTGATGCAGTAATGATCGTAATGGAACTGCAGCACGGAGGAAGTTACGGAAATTCCTCTCTGTTTTTCAATCTCCATCCAGTCGGATACCGCATGGCGCGCCGTCGCTTTCCCCTTCACGGAACCTGCCAGATTAATGGCTCCTCCGTAGAGCAGGAATTTCTCCGTCAGCGTCGTTTTGCCGGCATCCGGATGGGAAATGATCGCAAATGTACGCCTTTTCTCTATTTCGCTTCTTAAATCACCCACGGGATCAACCTCCAAAATGTTCAACTTTAGATAGTATATCCCAGTTTCTTTTGTTTTTCAATGAATAATTTATTTCTCCTGCGCACCGGCCGCGGTAATGACGATCCGGTCGGCGGCGATCCCCGTCTTGCGCTTCACGATATCCTCCACCTGCGCGCGTTTCGCGTCCGTGACTTCCCCCATATCCAAAACGACGTCGCAGTCTTCCCCGCTGATGCTGACCACGACATTGGTAAAGCCTTTCGATTCGAGCATCATTTCCGCATCGGCCTCTTTTTCCGCGATATCCGTCATCGCCACCATTTCATCGATGGCATTCTGCTTCTGCTCCTCGGCAATGCTGCTGTTGTTGATGATCTCCAGCAGGGCTTCTTTATTTCTGGAACGCACCTGTTCCCGGTTCAGCTTGACCTTCGCCGCATAATCCACGTTTCCGGCGGAAGTGCTTGTAAGTACCGTTTCCCCCGGATTCATGATCTCCTCCCCATCCGCGCCGTTTTCCGTGGTCATGGTTTCCGCCGTCTGCGTATCCCCCGGTTCGTCAAAAATATCATAGCCGCTGCCGGTGGAGCGATCCTCCTCCATAAGGTCTGCGCTGGCCTCCTTCGTGTCCGCCCCGTCCCTGTTGATGCGGTCATAACTGATGTATCCGGCAACAGCGATGAGAAACGCCAGCGATGTAATGATGATCTGATTTTTGTGGAAAACTTTCTTCACTTTCTTCCCTCCCGAATCCTCTTTTTTACTATTTTTATCTTATGTGCGCCAGGCGGATTTATGACTGTTTTTTCCCGCTTTCCATCTCTGCGATCTTTACTTTATGGGGCTCTATGCCGAACAGCGCCGTAACCACATCGGAGATCGCCGTCGCCGAAGACGGATCGCTTCCGCCCTCTGCGACAACGACCACGCCCTCGACCTTCGGCAGATTGCGGCTGGTCACATACGGCGCTTCTTCCTGGTCCAGACGGTAGACGACCGTATTTTCCTCACGGGAATCCTCTGTGAAAGAAAGATCCTTATCCAGCAGATCTTCCCCGTCGTTTTTTAAAGTAATCATCACTTTTACCTTTCCGATCCCGGCCATCTGCCCCAGCAATTCCTCCAGTTCCTGTTCCAGTTTCCGCTGATAGTCCGCCATCTGCTCCGCGGGATCCGTTTCCCGGACGCTGCTTACGGAAGCGGTTTCTTCGTTTTCCCCGCGCGTACCGCCTGCCTGCTTTGGTGCGGACGTTCCCGTCGGGACGGCGATCAACAGGAGTAAAACGCCCGCGCCGAGCACGAAGATCCAGTCCGTCCGCTTCATATTCCGGAGCTTATCGATGATCTTACTTACGATCGTCTTCCACGAAAAAGATTTCAAATAGATCCTCCCCCTTTTCTTCATACTCGATCTCTTCCAGCCGCCTGCTGACTTCGTTTAAATGCTCGTAAACGATCCCGGTTTCCTCCAGATCCATCCACGAAAGCACCGGCTTAAGCAGGGCGGCGGCGATCAGCACGCCGATGAAAAACTGGAAGTATTTCTTATAGCCCTCCTTCGGCACAAGATAGGAAAAAACCAATAAAAGCAGGACCAGGGTAAAATAATTTTTTACAAAAACCAATATCGTTTCCATTTCCGCCTCAATATACAAATCCGGTGCATACCGTTACCATTGCGATCGTGATCACAAACAGCAGCATGGTGGCCGCCATCACTTTTAAATACAGCGTGCTCCCCCGCGCGACGCCCTGCATACATTCGACGATGCGGGGATCGGCGACGGGCTGCAGCACCGCGGCGAGCAGACGGTAGAGCAGGGTAAAGGAAAATACTTTTACCAAAGGCGTCAGGCAGACGCAAAAGAGCAGGATCATACCCGCAGCGCCCACGCTGTTTTTCACCAGAACCCCGCAGCCGAAAATAACCTCCTCCGAAAAATGAATGCCGTTTCCCACGCCGGGGATCGCGGTCATGGAACGCAGGAGCACGTTCTGGGAGATCCGGTCTTTTGCCGGCGCTAAGAGCGACTGTACGACGCTGATCCCGATGACGCCGCTGATCCCCGCTTTTAAAAACAGGCCGATTCCGCTCTCGATCAGCTCCGCCAGACGCGAAAGTTTTTCCTCTTCAAATAAGTGATCCAGCAGCACAAGAAGCACAAAAACATGGATCCCCGGTACTAAAAGCACTTTCATCGCCCATTCGAGCACGCATACGATCCCGAACGCCAGTTCATAGAATACGCCCGCCGCAGCCGCGTTTCCCGACAGCATCAGCGTCGTGGCATACGCCGGAACCAGCGTCGATAAAAAACTGCTGACCGCATCCACACCTTCCGTGACCACGCCGCTGACCAGCAGGAACGATTCCATCAGAAGGAGCATCACGGCACCGTAGATCACCAGAAACCCCATTTCCCCGACATACGTTCCGCCGTTTAAGAAGAAACGGTTCGCCACCGCAAACAATACCGCAAATAAAAACATCTGGATAAACAACGGGCGCGCCGCCCCGATCTCGTAAAAAAACAGATCCGATATCCACGCGCCGACGGTTCTCACGTCCATGCCTGCTGCGCCGTTTTCGATCAGCTGTTGGACAAGGGCGGAAAACGTCATCTTCTGCGGCAGATGCGCTTCCGTCAGATCGTCCAGTTCCGTAAAATCGAGTTCATCCATGATTCCCTGCAGGATCGCATCCGCGTCTTCCTGCGCGAGCTGTTCGCGCTCTGTCTCGTTCTGCGCGAGCTGCTCGCCCTCTGCCTCGTTCTGCGCGAGCTGCTCGCCCTCTGCTTTGTTCTGCGCGGCT
>CANQDS010000097.1 GCA_947593655.1 uncultured Lachnospiraceae bacterium | reverse complement strand
AGCAGATGCGGCGTTATGATATTTTTACAGTCTGCAAACGCCTCGTCATACCGCTCTGCCAGTTCCTTCCGCCGCTTCAAAAAACGATCCAGCTTTTTCATCTGGCTGATCCCAAGCGCGCACTGGATGTCTGTCATGCGGTAATTATATCCCAGATCCAGCTGCTCATAATACCAGCCGCCGTCCTCTTTCGCCATCTGCCCTGCATCTCTTGTAATGCCGTGGCTGCGGAACCGGATCAGTTTCTTGTACAATTCAGGATCGTTTGTCATGACCATCCCGCCTTCCCCCGTCGTGACAGGTTTTACCGGATGAAAACTGAAGGTCGTCATATCGGACAATCCGCCGATCTTTTTTCCTTTATATTCCGCGCCAAGCGCGTGCGCACCATCCTCAATGACAATAAGGCCGTATTCCCCTGCAATCTTATGGATTTCGTCCATATCACATGGCTGTCCGGCAAAATGTACCGGAATAACCGCTTTTGTTCTTTTTGTGATTTTCCTTCTGATATCTTTTGGATCTATATTAGAAGATATTTAGCGCGGCCCCTGCTTTTTCTGTTCCTGCTGCAGATCTCCTTAATGTTAAGGGATTCGCCATCGCATCCATATTTGATCTTACTGCTTTTCTTTATCATGGCGATTGTATCAATGTGGAGTTCGTTTTTGATCGCAAGGATGCTTTTCGAAGAGGAAAACCAGCTGTCAAACAGGACATATCTGGCTAAGATCCCGGAAGCCTGAGCAAAGCGGAGAAACTCAATCATGACGTCGGTCGCCTTACGGCGAGACTGGCGGCGCCGTTTCCCAGCAAGAAAGCGTCCATCGCAGGACTTTGCCCCGCAGAGCAGGTTTTTGTCATCAGCCGCGGAAAACAGACAACGATTGACCGGTACGAATGAATTCCCACCCGTCCAGCCGAGTGTAAACATACGGTATCCCCGCTTAAATTTCATGGAGCAATGGTCAAACACTTGCGCCAGAAGCTCCATATTTCTGGAACGGGAGCGGTCATACAGGCTGTCGTCAATAATGAAAACGTCTTTGCGGTCATCGCTGGTCAATGGCTTCATAAAGCCGCAGATGATCCGTGCGGACATAGGATGTGTTTTTGCATTTTTTATTTTAATCTACAACTGTCCTCAGAAAAAATGGGGAAAGTCAAAAACACATTTTTATTCACAGATCATAGATTTCCATTTTTCAATATTATATGATTTGGTACATATCGCGTCAAAATGCATTTTCTTTGATTTTATTTCCTTCGCATATTTTTCAATGTCCTCCGGTCGCCCTTGCAACTCCGGAGAAACCAAGCAGAGATTGTACTGCAACTGTTTCAGTTCCCTACACTCCGCCTCTCCGATCGGAATTTTAGTAAAACAGTCTATCCATATCCATTTCGACTTCCCGCTCATATTCCGAGCCGTATCCATCCCTTCATATTCAGAGACACGGATTGCTGTATTATTTTCGCCCTCTTGGCTCAAAAGATAGATCATCGGGAACGATGAATCTAAAAAAAAGTAATCCTTGACATCATACTTAGAAATCAAGTCAAGGATTTTAGGTTCAATGCGTTCACTTTTCACATTTAATATCATCGTTCCATGATGATATTCCTTGAGATACGATTCAAAATCTTCACCAGGAATAAAAGGGTTATGTTGAATATATATCTTTCCATCCAGAGAATCTCTCAGATCCAATTCCACCCCATATTCTTTTGGGAGATTTTTCAATTCCGCTATAGTATTAACTCTATGTGCTATATATTCCACAATCACTCACCTTCCTACTTTATGTTTTTTCGATATTTTTCAGCATCCCAGTTTATGAGAAAATCTTGTTCTTCATCAGTAAGAAAATCGCATCCTCTCCCAAAATTAAGTTCCATCACCCTCGAACTAAAACTTAGGACGCTTTGAATTTCCAACGCCTTCTTCACGCTGTCTGCTCGTATATATAAACAATCAAAATATTTTATGACTACAGGCATACCATATTGCTCTATAAACAACTCAATATCATAGGGAGTAAATCCCTCATCAAGGAAAAGAAATTTTTTCCCCAGAAAAACAACGCAATCCGGACAGAAAGTATGGTTCCACTCCCCAATATTTCTAAATGCCCGATTAACATTTTCATCTGTAACTTTCCAAAGAATATCATGTTTAAATTGTTTCCACAATTTTGTCATCCTATGATATGGCATCATAGCATCTGTTTCAAGATAGTCCTCTATAACTCTCGTGATACGTTCTATTTCGGCAATCACATGTTCTGCATTTTCCCCAGATACAACCAGTCCATGATTCTTTAAGAAAAAAACATTCCCGTTTCTTTCATTTTTTTGATTTTTATATGCTGAAAAATACACCTTGGCTAATTCTACTCCCGGTGTTGCATATGGGACTAAGATAGCCTCTGGAAAAAGCTTCTCTAAAACAGCCATCCCGCCATCTCTGCTTGTCAAAGCATTAACAACGATCGGATGGGTGTGAAGCGTATACTTTCCTGATATTGCATGTAAAAAAGTTTCAATAGATGGACGACTTCCTTCAATTATTGCATTTGATAAAACTTTCCCACATTCCGTTTCTGTCAAAGATTCCATGTTTTCTACATTCATAAAAAAATCTTTTATCATACGATGATCAACAACAGAATACCCTGTCGACTCTGATATATCCGCAAGCTGGTATCCGGAGGCCTTGATCAACATTCTGCTGTCAGATTCTTTGTATGACGAGTTTCCTCCTCCCGCTTGAATCAGATCTTCACGCATACCCGCATATCTTGATATCTCAATAAAATCATTCATGGAAATCCCTCTTAAATATAATAAATTTACTGACAATATAATTGATAATTATATTAATAATCTCTGTACATAGTTTAACTTTGATCCCATCCCATTTTAAAAGTGTGACAAATAGAAAAAGTAATCCTTCTTGTAATAATAGCGTAGCTAGTCTTGCCATATAGAAATTAATCATCTGCTTAATGACGATAATCCATCTCCAGTCGCTATTTTTAAAAACCCATTTCTTTGTAGAGAAAAACGAAAATGTCACTCCACATATCCAAGATACAAAATTTGATATCAGCTCGTGAACCGCAAACACATTGAAAAGCAATACATATATACAGATTCCTATAGAGAAAGTTATCCCTCCAAAAAACAAATATAGAACACCTTCTTTATACCTGCTATAAATCGGGAATATAGGTTTTAGAATCCCTATTTTCATAACCTTATCAAAGATATCTTGTACATCATTTTCCTCACGAAACATTCATTAATCACTCTCTTTTCTGTAATACAACAGAGCAACCACAAGCAAAAAATTCCGGGAACATTCTTATAAGTAATTGGTCTATCTTCTTAACAAAACGAACCCCTTGCTCGTTTATAGGCAAATAAAAAGTTTTCGCTATAACCCCCCCCGACAAGAAAAATAGGAAACACTCATTCCTCGTTTTCTTAATCACCTTATAATGAGGAAATTCATTCTCAAATTTGCCAAAATTTTTAAAAAACAATAATTTAGGAATAGAGCAATTCGCTGACCAAGGGTCTGTAGGATCATTGCAAATAACCGTTCGATCAAATATATTAACGGAATCTGACCACCCTTCATGTCTCATCATTCGCAACGCCATTTTCATTAATGTGCACGTGTAAATATCCTGTATAATAAGCCGACCTCCGGGTTTTAACTTTTTCTCCACAGAATCGAGAAATTTTGCCGGATTTGAAATATGATGTATCATATGCGAGCAAACAACAACATCTATACTATCATCTGGATAGTCTAAATCCATCGCATTAACATATTTATCAACCCATTCATACTCAGTTATATCTGTCATAACAAACTTTTCACTTTTAATAAATTGTTTGGAAAGTCCTGCTCCACACCCCAGTTCTATAACAACTTCATCCGTGTCTTTAATATATCGATTCATCCATGAAAATCTCTGTTTAATAAGGTTGTATAATACACGATTCTTTCCGGACAAAAAATATTCTCTTGCGGCAACAACATCTCCTTCATGTTTCATACGATTCTGGGAATGAAGCGGATAATATGTATTATTCATTTAATACCTCACATCCTCTCTTTTCTTCAATTCAAAACTGAATAATAATGTTCGCTTAATGAACTTTAACTTACTTTTTAAACTTGTATTCCATTTTGATTCACCGTAAATTCTTTTTGTAAATCGCACCGGAAACCTTACTATATGCATTTTTTCTTTTCTAGCTTTATAATACACATATAAATCCAGCGAAAAATCCCACGGCGGATTATCCCATCCCTCATAGAAACTCTTTGGGAAAATATTAGGCTGAGCATTGATATCTGAAAGAGGCACACCGAAATATATACTTTCAAATAAACTCATGCCATTGGTAAAAAAGACATCAAAAAAGGGTCTGCCCCTTCGGTTACCTTTTACAAATAAATTATTCTCTTTTTTATTGGCAATATAATCATATGCCCTTACCACATCCTTAGGATCTGTCTGCATATCAGCATGTGTCCACCCCAAATAGTCTCCATCAGCAGCTTTCAATCCCTGTAAAATACCATAACCATAACCTTTATTTTTCTCCACAACCACCATTCGGGCAAACATATATTTAGGAATCAACGTCTCCATGACTTTCTGCGAACCATCCGCAGAGCCATTATTCACAAGTATAACGTCAATGTTTCTTCCCTTGATGACTTCATTGAAGCGGTCCAAAATTAGTGGTATATTGTCTTTCTCGTTATAACACGGTACTACGATTGATAACTTCATATAGATATCCTCACTTCTTGTATGATATTGACATCAGGTTTATATTGGATTGCCCTTATTCCGGCTTTTCTTGCTCCTATGATATCTTTTTCATAACTGTCCCCTACCATTAACAGTTCATTTTCGGTTAATCCCGTTTTCTTCTTGACAGCGTCAAACGACTCCCCGGAAGGTTTTTCTTTGCCAACTTCCTCACTCGTTATCAAAAAATCAATATAATCTCTTATCGCTAACCTCTCAATTTTTCGATACTGTATATGTGCCGTTAGGTCTGACAAAATGATGATCTTCCGTTTCTGTCCTTTCAGCATCCGAAACAGCGGTATAACATATTCATACAAAGACATATCTTTGAATGCAGAGTTCCAGTAAATCTCATACATTTTAAGCGCATATTGAAACGGTGACTTCCCAATCATTTCTAAAAATCTCTGGATATACAGTAGGCGATTATGTGATGCAGCCACATCTCCAAGTTGTGTTTTTACATCTTTTTTCGCTGCTGCAAATTTATCTATAAAATCCTCTTTTTGAATATCAAATTCTTCGTACACATATTCAGAAAGTGAATTCATACCATACTGATAACATTCAGTGGCGTTATAAAGCGTGTCATCCAAATCAAATATTACTCCCTTGATCACTCGGCCCTCATCCTTTCACTGATGATAAACAATAACATCAACTGTATGATTCCTTCAACGTCTTTTCCCCATATAGGTTCATATGTAAAAAAGTCTTCATATTGCAAAATATTTTTTTCAGCAAGCATACCATAATCTACTTCTATATTTTCCAAATCCTCACCGTCAAAAACAATTTCTTGTCTGGTAAGATCCTCGCTGATTGTCCATTCTGTAGCAATTCCAGAATCTTTAATATCTTTTAATATCGGCTCTACATTCAAGTCAATCGTCACATCAAACTTAACACTCAAAATCACACAATGATCTTCCGCAAAACAGTCCTTCAGGCTTTTGTCAAAATATGTGATGACTACATCTGCATATTTTTTCTGAGGATATATGTATTTTTCAGCGTCTGGATACCTTTTTTCAATCTGGGCGACCACCTTTTCTTGTGAATATCCACGCTCAACAACATCTCTCTGGATTTTCCAATATTTACGGAGTTCATCATCCGTATCCATATATATTTTCAAGTCCATAACATCCCGCAATTTTGGTAAATATAATGAATGAAGCCCGCATAAGACAATATACTTTTGCGGAACAACCCTCTTTTTCTCAGTAAAAACACCTTTGTCGTGGTCATAGTCGACTCTGTCAACATATATTCCGGACTTTAGTTTTATTATATCCTCTGCCTGACGATAAAGATAGTTTGCCTTAGGATCCAATGCTGTATATTGATCCCAATTTGCGTCACCCCTGATCCATCGGTGGTCACCATCCCCCTCAATAAAAAGAATGTCCTTCCCTGATCCAAAAAGGCGTTCGATCTTCTCTAACAGTTTACTTTTACCGGTTCCGCTATCTCCGGCTATTCCGATCGTAAATGCCGAATTTCTCCTCTGATACAAACTATTTGTGGCAAGGCCAAATTTATAAATCTTGAAAACAATTATTCCAAGGCAGGTTTCCATTACCGTGAAGATAATATATTTGACCGAGTTATTATATATTTTATACATTTGCAAGCTGTGTCCACACATATATAAATCTACATATTCCGTCCTATGGAAAAATCCAAAGTATACTAAATATGCAAAATTAAACAGCAGATATATGAACATCACCCTATGCTTGTCTTTTTCAATATATCCAAAATATAATGCAATAAAAGGCACGATCCATATAAACCATGCTGGCATGGGCGGAAGGCATATTAGAAATACCGCAAATAATAATCCCAGCATAGATAAAAGCATATTTCTATTAAAATAATTTAATTCAAAAGCAAAAAAATATATTATAAGCAAAACGAAAACAGGTGTTATTATCTGTGTAGTTCCATAATCAAATTTTGTAGTCATCAGCAGCGATTGTTCTTTGTTGAACAACACCGTCTCAATAAATCCTTTTCCCCAAAACGGCAAAACAATTCCTATAACTGTCAAAACAGTCAACAAATGAACCTTAATAGCGATAAATATATTCCTTTTCTTAGTAATATACAAAAATAAAATCGGTACTGCCGCCAGAACATGGAACTTCGTACTCAAAGCAAAACCAAGAAAGAGTGAGTACCTCACAAGATTATTCTTTTTTTTCCAATCCAAAAGATGATATATCGATACGATCAAAAAAGTTGTCGGAATTATGTCCAGCTGCCCATGCATATATGTGCCATATATGATAATTGGTGAACAATAATAAAACACAAAAGCATATTTAAATCTGATCCCCAGCTTTCTGATATACCTATAGCCTAATATATCAAAGAAAAACAGGGGTATTTTAAATACAAAGTCTGCCAATAATCCATTTGTGATTGAGAGTAATTTTACAAACATCCCTCCGACTGACACAACAAAAAGCATCAAAGGAAAATAAGGGAAAGATGCCAAAAGGTTGTTCTGATAATAATATTCATACGGATTATTTCCAGACAAAAAAGTATTTACAAATGGCTCAAACATCATATTTTGGTAATCAGATGAAAACAATGCCATAAGTATCATTTTAAAACCAGTAACTATGCAGATCAAAATGACGCTTATAGTCCTATAGTTTTTGTTCGTAAAATAATGCGGTTTCATCCACTTACTTGTCACAAGATCATCTTCCTCTCATAGAAACCACGCCAATATTCAAATGTTTTCTGATAAATCTCATAATCATGAGGAGTTCCCCATCCGATATACCTGTCAATTTCAAATACTACCGCTCTATATCCCAGTTCAATAACATATTTAATTACTTGATCAACATAAAATTCACCATTGATCCTATCGTCTTTTTGTATCATCCGCTCCGCTGCATTTACAAAAATCTTGCCCATTTTAAACCAAAATGTCGCCACAACAGCATGATCCCGCATGGGCATATCAGATAAAGCCTTTTTTATCGATATATCAATAATCTCATCATTATCGTTGACTTTCATCCAACCGTATGCATCAGGATTGGCAAGCACAGTTTCGTTATTTCTATAAGTAAATACTATAACGTCCGCCTCTGAACGGCACTGATCAAACTTTTCTATCGAATATTCCATTCCATTGTCGCAACCGGCGATCAGCAGTTCTTCTTCGTTATTTATAAAATTCTTTCCCCACAGACACGTAGACGCTTGTCCCTCGGTAAGTTGATCAATGGTTATAAATCTTGCCTTGGGATAAAAATTTTTAATTTTATCTTCAACCCCACCGGATTTATGATAGCTTCTGTCTACATATATTAAATTCCCGCCATCAGGCATGACCCCCGGCAGATCTTTTGTAGCACAGACGACCATAGGTATCGCTTTTCCCGTATGTCTGTCATAGGTTAAAATAGCAGGTTTGCTTTCTTTATATCCTTTATCCACAAAACGTTTTCCCTCGCCCGCCATTGGAATTAAAATGTTCATTTTTCAGAAAATCTCCTTCATTAAATCTATCCAGTACAAACTTTCTTCCAAATCCTCAGGTGTCCCCCATTGGCAGAAATACTCAATATCCGTCGGAATCCATACCTTTAATCCGTCTGCCACCATGAAATTATATGTCATACTTGCATAGTATTCCCCATTGATGTTCTGTCCCGAATCTACAAGCTTTTTACAGTATTTCTTTAATAAAGCGCCCGTCCTAAAATAATATGTTCCCGGCGAATGTTTTGCCTTCGTCTTATCTTGCTCAAAGGAATACTTTTCCCTGATCTCGATCAAATTTCCTTCATCGTCTGTCTGACACGATGCATACAGATTTTTTTCGGGCACTAAATGGGGATGAAATTCCGTATAGCAAGGTACACATCCGTCGCACTGGCGACTTAGTATTCTTTCCTTTATGTTCTTCCAGTCCCAGAACATATAGAAATCACAATAGTTAATGATTGCCGGCTCATCATCATTTATGTAATCCGAGGCTCTGAGAACATCGTAAACAGGTCCCTTCTTAACCCAGTCATCAACTGAATATATCCGGCATTTAGGAGAAATGCGTTTTAATTCATTTTCCATATCCGGGTTCTCTTGTAAATGCTGTTTTCTGCATACAAATACAAATTCTTCTTCACCCGGAAATATCCCCTTAACGATCCACTCGATTATTGGATGTCCTTCTACTTCTATAAATGGCTTAAGTTTTTCGTAGCCAGCAGCCACAAACCTTGAGCCATATCCAGTCATAGGAATAATGATCTGCATATTTTATCCAACCTTTCATTTTGCGACGAACAACTGCCCCTTCAGGCTTTCCGGCATATCCGGGTCATCGACTTCTTCATAATATCTTGTAAGCATTCCATATGTATCTACTTTTTCAGCAAAATACGCCATAGAATTATCATCCGATGATTTAAAGTATTCCGCATTGACATATAAGTATTTGTATATCTGATTTCTTAAATACTCCTCGCGCGCATGCATGTATTCTCTCATGTTGCTCGGCACAGTATAAATGTCCATTCCCGGTCTAACTGTACTTCTGGCGATCTGCATATATTGATCTGAATAATACATTATGGTCTCGTCACCAAATTTCTGCGACAAATATTCAGAAATCTCCCCGTCCGTCTGTATTTTGCTAATTACTCTGCCCAGAAGGAAACCTCCAATTACAAGAATCACAAAGCAACATGCACAAACAGTATAATTTAATACACCTTTAATAATCATTTTCTTCTCTTCAACAAAATATTCCTGATAGAAATAATCCGCAGCAGTAACTACAAATGGAAGAAATGATATCATTCCGGCCTCATAATTTCCGGCATTACCCCCGGTCTTCCATCCTCCTATGATCTGCCCTGCGCCAAACGCCAACGAAATAAACAGCCACTTTTTGCCGAGATCATCAATCACGATCTTTTTCCTGACAAATAAATAAGCAAATAGGAATAAAAGCAAAAAATACAATATATTTTCTTTAAAATCTATACCCATCTGCACGATAATTGATTTTATATCCCAAAACGGCATATCCTTCAAATTCTTTACCGTCTGAATTTCCGCGTTCGGAATGTGAAACACAGCAACGATATCCGCAATTCCCGCCAGTATCAGACTTCCAAGAATACCCGTCTTTTCTTTAAGGGCAAGTCTTTTGGTAAAAAGTAAATATATCCCCAATGCGATATCCACATATAATGCTTGCTGTTTTGTGATATCCATTAGGAATCCGAGACAAAACAGTAATAAAAACACCTTTATACCGCATTTCCATTCTTTGCATTCTACTTTTTCAACAACCAGAACTATAAATATACCCAAAAGCAATACCAGCGAATCTGCCTTAAATTCGTTCATATAACTTTTATAGCTTCCAAAACCTATAGACACCAAAATGAAAGTTACGATCAGCGAAAGGCTTTTATTCCCAGAAAATTTTTCTCCAAGTTTGATTAAAGCATATAACAACATCGTTCCAACCAAGGATGCTATTACCAATAAGATATAATCCCTCCAAGGATAAAAAAACTTTCCTATGAATACGGACAAAAACGCTACTCCCGGAAAATATGGTGAAGAAGCCTCTGTAGAAGAATAATAAAATCCCTGCCCATCTAAATAGCGATCCGCCATAGCTATATTTTGATACAGATCCCATCTCCCGCCTTTCAGCAGACCCGCGATCAAACTTGAAAAAAAATAACAAAATAAAGCAACTACCGTCAATAATGTGTAATGTTCATCTATGAAATTTGAAATATCAACTATTACTTTCTCTTTCCTCTTCATCTCTTACAACCTCTCTAAAATATCTATTTATACATAATTTCCCAAAATCAAACAAAATGGCTATCCCATTTCTGTGATGATTTTACATTTTTATTGATAGATTCCCTATATTGATCGCCTTATTATTGTGATGACAATACACTTTCGCAGAGTATACCACTCTCGGCGATACCGTCGGGCGCAGCAGGATGACCCCGTCCACGCCTTCTACATGGATCCCTTCATTCAGCATGTCGATGCAGTACAGCAGCTTTAAGTGGCTGCTCCCATCCTTCCGGAACCGCTCGAACTCCCGCGCGGTCTCCGGGCTGTCGTACACCGCCCGGTAGATATGCGGCTTGCTGTCCACCAGCCGGAACCACTCCCCGGCCTTCTGCACCATTTCCTCCAGATGCTCCTTATCCGAGCAGAAGACGATGTATTTCCATCCGCGCCCTTCTTTCCCGGCATTTCCCATATGCTTCCGGAACACCTCGTCCAGGCCGTCCGCCTGCTCCAGCGCCCGCCGCAGCTCTTCCAGAAGCTTCTCGTTCTCCTTCCGCAGCGCACGGCTCTTCATCCCCTGCACCTGCTTTTTCAGGCGCTTATAGGCTTCCTCGTAGGCGTACATGGAAACGACGTATTCCGGGGCCGGCAGGATCCCTTCCGCAACCGCCTCCCCCAGCGCCATCTCCGACGCCGTGCAGCCGCCGAACAGCTCCTCCGCCATGTCCCGCTGCCCG
>CANQDS010000096.1 GCA_947593655.1 uncultured Lachnospiraceae bacterium | reverse complement strand
TTAACGTTGAGTACGTTTCCGTTTCTCTACTGAGAAACTCCAACTCACTCAACAGGGTCTATCCGACCCACAAATAAGTGCCATCACGCCTGCGTGATGGCACTTACCTGATTCATTTCATTTGAATGTCTTTCTACTTCTTGAAATCCCGGATCACTTCCAGCGCCGGAAGCTTATTCCCATCATAATCAAACAGCGCCTGATTCGCCCATTCATTCCCGCACGGGCCCGGATCGTTCATATACTTTAAGGACGCCGGAGTCGCCCAGCCGGAGCCCGGCACCGGGATCCACGCAGGCTCCCACCAGAAGAAGCCGCAGCCGTGGTCGTCCGCCACATGCGCAACGCGGTTCAAAAAGTCCTTCGTGAAATCCGTCTGTCCCGCAATCGTCATCGGATAGTCGATCTTCTCGATCAGATGCGGCCTTGTCGCATATCCCTTGCGCTCGTGGTCGGCCAGCTTCTCGTATTCCTTGTAATCTTCCATCGTATAGCCCATGGAAACTTCCGCAACGATCAGATCCATATTGTAGCGCACCGCGATATCGTTCATATTGTCCTCGAGCATCTGCAGAGTGCCATGCCAGAACGGATAATAGGAAAGCCCGATGTACTCGAATTTCTCGCCTTTATTTTCAAAATAATGGTCGAACCATGTGCGGTACAGTTCATTGTTCCCGCCGTTATCCAGATGCACCATGATCGGAATGTCCGCTTTCACATTCCGGCAGGCGCGGATGCCCGAACTTACGAACCGCGCGATATTCTCATAATTCGGCAGGCTCCCTTCCGGCCAGAGCAACCCCTTCGAAAGCTCGTTGCCGACCTGGATCAAAGTAACGTTTACGCCCGCATCCAGAATCTTCGTCAGGGACTCCGTTGTAAAATCGTAAACCGCTTTCTCCAGTTCCTCCACGCCGTAATCCTTCCAGGCCTTCGGCTTGATCTGCTTGCCCGGATCCGCCCAGAAATCGCTGTAATGGAAATTCAGCAGCACGCCGAACCCGGCGTCCGTTACTTTCTTCCCGATCGCGATCGTCTCCGCAAGGTCGTTGTTACCGGCGCCGTAAGGCTCGCCCGTCTCTGATTTCGGATCGTTCCACAGCCTTAAACGGATGGTATCGACGTCATGATCCTTCATGATCTCCAATACGTCCATTTCCGTTCCATGATCGTAGTATTTTGCTCCGCACCGTTCCATCTCCAACAGCGTGGAAAGATCCATACCTTTGATAAACCTGCTCATACGCTTTCTCCTTGTCCAAATTTTTTACTAGATTCCCCGGAAACAGAAAGTAAATGCCTTTTTGCCGGATACGTCCACCAGATACTCCGGACGCACCCGCGCGCCCCAGCTGTCGTCGCCGGCAACGCCCATCTGCGCTTCCGCCACCCGCACAACAGTGTAATGCACTTCCGGAAGCTCGTAAGCGTGCGCCGCGTTCTCGATCTCATGCGGCGTATACGGCAGCGCGCTGAAAGAAAGCTCGTCGCCGAAAAACATCATTCCGCGTCCCTTCCGGTTCATGACCTTCGCATAGCGGACGCCGCATTTGTTGCCGCACTCCTGCGGAACCAGATATTCCGCCATGTTGTCTTTGACATGGTTCTCATAAACACCGAGCTTTCCGCCGCGTCTGCGGTCCGCATAGGTTTCTTCACTTCCCAGTCCGTACCATTTGATTATATCATAGTCTGCGTCAAATTTAAACAACATTCCGAATTCCGGCATATCGGAAAGTTCCGAAACCGGATCATAGTACAGCGTCGTCTCGATCGTCCCGTCGCCGAATACCTGATATGCAACCTGGCAGCTGCTCTCCGGCGTCGTCGGCATATAATAGGTATAAGTCACCCTCACGCTGTTTTCCAGCTGCTCGATAACCGGCGAAGTATCCTCGAACCGCCCGGCGTGCTTGGTGGTGATGTACATACTGGCGATCTTCCACTGTGCATAGCGCTGCGGCATCAGGTTTCCGGCGTCATTGTCCACCGGCGCCCGCCAGAAATTCGGGAGCGGAATGCACGGCAGCATCTCCACGCCTCCGTAGATATACGAGATCAGGCCGATGCTCACCTTGGAAAAGATCGCGGAAAAATCCCGTCCGCGCACGATCAGGTTATTCACGCCGTTTACGAGCGTCAGCGACTCCCTGCACTGATACGGCTTGACTTCCTTCTTGCGGATCTGCTGGCCGAAAGCAACCTCGTAGCCCGCTTTTTCCCAGAGCGTATCCTCTTTCAGCGCAAACGATACCGTAACCGTAAACTCCGGAAGCTCTTTTCCTTCTTCCGCGGCCGCTTTCTCTGCGGCTTTGATCCGGCCGGACACCGCCTCCGGAAGCGCATACGTCTTCTGCGACAACGGCTCCACGCCAAGCGTCTCCTTCACCCGGAGCACTTCTTCGCCGTTCTTTAAGAGGATCACATACGCATCAAACGCGTCCGTATTGACGAACAGGTTTTTATTGCGGACCGTATACTCCTCCCCTTCAAAATCGACCGTGATATTCTGATAATTGTATTTGACCTCCTGCATCTTCGGAGACGGATTCCTCTCGCCGCCGTAGGCGATCCCGTTTCCGCTGAAATTCATATCGGAAGGACGGTCGCCTAAATCCCCGCCGTAAGCCAGATACCACTTTCCGTAGCGGTCCTTCGCATAAATGGACTGGTCTATGTAATCCCAGATAAATCCGCCCTGATAGCGCGGCTCCGTATCGCTGAGATCGGTATATAAGTGCATCCCGCCGCAGGAATTTCCCATCGCGTGGGTATACTCGCAGCAGATGAACGGTTTTTCCTGATTCTCCGCCAGAAACGATTTGATCCGCTCTACGGACGGATACATCTGGCTTTCCATATCGCTGGTGTCGTTATAGCGCCGGTCGTGGAACACCCCTTCGTAGTGTACCAGACGGTGCGGATCCAGCTTCTTAAACAGTTTGGACATCTCGTAGATCACTTTTCCGCCGTAGGACTCGTTTCCGCACGACCAGATCAGGATCGCCGGATGGTTTTTGTCCCTCTGGTAGCAGGAATTGACGCGGTCGAGCATCATGCCGAGCCATTCCTCCTTATCCTCCGGCACGATGTAGCTCTTGTCCGTCACGCCTCTTCCGTAAGCCTCCCAGGAACCGTGCGATTCCAGATTGTTTTCCGCGAGCAGGTAAATCCCGTAAAGATCGCAGAGCTCGTACAGCGCCGAATCATCCGGATAATGGCTGGTGCGGATCGCGTTGATGTTGTGCTTTTTCATGGTGATCACATCTTTTAACACTTCCGCGCGGTTCGGCACGCGCCCCGTAACGGAGCTGAATTCGTGGCGGTTTACGCCCTTAAAGACGATCCGCTTCCCGTTCAGCTTCATGATCCCGTCCGCCATCTCAAAACGGCGGAACCCGACGTTCTGCGCAAGAACCTCCGTCAGATTCCCGTCGGCGTCCCTTACTTCCGCCTTCAGCAGATAGAGGTTCGGTTCCTCCGCGCTCCAGAGTTTCGGAGCCGGAACCGGATAAACGCCCAAAGCGCCGTTCTCCGTGACAGATACGGTCTCCTCCAGCAGGACCGCGCGCCCGTCCGCAGCCATCGCCGCTTTCCCGCGCGCCGCTTCGTACAGCGTCAATACAAGGCTTCCTTCCCCGCTCGTAACCGCCGAAACTTCCAGCGTTCCCTCTTCAAAGGATTCCGACAGCGTCGGCACGATCTTAATATCCCAGACATGCGTCTGCGGAACCGCATACAGATAAACATCGCGGAAGATCCCGGAAAAACGGTAGAAATCCTGATCCTCGCACCAGCTTCCGGCCGTCCATTGCCATACGCGCACCGCCAGTTTGTTCTCGCCTTCCGTAAGATACGGCGTCAGTTCAAAATCCGCCGGATCAAAGGAATTTTCGCTGTAGCCGACATAAGCGCCGTTGAGCCATACGGCGAATCCGCTCTCCACGCCCTGGAACGAAATGCAGATCCGCTGCCCTTTCATGTGCTCCGGCAGCGTAAAATACCGGACATAGCTTGCAACCGGATTAAACCGGGACGGAATCTCCCCCGGAGAGATAAACTCCTCTTTTTCCCACGGATAAGTCGTATTCGTATAATGAGGCGTGCCGTAACCCTCCATCTGAATATGCGCAGGCACGCGGATCTCGTCCCAGGCTCCGCAGTCGTAATCCGCCGCTTCAAATCCCTGGATCGCCAGATTCATATTCTTTGCATAGTGGAATTTCCACAGCCCGTTCAGATCCATGCGCAGGCTGGTTTCCTTCTCCGCCAGTTCGTATCCGGACGCATAGCAGATATGGTCGGAATGGGCGGGCAGCCGGTTCTGCTCAAAGATTTCCGGATTTTTTACAATTCCAAAATCAAATTCGTTCATTATTTATCGTCCCCTTTCTGCAGGTATTTCCCCGCATAAAAAATTTATATGATCTGCTGAACTTACCATCCTTCTTTTGCAGAAATGTTATAGTTCATCAATTTTCTTTCAAAATTATTCGGATTGATCTTCCACTGGTACGGCGACGTATTCAAAAACTTCTTGAAGTTGCGGCAAAAAGTGGAAGTCGTCGCAAATCCGCATTTTGCAGCCACGTCGTCCATCGAATCATTGGTCTTGATCATCAGCTCGCAGGCACGTTGAACACGGATCAGGTTGACGTAATCCATCGGCAGCATGTTCATGTAGTCCTCGAACGTCCGCCGGAAATGCGTCTCGCTCATATTGCAGACGCCCGCCAGCGTCTGCGCCTTGATCGGCGAAACGTAATTCTGATCGATATAATCCAGCGCAGCCGCAATCTGCGCCATGTTTTCATTTCTCCGCTGCCAGGAAGCGTCGCTCCCCAACCGGGAATTCTGGCGCAGGATCTCGATGATCAGGACTTTCGCCAGCTCCCGGATCATCTTATGCGTATACCGCTTTGGATTCCTCGCTTCTTCCATGATCTCGTCCACCGTCCGGAACAAACCCGGCCTTTCCTCCTGCGGCAGAAGCAGCGGCCCCCGGTTGACCAGCTCTAAGATCTCCCTCTGATTCAGCGGATTCCCCGGAAACAGTTCTTCGACCAGATTCCTCGGGCTGATAAACAGATATTCCCAGTAATTCGGCAGCCCGCCCCCGCTGATCGTCACATGCGGATAATTTTCCGGGATCACACTGACCATTCCGGTATCGTACGGACAGCATTCCCCGTCAAACCACAGTTCGCCCGGACCGCGCCTGCAGATCCCGATCTCCATCAGATTGTGAAAATGATAATTGACTCCTTCGTCCCCGTAGATCCGGTCCCAGTCGCTCCCCAGCCGCGGAACGACCGTATGCCCCTGCGGAATGTCATAATAGCGGAGTTCCAGCGTTTCTTTCCTCTTTTTCCCCATATTTTCCCCACATTTGATGAAAGAATGGGAGACTGATGCACGAATACGCAGCAGCCTCCCGATTCCATTCGACTGTCAAAATTTAATCAAAATCAAATTTGTCAAATCTCTTATACATTGCACGATAACGGAAACGAATCATTTCGTTCTTTTCCAGAACATCTTCTTCTGATCCGGTGTACTGGCAGCGGATACAGTGATATTCTTTCTTATCCTTATCATAAAACATATCGATGTCCAAGTCTCTCATAAAGCAGGACGGACATCTGTAATTTAATTTGCCTTTTCCAGATTGAGCCATGTTGCAAATACCTCCTTGTCTGAGATTCTCTTCTTGTAACCTAATGTAAACATTGGTGAGAAAGCATAACCTTCTTTAATATAGCCTTCTGCCGGAGCCGACGCGGTCAGGGAAACCTTCGTCTCGATCGCCGGAATGACAGCGCTGACAGCATCTGCGCCCTCTAAGGATTCTTCCCGGCATTTGTACTCGTAGCTGATGGTCTTCTCTTCGGAGCCCTCGCATTTTAACGTAATTCCGGTCATGTCTTCCGGATATTCGGTCGTGCCGTAGCAGGCAACCATGTATTCATTTAAGTATACTTCCGCATTCGGATCGCTCATCTCTAAGATATTGCGCTCAATCTTGATGCTGCTCGAGCCTTCTTCAAAGTATTCCTTCGTCTGGAGCGTTACCGACAATCCGCGGAACTCGATCGTTACCGGATCAAGCGTCAGGATCCTCGTCTTGCCCTCCTGTGAGAAGTGCGCTTTGGTCCGGCATAAGCACAGATCCACTTCTTCGCCGTTGTAGGAGAGCTTCGCGCTTCTTACAGTTCCCTCTCCTGCATAGTGCGTGAAGTAACCGGCACGGTATTTCTCCTGGATCAGGAACGGATAGGAAGCATCCTGTACATGCTTCGTTCCGATTCCAACCGGCCACTCAAGCTTCGCCGCATACGGACGGAGGTCTACGATCGCGCCGCCCTGGTCCATATTGACGCACGCTCTCATATACGGATCGCAGTACCAGAACAGCTGCTTGTCGGAACCGTATAAGATATCTCTCCAGAGTGCGCATTCCGGTTCGGTATACGATTTCTTCTGGCGGTAGTAATCCGCAAACTCCGACATCGTCATATCGACCAGCTTGCCCTCTTTCTTTAACTGCCCGTAATACTTGCAGCCGTCGCTGTAGGACTTCTCCAGCAGTTCGTAAGGAGCTTCCCAGCGTCCCATCTTATTCATCCAGCCCGGTCCAACGAACATCATGTTGTACGCATAGCCGTTGTTGTATTTCTCCAGCGAGCGGTACTGGTCGATCAGGTTGTACAGATACGGGTACTCCCAGGTCTTGGTATCATAGATCATGCCGCGGAGCACGTTCTGCGGATGGGTTCCAAAGTTCGAGCCGTTTCCGTCGTAACATGCGATCAGGTCGCGGGAAAGATGAGGGATTGCAACGATTCCGCTGTCTTCCGCTTCGTTTGCCGCCGGTGCGTGGGTGTTCTGCTTGGACGGGATCCACGGAGCCCATGGGCCGCCGTCAAACAGGGTGTACCAGGAATTGTTGCAGGTGTGGTAAGCCTTCGGGCCTTCCTCCCAGCACGTCGCAACCGCGCATTTCACCGACGGATATTTCTCCTTGATGTAATTGGTCAGATCGGCGTCCATGTAATAAGAGCCGGTCGATTCCGGATAAAATCCAAAAATATCATGGAATTTCTCAAATACGTCGTTGACGATCGTCTTCTTGTCTTCCAGAGAAAACATCCAGATGCAGAAGTCCTTGGTCTTGTATTTCTCGCGGAACTCCTCGCAAGGAAGCCCGAGCAGGGAAAGTGCGATCTCATCCCCGTATTCCTCGTGGTCGTGCTTCGCGATCTCGACCGCTTCCGCATTGAAAAGAGATGCGTAGGTCATCTGAATCGTAACTTTAAGACCGTTCTCGTGCGCAAGCCTCTGCTGTGTCTTGAAAATATCCAGTGATTCGGTCAGAAGCGCCTTATCCCCGATATCTTCTTCTTTGCCCTGCCCAGTAACCGTTGCGGAATACTCCGGAACCATTTCTGGACGATGGATGATGTTAACAACAAATTTGTCCATCAAATTATCCCTCCGTATCATTTATTCAGCCATTGTGCAGCCGCGCATCCCTGCACGTTCCCCAAACGCCGGAGCGTGCAAAGTGTGCAACGTTTGCGCAATCGGTTGTTCTATAAATAAAGTATAACAAGCATTTTTTTGTATGTCAATGCACAGATTAGGAGATATTTCACTCGATTTTTTGGCACTTTTTCACAAATTTTCGCGCCACGGCACACGCCTACCCACACTTTCGATCTCTGTCGCACGCCGCGGCACACGGCTGCCGCTCCGTCAAATTTTCAGCCGCCGGTAGCGGTTGATGCACGCGAGGATCTCCTGCCGCCGCGGCCGGGCCAGCTGCGCTGACACATCGCCGTGCTCAAAAAGGCTTTCCAAGCCATTCCGGTCAAGCATCCGATCCAGCATCGCGCCGATGGATGCAAGATCCTTCCGGCCGTCCATCAGTTTCAGCTCGGCATATTTCAGCAGATACGCAAGCGCCGCGGTCTGCTCCTGGTCTTTCAGCTGCTCTAAATACCGCAGCTCTACGGTTTCCCGGTTCAGCGAAAGTTCGCTCGTCCCCGACGTCCGGATCTTTAAACGGCTCTCCTTCTTAAGCGCCGTATCCGGCTGCGGGCAGCGCTTTCTGTTAAATTCCGGGAAAACGTCCGCGTTTTTTCCGCCGCCGTTTAAACCGTAGTCCTTTGCGGCCTGTTTCGCTTTCGCGGTAATATCGATCGGTATGTATTCTTTCATCTGGATCACGGTATCCGCCGCATCAAAGAAGCTGCCGGAACTGCCCGCCACGATCACGGAAGATACCCCGAGGCTGTCATACAGCGCGCGGACACGGTCGATAAACGGCGTGATCGGTTCCTCGCCCGCCGCGATCACCTGCGCCATCAGCTTGTCGCGCACCATGAAATTGGTTGCGGACGTATCCTCATCGATCAGCAGCAGCCCGCTTTCGCTCTCCACCGCCTCCATCAGGTTCGCCGCCTGCGAGGTGCTGCCGCTGGCGTCCTCCGTGGAAAAATGCACCGTGTCTTTTTTATTCGGCAGGTTGCGGATAAACGGCGAGATGTCCACGCCCGCGATGCTGCGCCCGTCCTCCGCGCGGAGCTTAAACGCCGTATCGTCCGTGATGACAAATTCCCGGCCGTCCTCCGCAATATGATTGTAGACGCCGTTCTGCAGCGCCTGAAGGATCGTGGATTTGCCGTGGTAGCCGCCGCCCACGAAAAGAGTGATCCCCTTCGGGATCCCCATTCCGGCGATCTTTCCCCGGTGCGGCGTCTGCAGCACAACCCGGAGGCTCTCCGGCGACCGAAACGGCACGGCTCCTTTCATCGGTTTTTCCGATACGCCGCTTTCCCGCGGGAGCACGGAACCGTCCGCGATAAATGCGCAGAGCCCCTTTTCGCCGAGGCTCTTCCGGATGGCCTGCTGATCCTCGCACAGACAGATCGCCCGGTGCAGCCGCTCTTTATCGATATTGGCGTAAAACAGGCTTTTTTTCACACATTCCGGCAGGATCGAAAACAGCATCTTTTCCAGTTCCCCGGCATTGATCGTGCGCCCGTTCGCCGGAAAACCGGCTTCAAAACGAAGCGTCACGCCGCCTTTTTCCACGCGCACCGCGGTACGTTCGAGCACCTGCTGCCCGCACCGGGAAACGGCTAAAAGACCGCTTTTTCCCGAACCTTTCGCCTGAAAACTGCCGCCCGATACCCACCGGCCGAAGAGCCGCGTCAGATGATCCTGCAGAGTGATCCGCTTTTCCTTTGTATCATAATAATCCGCAGGAAATCCCGCCTGTTCTCCGGACACGATCACGGACAGCCGCGACGGCGCCGCAAACGGATCGCCCTGCACATGATCGATAGAAAGGATATACGTTCCAAAACCGTACTGCCCTTTCAATTCTTTGTAGGCAGGATATCCCCTGTGGTCGATCGTTCTTAATTTCGTTCGCAATTCTGCCGCTGTATGCATCGCTATTCCTCCCTTTGGCAGTTTTTAATTTTCTTCCATATCCTGCAGTCGCCCGTGCTTCTCATACGAGGTCACGCGTTCCGGACGGTTATTCTCATCCACGAAAACAACGGTCGGGCGGTGTTCTTTCGCTTCTTCCGGCGTCATCTGCGCATATGCCATAATAATGATCTTATCGCCCGTGCTGACGCAGCGCGCCGCCGCCCCGTTCAAACAGATCATGCCGGAACCGCGTTCCCCCGCGATCACATAGGTTTCAAAACGGTTTCCGTTATTGATATCTACGATCTGCACTTTTTCATATTCCAGGATCCCGGATACATCCAGCAGTTCCTGATCCACGGTGATCGAGCCGACATAGTCCAGTTCGGCCTGTACGACGGTCGCACGGTGGATCTTTGCTTTCAGCATATCAAGTATCATTTTCATACCTCCATTTCCGGTCAGGCGTCCGGTTCCGAAAAGGCTCCGGGCGCTCTGCCGCTTTCCTCAGCGGATAAAATTGTCGATCAGGCGGGTTTTTCCGATATAAACCGCCATCGCAACCAGAACGGAGCCTTCCATCCGCGCGACAGGTTCCATCGTAACGGCGTCTACCGCGGATACGTAATCGATCCGCGCCAGCGGTTCCGCTTCGATCAGGGCTTTCATGGCCGATACGATCTTACCGGCGTCCTGCTCTCCTTCTTCCGCCATCTTCTCTCCGAGGAATACCGCTTTGGAAAGAACGAGCGCCGCCTGCCGTTCCTCTTCGTTCAGATATGTGTTGCGGGACGATTTCGCAAGCCCGTCTTCTTCGCGGATGATCGGGCAGCCCACGATCTCGATCCCATAGGAGAGATCCCGCACCATGCGGCGGATAATGGCCAGCTGCTGGGCGTCTTTCTGCCCGAAAAACGCCTTGTCCGGCTGCACGATATTAAACAGTTTGGAAACCACGGTGCATACCCCGCGGAAATGGATCGGCCTTGTTTTCCCGCAGAGCTGTTTCGGCATATCCGAAAGGATTTCCACATAAGTCGCCGCGTCCGCTTCATACATTTCCGATACTTCCGGGTGGAAAACCAGATCGCAGCCGTGCTCTTCCAAAAGGGCGCAATCCCGCGCAAAATCCCGCGGATAGGTTTCCAGATCCTCGCCCGGCCCGAACTGCGTCGGATTTACAAAAACCGATGCCACCACACGGTCGCACATGGATACCGCCCGGTCCACCAGACTGGCATGGCCTTCATGCAGATAACCCATCGTCGGCACCAGTCCCACGGTCAGCCCTTCCTTTCTCCATTCGCCCACCTGTGCGCGGACTTCTTTGATCGTTACCGCTGTTTTCATTTTCTCTTCCTTTCCTTAACCCTTTCCTTATTCCGTTCCGGAATTTTTAAAGGTTCTTTGTATCTTAAATCTTATTCTGGAACTTTTCAGCGCTCTTCATACTTTTGGTCGAGCTCCTCCAGAAATTCATCGGAGCAGTCGCTCTTCCCGTAAGCGTGCGCCGCATCCGGAAACGCGCCGCTTTTGACTTCCTCGTCATACGAACGGAACGCGTCTTTCATCATCGTTCCAAACTCGCCGAACCGTTTCACGAATTTCGGCTGGAATTCGCCCATTCCGAGCATATCCTGCCATACCAGCACCTGTCCGTCGCACTCCGTTCCGCTTCCGATCCCGATCGTGATCATATGGACTTTTTTCGAGATCAGCCCGGTCAGTTTCGGCGGCACGCACTCCAGCACGCACATAAACGCTCCCGCCTCCTGCACGGCAAACGCATCTTTTAACACCTGTTCGGCGTTGGCTTCGCCTTTTCCCTGCACCTTAAAACCGCCGAAAACATTGACCGACTGCGGCGTCATGCCGATATGGGCGCACACCGGGATTCCCGCGCTGACGATCGCGCGGATCTGTTCCGTAACTGCGGCGCCGCCTTCCAGCTTCACCGCGTTTGCGCCGGTTTCCTTGATCAGCCGCCCGGCATTCATAACGGCCTGACTGACCGATGCCTGATA
>CANQDS010000095.1 GCA_947593655.1 uncultured Lachnospiraceae bacterium | reverse complement strand
GCGGGTTACGGCACGGAAACGGTATCGGGAGGGACGGACGTATCGGCGGAGCCGGAAACGATCGATTCGGATGATCCGCAGGCGTCGGGAATGAGCGATGAACAGGGCGCGGAGGCGGACGTATCGGAGCTGCTTTCCTCCGGAAGCACGGCGGAGACGGATCAGATCACGATCGGGATCGACGTTGCAAAGTATCAGGGAACGATCGATTGGGCGAAAGTCGCCGGATCCGGGATCGATTTTGCGATGGTGCGCGTAGGATATCGGGCGGATCGGACAAGGGAGATCTGCGCCGATACAAATGCGAAGTACAATATGCAGGAGGCGCAGAAGCAGGGGATTAAAGTCGGCGTTTACTTTTTCTCCACGGCGACCAGCCCGGAAGAAGCTGTAGAGGAAGCGGACTGGGTGGCGGATTATATTTCCCAATACCGGATCACCTATCCGGTCGCCTATGACTGCGAAGGTTTTGATTCGCCGGACAGCGCCCAGTACGGGTTGAGCAGCGCCCGCCGGACGGATATAGCATCTGCTTTTCTGCAGGAGATTTACAGCCGGGGATATACACCGATGTTTTATGCGTCGATGAGCGAACTTTCCGGAAATGCGAAGTGGGATACCGACCGGCTCGAAAGTACATACCGGATCTGGGTGTCGCAGTATCCGGCTGCACCGTACCCGCAGACGGCGCGGTCCGCCTATGCAGGGACTCATGCGATGTGGCAGTATACGAACCGGGGCATCGTGGACGGGATCAAGGGAGCGGTAGATGTCAACGTCGCGTATTTCGGCTATGAAGGAACCGCGGAGGCGGTCGATCCCAATGCGCCGGAAGAAGTGGGAGCCGATGCGGAGGCGCTGATGAAGTTTACGGAAGTAAGCGAAACGGTGACGGCGAAGGATTCGACGAATCTGCGGGATATCCCGAGTCAGGATACGGACAGTACGGTGCGCTATACGCTGGCGAACGGAGATACGGCGTTACGGACAGGCATCAGCAGCAGCGGCTGGTCGCGTCTGGTCTATCAGGGGGAAACGGTCTATGCCGTATCCAGTTATCTGACGACCGATCTGGCTTATCAGCCGCCGTCGGAACCGGCAGAGGATCCCAATGCGATCAAGACGCAGTTTGCCGAACGAAATGAACAGGTAACGGCAAAGATC
The DNA here is from genome assembly GCA_947593655.1 of uncultured Lachnospiraceae bacterium. Classification (GTDB taxonomy): domain Bacteria; phylum Bacillota; class Clostridia; order Lachnospirales; family Lachnospiraceae; genus Roseburia. Next base: position 10,348 of record CANQDS010000095.1, on the reverse strand, counting down.
GAGGTCAACCTGCGCTCCCTGCCGAGCGTGACAAACCCGGATTCTATCGTGAAGGCAACGCTGTACAATGGGGAGTATGTGACAAGAACCGGGATCAATGAAGAGTATGGATGGTCACGCGTAGAGTATAACGGGCAGACGCTGTACTGCATCAGCAGCTATCTGACCAATTAAATTAAACCAAGATTAAATTAATTTAAAATATAATCAAATGAAGGCTTGACAAAATTGGATTAGAAATATAGTTGATGGTATGTTGCATTTGTTTATGCCGAATTTATTTGGATAAAGGCAGGGAAAGCCGGCGCTTACACAGCGCCGGCCTTGCTGTTTTCGGCAACCAGTCCCTTGCTTTTCCACTTTCCGCTCTGCCAGCGGAGGAACATCAGGATCGCGCGGACGCACTCGTCCATAGCCATGCCGATATAGGCCCCCGTAACCAGAAGCCCGAGGCGGATGCCGAAGAAGTACGTTCCGCCGACCGCGCACAGATACATAAAGATCGCCGCGATCACGGTCGGGAAAATGGCGTCCCCGCTGGTTTTTAGGGCCTGTCCGAATACGAGGTTGCTGACGCGTCCGATCTCCAGAGCAATATCAATGAAAAGCAGCCGCCCGACGAGGGCGATCATTTCCGGGTTATCGCTGAAAAGCTGCATGATAAGCCCGGAGCATAAAGCAAAGATGGTTTCTAAGACGGCGGCGATGAGGATGCCGATTACAGCGGCGCGTTTCGTTCCGCGGTCGCACTCCCGGTATTCCTTTGCGCCGATCCGCCAGCCGGTCATGATGGCATTCGCCTGTGCGAGCGCCGCGCCCGCGGAATAAGAGAAATTCGTGATCTGCGAAGCATAGGAGCGGGCCGTGACGTTCATGCCGTTTTGATCCATCTGATTCAGGAAACGGATGATCAACGTCATTGCGACATTATAAAGCATGGTTTCCAGCGCCGACGGAAGCCCGATCTTTACGATCTGCTTTAAGACCTGCAGATTCGGAAGGCGTTCCGGCTGCTCTTTTGCGTGGATCAGAAAGTGCGAAGCCGCGATAACGACGCCCAGATTGACGAACCGCGAGATCACGGTCGCGATCGCAACTCCGCGGACGCCCATCCGGAGCTGGAACAGAAAGACCGCGTTTAAAAGGATATTCAGGACATTGGCGCAGAGCGTTGCGGCCAGCGGCCATTTCGTATGCCCGAAAGCGCGCAGGTAGCTGGAAAAGATCGGGATCAGGGCGTTTAAGAAGCAGCAGCCGCCGACGATCTGCAGATAGGTTTTTGCATAATCCATCAAAAGCGGCGCAACGCCGATCATTTCCAGGACGGAATCGGAAAAAACAAACAAAAACAGGGACAGGATGATCCCGATGACAAAGTTAAAGGCAAATCCCAGCTGCCTTGCCTGATAGGCGATCCCGATCCGGTTTGCGCCGATATACTGCGTCATAACGGCGATCATGCCGGACGAGATGACCGAGCACATGATGATAAACATTCCGATATAAGTGTTTGCCGTGCCGACGGCGCCGACCGCTTCGTCGTTTACGGAGGAAAGCATCAGCGTGTCCACCATTCCGGCGAGCATCAGGCAGAGCGTTTCCAGACAGATCGGAACAAAGAGCTGAACTAAAGTTTTTCTTTCACCTTCCATATCGCAGATCTCCTCAGATTTTTCTTACTTTTTTCTCATTTCTTACATTTTACCGCTTTAACAAGAAAAAAACTTGTATTTTCTCAATTAAAAATTGCACTATTTCCCGATTCCTGTTAAGATGTTGGTTAGGACGATGCATTGCAGACCGAGATATGGGGTAGGCCAAACAAAGAGGAGGACAGCAGATGGATCTGGAACTGAAAGAAAACCGCCCGCACGGCACGAAGGAATATCCGTACTGCCAGTATCATATGCATGAGATCCGGCACGATTTCCAGATACCGGTACACTGGCATGAAGAAGCGGAGATCATCTATATCAGACAGGGACGGCTGAATGTGATGATCGGCGGAGAGAATTACAACGGGACAGGAGGTTCTGTTTTTCTGGTGAATCCGAGGGAACTGCACCTGATGGGCTCCACCGACCGTTCGGTGGATTATTATACCCTGCTTTTCCCGCTGGAATTTATCTCGTTTCAGACGATGGACGAACTGGAGACGGAACTGCTGCAGCCGCTCCGCAGCGGAAGGCTGATGTTTTGCCACAGGATGCCGGACGGGGAATCGGGCAGGATTGCAGAACAGCTGGAAGCGGTCATCCGGGCGAACGATTCCGCAAGTCCGTTTCTGCAGATCCAGACGAGGACGCTTCTGCTTCAGTTTCTGCAGATGATCCTGGAGCAGAAGGCTCTCGTCTGTCCGGCGGACGGGAACCGGAGCAGTATGCAAAAGGAAATGCTTGCCTTTATTCAGGAGCATTACACGGAAAAGATCGCGCTGAAATCCCTCGCGGAGCATTTCCATCTCTCCGAAAAATATCTCTCCCATTATTTCAAGGAGCATTTTCACCTGACGTTTTCGAGCTATGTGAACCATCTGCGGCTGACGCACGCCCGGCGGCTTTTGGAGACGACGGATCTGCCGGTCACGGAGATCGCGCCGCGCTCTGGTTTCCCGAGCGTGAGCTATTTTATCCGGGTGTTTAAAAATTCCTGCGGGGTTTCCCCGCTAAAATACCGGAAACACGTTTGACGCACCCTCCGATTGCGGCTATAATAAGGTATCAGAGCCGGAGGAAGCCTCCGGCGCAAGCAGAAACGATCGGAGGGATTTCATGTTTTTGATCGCTGGTCTGGGAAATCCGGATAAGAAATACGAAAAGACGCGCCATAACATCGGCTTTGACGCCGTGGATGCCCTGGCGGAAAAATACGGCATCGCCATACGGGAGCAGAAGCATAAAGCGCTCTGCGGGACGGGCATGATCGAAGGGGTGAAAGTCATATTGGCGAAGCCTCAGACATATATGAATCTCAGCGGGGAAAGCATACAGGAGCTTGTCAGCTATTACCGGCTGGATCCAACGAACGAGCTTTTGGTGCTGTTCGACGATATCAGCCTCGAACCGGGGAATATCCGCATCCGCAGAAAAGGAAGCGCCGGAGGGCACAACGGGATCAAGAATATTATTGCCATGACCGGCACGCAGGACTTTATGCGGATCAAGATCGGAGTCGGGGAAAAGCCGCAGGAGAAGGATCTGATCGACCATGTGCTGGGACGCCTGCCGCAGGAGGAGCGGAAACTGGCGGACGAAGCCGTGCAGAATGCGGCGGAAGCGGCGGTCCTGATCGTGCAGGGAGAGATCGATCGGGCGATGAATGATTATAATGGGAAAAACAGGAGCAATTCGTGAAAGCATTTTTAGAACCGCTCCGCAGTCTGGGCGGATTTGCGGAGATAATGGAAAAAGCAGAAAAAGAAAGCGGTCTGATTTCCGTTACCGGATGTATCGATGCGCAGAAACCGCATATGATCTATGGGTGCAGCAATGGGAAGAAAAATAAACTCATTGTTACTTTCCATGAGCAGAAAGCAAGGGAACTTCTGGAAGAATACCGTTTTTTTGATCCGGACGCCGTGTATTATCCGGCGAAAGACGTGCTTTTTTACCAGTCGGATATCCGCGGGAATCTGCTGACCGCGGAGCGCATCAGCGCGTTAAAGGCGCTGCACGAGAGGAAACAGGTGACGCTTGTTACGACTTTTGACGCATTGATGAACACGATGCCCCCTCCGGAGAAGATGTGGGACTCCCTTCTGCATCTGTCTCCAGGGGAAACCATTTCTTTTTCCCAGATCACCGGGCAGCTGGTGCGCATGGGCTATGAGAAAGAAGATCAGGTCGAGCGCATGGGACAGTTTGCCGTAAGGGGCGGGATCCTGGATATTTTTCCGCTCACGGAAGACAACCCGGCGCGGATCGAGCTCTGGGGCGACGAGATTGATACGATCCGCTCGTTTGATCCGGAGAGCCAGAAATCCATTGAGAATCTGGAAACGCTTACGGTTTATCCGGCCTGCGAGCTGGTGCTGACGGAAGCGGAAAAGAACGCGGGGATCAAAGCCGTCCGGGAGGAAGCCAAACGCACGGCCGACCGCCTGAGAAAAGAGTTTAAGACCGAAGAAGCGTACCGGATCACGGAGCAGACAGAAGAGCTCTGCGAGGCGTGGGAAGAACTTTCCATGTATGCGGGAATGGATGCTTTTTTATCCTATTTCTGCAAAGAGCGGGTAGGGCTGCTCGATTATCTGCCGCCGGAGGATACGCTGATCTTTTTCGACGAGCCGGGAAGGTGCGACGAGCGGGGGCGGCAGACGGAAACGGAGTTTTCGGAGAGCATGAAGCAGCGCCTTGCGATGGGCTACCTGCTGCCGGGACAGTTAAAGGAACTGTTTCTTCATAAGGAAGTCATGGCTCGTCTGGAGCGCTATTCCGCGATCGCTGTCGCCGCGCTCGACGCGAAAACCTACGGCCTTCGGGGAAACGGGCAGCTGGCCGTCCATGTCAAGAGCGTAAACGCCTATCATAACAGTTTTGAACTTCTGGTAAAAGATCTCGAACGCTACCGTAGGAACAAGTACCGCACGATCCTGCTGTCCGGTTCAAGGACAAGGGCGAAGCGGCTTTCCGAGGATCTTCTGGCGGAAGGATTAAACTGCTTTTATACGGAAGATTACGACCATGAACTTCTGCCGGGACAGATCATGGTCTGTTACGGAAAAGTCAAGCAGGGGTATGAATACCCGATCCTGCAGTTTGCGGTGATCACGGAAAGCGATATTTTCGGCGCGGAAAAGAAGAAAAAGAAGCGGCGCCGCATTTACGAAGGGGAGAAGATCCAGAGCTTCAACGATCTTGCCGTCGGGGATTACGTCGTGCATGAGAACCACGGGCTGGGGATCTACCGCGGGATCGAGAAGATCGAAGTCGCAAAGAAGATCAAGGATTACATTAAGATCGAGTATGCGGGCGGCTCCAACCTCTACATCCTTGCCACCCAGCTGGAACTGATCCAGAAGTACGCCGGAAAAGACGCAAGAAAGCCGAAGCTCAACCGCCTGGGCGGCCAGGAATGGGCAAAGACCAAATCAAAGGTACACGGCGCGGTTCAGGAGATCGCGCAGGATCTGGTGCGCCTGTATGCGGCGCGGGAGACCCAGAGCGGCTATGTATTCGGGAAGGATACGGTCTGGCAGAGAGAGTTTGAAGAGCTGTTCCCGTTTGAAGAGACGGAAGATCAGGTTTCCGCGATCGAGGAAACGAAAAGGGATATGGAGAGCACCAAGATCATGGATCGCCTGATCTGCGGCGACGTCGGCTACGGAAAGACCGAGATCGCGATCCGCGCGGCGTTTAAAGCCGTTCAGGATGATAAGCAGGTGGCGTATCTGGCGCCGACGACGATCCTCGCGCAGCAGATTTACGACACGTTCTGCCAGAGGATGAAGGATTTTCCGGTACAGGTCGATCTGCTCTGCCGGTTCCGTTCCCCGGCGCAGCAGAAGAAAACCATCGAGGACATCAAAAAAGGGCGGGTGGATATTGTCATCGGAACGCACAGGATTCTTTCGAAGGACGTCGTTTTTAAGGATCTGGGGCTTCTCGTGATCGATGAGGAGCAGCGTTTCGGCGTGGCGCATAAAGAGAAGATCAAGCAGTTAAAGACGAATGTGGACGTTCTGACGCTGACGGCGACGCCGATCCCGCGCACGCTCCATATGAGCCTGATCGGGATCCGCGATATGAGCGTGCTGGAAGAGCCGCCGATGGACCGCGTGCCGATTCAGACCTATGTTCTGGAATATAATGAGGAAATGGTGCGGGAAGCCATCATGCGCGAACTGGCGCGGGACGGTCAGGTCTATTACGTCTACAACCGGGTGAAGGACATCGTGGAAATGGCGGCAAAGATCCAGTCGCTGGTTCCGGAAGCGTCCGTGGCGTTTGCGCACGGGCAGATGAAGGAAACCGAACTGGAAAAGATCATGTACCGCTTTATCAACGGGGAGATCGATGTGCTGGTATCGACGACGATCATCGAAACCGGGATGGATATTTCCAATGTCAACACTATGGTCATCCACGATGCCGACAACATGGGGCTTTCCCAGCTTTACCAGCTCCGCGGGAGAGTCGGGCGTTCCAACCGGACCGCGTATGCCTTCCTGATGTACCGCCGGAATAAGATGCTGAAGGAAACGGCGGAGAAGCGTCTGGCGGCGATCCGGGAATATACGGAGCTGGGAAGCGGCTTTCGGATCGCCATGCGGGATCTGGAGATCCGCGGGGCGGGAAACCTGCTCGGGGCGCAGCAGAGCGGCCATATGGAAGCGGTCGGCTATGACCTGTACTGCAAGATGTTAAACGAAGCGGTGAAGGCGCAGAAGGGGATCGTACCGGAAGAACATTTTGACACGACGGTGGATGTGGCCGTGGACGCATATATTCCGTCCGGTTATATCGCCAACGAGTTCCAGAAGCTGGATATCTATAAACGGATCGCCGGCATCGAGACGAAAGAAGAGGCGGAAGAGATGTTGGAGGAACTGATCGACCGCTTCGGGGAACCGCCGCGGTCCGTGTTAAACCTGATCACGATCGCCTGCCTGAAAGCGAAGGCGCACAGGCTGTACATCCGGGAGGCCGTGCAGCGGGAAAAAGAGATCCGGCTGGTGATGTACGAGAAGGCTGCGATCCATCCGGAACGGATCCCGCAGCTCGTGCAGAGCGCCGCTCCGGCGCTTGCCTTTACGGCTGATGCGAAAAATCCGTTTTTTGTCTGCCGGATGAAAGGGGAAGTCCTCGAAGAACTGGAAATGCTCCTGCAGAAAATGGAGCTTTTGACGGCGGAGGGATGAAGCAGGAATGAAACAGCGGAATAAAACGGTTGCGAGTTTCGGAAAATAGAATTATAATAGAACCGAATTTACGGTAAAACACAGGAGGATATAAAGATATGAAGAGATTTGCGGCATTCTGCATGGCGGGAGCGCTTACGCTTTCCGTACTGACGGGCTGCGGAGTGAATAAAAATGCAACGATCGCGGAAATGGACGGCAGGGAGATTCCGGCGGGGATCGCTAATTTTATGTGCCGCTACCAGCAGGCGGCGAGCGACGATATGTTCCGCGGATATTTTGGAGACGATGTCTGGTCGCAGGATCTGTACGGCAACGGTACGACCATGCAGGATACGGTCAAGGATCAGGTGATGGAGAGTCTGCACGAGATGTATACGCTGCAGGATCATATGGATGATTACGGAATTTCCTTAAGCGACGAGGAGAAGCAGAGCATTACGGACGCGGCAGCCGCGTTTATGGAGGCTAATTCCAAAGATGCGTTAAAAGAGATGGGCGCCGAGCAGGAGATCGTGGAGGAAATGCTGACGCTGTATACGATCCAGAGCAAAATGTACGATGCGATCGCGGCGGAAGCGGATACGAATGTTTCCGATGAAGAAGCGAACATGCGCGCTTACAGCCTCATCCGCCTTGCGACGGACAGCTACTATGACGACGACAACAATCTGGTTTCCTATACGGAGGAAGAAGCTGCCGGGATTCAGGAAACAGCGGAGCAGATGGCGCAGGAATTAAAGGACAATCCGGATTTTGACGCGGTTGCCGAAGCGCATGGCTATACGGCGAGCACGGGAACTTACGATGCCGACGACACATCGTTAGACGAGGCGGTAAAGACGGCTTTGGACGGCCTTTCGGAAGGAGAGACTGCGGATCCGGTCGTGACGGATACCGCCGTTTATCTGGTGCGCCTGGATGCGGAACACGACGAGGAGGCGACGGAGAAGAACCGCGAGAGCATTATCAATGAGCGGCAGAGCAGCCATTATAGTGAAGTATTGGAAGAGTGGCAGAAAGATGACAACTGGGAAGTAAAAGAGAAGGTTTTAGCGAAGATCCAGTTCCATAACGCTTTTACGCAGACGACCGAAACCGAGGAAGGAACGGAAGCGGGCACAGAATAAAATAATGGAAAAACCGTATTTTTTGAATAACAACCGGAAGAAAAACGAATAGTATATAGAAAGGGATTTTCTTTCCTTGACAAAAAGCAGCAAAGACGTCTATAATTACATGTTTGTAAAAAAGATTGAATCAGGAAATTCCCAAACTTGATATATAAGATCATCGAGGTGTGTTATGGAACAGTATGTGATTAAAGGTGGCAATCCTTTACATGGCGAGGTTGAGATTGGCGGAGCCAAGAATGCCGCGCTGGCAATTCTTGCGGCTGCGATTATGACAGATGAAACGGTTACCATTGACAATATGCCGAACGTCCGGGACACGAATGTCCTGCTTCAGGCGATCGAGGAGATCGGGGCGAAGGTAGAGCGCGTGAATCTGCATAAAGTGAAAGTAAACGGTTCTTTTATCCGGGATGTCAGCGTGGACAATACGTTTATCCGTAAGATCCGCGCCTCTTATTATCTGATCGGTGCGCTGTTGGGCAAATACAAGCGCGCGGAGGTTGCGCTTCCGGGCGGCTGCGATATCGGGAGCCGGCCGATCGACCTTCATATGAAGGGCTTCCGCGCGATGGGAGCGAAGATCGATATTGCGCACGGCATGGTGGTCGCGGAAGCGGAGAAGCTGAGAGGGACGCATATCTATCTGGATAAGGTATCGGTCGGCGCGACGATCAATATTATGATGGCGGCGTCTATGGCGGACGGGAAGACCGTGATTGAAAATGCGGCGAAAGAACCGCATGTGGTGGATGTGGCAAACTTTCTGAACAGCATGGGAGCCAATATCCGCGGCGCGGGAACCGACGTCATCCGTATTTTCGGAGTCGAGAAGCTGCACAAAACGGAGTACTCGATCATTCCGGATCAGATCGAAGCGGGCACGTTTATGTTCGCGGCGGCTGCTGCGGGCGGCGATGTCCTTGTAAAGAACGTGATCCCGAAGCATCTGGAGGCGACGACGGCGAAGCTCGTGGAAGTCGGATGCAGGGTGGAGGAATTTGACGATGCGGTGCGCGTGATCTCGACCGGGAAGCTGATGCATACGCAGGTAACGACGCTTCCGTATCCGGGATTCCCGACGGATATGCAGCCGCAGATGGCGGTGCTTTTAGGGATCGCAAACGGAACCAGCACGGTTACGGAGAGCATTTTCGAAAACCGTTTCAAATATGTTGATGAACTGACACGGATGGGCGCCAACATTAAGGTGGAGAGCAATATCGCCATTATCAGCGGCGTAAGCCAGTATACGGGCGCAAGAGTCAATGCGCCGGATCTGCGGGCCGGAGCGGCGCTTGTGATCGCCGGGCTGGTGGGAGACGGCATTACCATCGTAGATGATATTTACTATATTGAGCGCGGATACGAGGATCTGCACAAGAAGCTGGCGATGCTTGGGGCACGGATCGAGAAAGTTTCCAGTGACAAGGAAATCCAGAAATTCATCTTAAAAGTATCGTGATCGGCCGGATAAAAAAGAACTCTATGCAGACAGGAGATGGAACTGTTTACATAGAGTTTTTTGTTTGATACAAACAAAAAACAGGATGCGCACCTCGCGGGCAATTCCGCTCGGGCGCAAAGAATCCGGCAAGCCGGATCCTTTATCCTGCATTATACAACAGCTGTAATGTAGAGCTCCCGCGAAGTGGAGAGATCGAGGCAGCTGTTATCGTCGAACTGGACGACCGGACGCGACAGGTCGTTCTGGTTTAACATGACGATCTTGCAGCCCCTGCCGTCGTTTAAGATCACGCGGTTGCTCTGGTAGGTGGCGGCGATCTGTTTTAAGAACGTCAGGATATACCGGGTGTTGTAGATATGGTATCCGTCCTGTTCAAAGTTGGCGATCACCTGAAACGCGCAGAGCGGGGCGCGGTAGGAACGCGCGGCCGTCATGGCGTCGTATACGTCGGCGATGGCAATGATCATGGCAAAAGGATCGATCTCTGACTCCGTAAGGTTGTTTGGATAACCGCTTCCGTCGCAGCGTTCGTGGTGCATGAGCGCTGTATTTTTGATCCGGGGATCGATATCGAGATCCTTTAGGAGTTCGTATCCTAAAACCGGATGGTTCTTGATCATGATAAACTCCTCGTCGGTCAAGGAACCCGGCTTGTTTAAGATCTCCTCCGGGATCCGGATCTTGCCGATATCGTGCAAAAGTCCCGCCATCGTAAGGGTGTTCAGATCGTCGTATTCCATTTTCAGCCAGCGGCCGATCATGCGTGAAGTCAGGGCGACGTTCAGGCAGTGCGCATATACGGAATCGTTCACGGAGCGCATATTGTTCAGCATATCAAAAAGTTCGATAATGGTATTCCGGGAGGCGAATAAGGCGGAAACGCCGACC
>CANQDS010000094.1 GCA_947593655.1 uncultured Lachnospiraceae bacterium | reverse complement strand
ATGCACTTCTTCCGGCAGAGAACCAAGGAAGTTCATACCCAGTTTGCGTTCCACATCGTCCGCCGTCATGATCGTATCATTCAGCAGATAGGAAACAACTACGATCGCAACTGCAAGCAGAAGCCCGATGATCGCGCCGATCGCCGTATTCTTCATGATATTCGGGCTGACCGCGCTTCCGTCCGCATAACCGTTCTGAATGGTCGTCGGCGGATCCTGCTGCATTTTATCCGCTATGTACGCAGAAGAAACGGACGCCAGTTCATCGGCGATGGCCTTTGCGCGCTGCGGATCCGGATCCGTTACCGTGATTTCCAGAATTCGGGAATTCGTCGGATTGTTTAAGGCTACCTTCGCCCCCAGCGCCGCGTAATTCTCTTCCAGATTCAGGTTCTGGATCACCTGCTCCAGCACCGGGCGCCCTTTTACAACAACAATATAGTCGTTCGTCAGGTTCGTGCCCATCTGGATATCCGCCAGACTCGTGATCGACGTGCTCTTCGTCAATACATATAAAGCCGAAGTGGACTCATACTGCGGAACCATGATAAATTTACTGATCACAAACGCAATCGCGCCTACCATGATCGTAGACAGCAAAATCAGTTTCCAATGAACCAGCAATTCAAAAAAGAGGTCTTTTAAATCAATTTCAATTTCATCTTCCTGCTGACGTTCAATCTGCATGCTATTATCCTTTCACTTGTTATCTCGCCGGAGTAGTAATCAGCCGTAAAACTCCTAACTGATATATAACATTTTTTCACTTACTCTACAACCCATCAAAATATGGTAAGGATGGTTGTTAAAAACCAATACCCCCCCCCGAAAAAAATGTGGTTCTCTCAGGGAGGGGCATCAGATGTTCTCATCAGAGCAGCAATATCATTATGGGAGAACAAATCCCCTTCAAATCGTTGTTACTTTATCATATACTTTCCAAAAAATCAACCCTTTTTGAAAAATATATTTATCCTCTGAAATCCTTGATGATTTTAGCTGGGTTCCCGGAAAATAGTAATTCTGCATAATCACTACTGTACTTTTTCTGTATGTAGTTCATACATTTGCCCAAATGACTGGCACGGTTCTCCGTTCCGTGTGCGTCACTTGCAACAATATCTGCCCACTGATGCTTCAATAATTTTCTACAACATTTCTCCCCGGCCTTCCCATCCATTCCCAGAACGCTGTCCGCATTGATCTGGATCACCGCTCCCGCGTGGGAAAGCTCCAGACAGTGTTCCGGATGCCTCAGGATGCATTCGTAGCGCTCCACATGCGCGATCACCGGGATATATCCGCATGACGCCAGTTTCTTCGTCTGCTCATATATATAAGAATATTCAGTTCCGAATTCATATTCCGTCAGCACATAATCGCTCTCAGCAAGCGTCAGGCAGCGGCCTGTCTGCAGCGCCTCCACGATCCGGCTGTTGACATGGTATTCGCATCCCAGATAAAGCGTTACGCCCATCGCCTCCGCCTGCGGCTTTAACTTCCGGTAGCGGGTGATGATCTTGTCCTTCGGATAGGCGAACATGCCGTGACGGTAATGCGGGGTGAGCACGATCGCGCGGACGCCCTGCTCTTTCGCCTGCTGCACCATTGCAAGCGACTCCTCCATGCTGTCGGCTCCGTCATCCACGCCGTACAGCAGATGATTATGTATATCGATCATGCTAAAAGTTCCTCCAACGCCTGCCGGCCGCTTTCATAATCGAAAAACCGGATCCCGTGGATGCCGCACTGCCGCGCACCCGCAACATTTTCCTCCCGGTCGTCCAGAAAGACGCATTCCGGCGCTTCCAGCCCGTACTTTCGGAGCAGATAAAAATAAATCTCCGGATTCGGCTTGATCAGGCGGCAGGTATGCGAAAACAGGACGCCGTCCATCAGCGGAAGGAATTCCATCTTGTCCTTCGTCTGCTCATACAGATATTTCCCATAATTGGAAAGAATATAAAGCCGGTATCCCCTGCTCTTTAAATCCTTCAGCCATTCCACCGCATACGGGAGCAGCTCGACCGTCCCGCCCAGCGTGCGGTACGCACGGCGGATCGCCGCCTCGTATTCCGGAGCATTTGCAACGTATCCTTCCAGAAACGCTTCCGGCTCCATGATCCCCTCGTCCGCCTGCACCCAGAGCCTGCTTTGAAACATCGCGCGGTTCACGGCCGCTTTCTCCTTCGGGCTAAAACCGAGGCTCTCCATATAGGCGTCCGGTTCATAGGAAACGAGTACTTTTCCAACGTCAAAGATAATGTTCTTTATCATTCTGCACTCCTGCAAAAACTGTACTAGGCGTTAGTTAGCTTATACCAAATTCAGCATTTTGTCAATTCCCTTTTTTTGTATTTTTAAAGTTTGCATTTTTAACGAAAGAAAATACTTGAAATTCCACACAGGATATGATATATTAAATGCACAGAAAGCCCGCCGCTACACAAGGTACGCCTTTGATGCGGCAGCCTTTCTGCATATTATACTATGGTATAAAGAAGGGCATCTGCTGGTAACAGATACCCCACGGGATTTACCGATAGACGGTTAGCCCGTTCATCTAAACACAAAATAGTCGCTTAGCTTAGGGCGCGGGCGGCTATTTTTGTGTCTTGTTACTATCTTTACCAAAAGAGTATCCGATTCCAAAGCAGGTCAGGCCGAAGCTCAGCACTGCAATCAGTCCCAAAATATCCATATGGCTCATCCCTCCCTTCTTAGATTCCGTTTCCAGTTTCTATGTAAACGGAGGGATGTAGAACACAATCCCTCCAAAGAGGGCTAACCGCCTACCATCCTGATATTCCCAGAAATATGCTAACATACATCGGCAGGAATTTCAATCAAATTTTTTCGCATCTATATTACTCTCGGCAACGATGTAATGCGGCCGCCGCTTTGTTTCCATATAAGTTTTGGCAATATACTGCCCCATAATCCCCATATAAAACAGCTGCACGCCGCCGATAAAAATAATGATGCAGACCAGAGACGCCCAGCCTGCGACCGGATCCCCGAAGCAGAGGCGGCGGACGATCACAAACAGCAGCATGAAAAACGCGATCACTGCCATCGCCGTTCCGCACCATGAGGCAAAGCTCAGCAGCGCATGGGAAGAATTGATCAGTCCGTCCAGGGCATAGCGGAATAATTTCCAGAAACTCCATTTCGTCTCCCCTGCCGCCCGCTCGACGTTCTCATACGGATACCAGCAGGTTCGGAACCCGACCCAGCCGAAAATCCCCTTGGAAAACCGGTTGTACTCCTTGATTGACACGACCGCGTCCGCCATCTCCCGCCGCATCAGGCGGAAGTCCCTCGCCCCGTCTGCAATCTCGACTTCCGAAAACCGGTTGATGATCTGATAGAATTTCCGCGCAAACCAGCTCCGAACCAGCGGCTCGCCGGAGCGGCTGACCCGCCTTGCGGCGACGCAGTCATATTCCCCGCTCTTTAAGAGGCGGAACATATCCGGCAGAAGCGCCGGCGGATCCTGCATATCCGCATCCATGATCCCCACATAATCGCCGTGCGCATTGCAGAAACCGGCGTACATCGCGGCCTCTTTGCCGAAATTTCTGGAAAGAGACAGATAAAAAACATGCGCGTCGCTTTCTGCAAATTCTTTCAGAAGCTGCAGAGTCCGGTCGGTGGATCCGTCATTGACGAAAATCAGTTCGTATTCTTCATGAAGCCCGCTTAAAACGCCGGTCACTTCTTGATAGAAGATTGGTAATGCATCCTGCTCGTTGTAGCAGGGTATGATCAAAGTAATCACGGTGTTTCTATCTCCTGTCTATTTTTCCCCATGCTTCCTCTGCGGTCTGTGTCTGTTTCCCGCATGAATAACCTGTGGCGGTCGGAAGCAGCATCCGAAAAAGATACTTGAAGCCTTCAGCAAATTGTGATACAGTAAGGATAGAAAAAAGGGGCCGCCGATAGATGGCTGACCCGATTATGAAACAACTAAAAAGAAATAGCCGCTCAACTTACAGGTCGGGCGGCTATTCCTGTGTCTTATGATTATCGTTACGCCCCATGGCGTATCCGATACTAAAGCAGGTCAGCCACCTACGTCCAATTCGCCGCTCTCATAGATGTTCTTCAAATGCTTCATAAAATTAACTTTATTTTCCAGTGCCGTTGTAGTCGGTCTGCCAAGATCATCACGCGCACCAAGCGAACATTTCACCTCAATCATGCTGAGCGTACCGCGCGTTTTTGCCTTCTCTAATTCTTCATCCAGCTTTTCAAAATTGTCCACGCTTACCGCATATGGATATCCGCACGCCTTTGCTGCAGCAGCAAGATCAATCTGGTCGGCAACCGTAGGCATACCGCCGACCGTTTCATGCGCCCCGTTATTAATAACGATATGGATCAGATTACCCGGAGCATTTGCACCAATAACTGCCATTGCTCCCATATGCATCAATACTGCCCCGTCTCCGTCAATGCACCAGACTGTCGTCTCCGGTTTATTGACCGCAATTCCAAGCGCAATCGAGGAACTGTGTCCCATAGAACCTACCGTAAGAAAATCATACTTATGCTCCTGACCGTTTTCCTCTCGAATTTCAAACAATTCACGGCTTGCTTTCCCGGTCGTTGAAACAATCGGATCCTCGCCTGAAAAACGAACAATATGCCGGATAATATCCTCCCGCAGCATCTGGTTATCATTCCTGTAATTTACTTTTTTCTCATAAGAAAGCGCGTCTTTACGAACAACAAACGCTACGTCTTTTCCTTTTGCCAAAAGTTCACCAAACTCATCCATTTTAACTTTCAGCTCATCCAGAGATGTGTCCCTGCTGATAATATAAGACGCTATTCCCATTGTTTCCAGAAGTTCAACCGTTACTTTACCCTGATAAATATGCTGCGGCTCGTCATGAACTCCCGGTTCTCCTCTCCAGCCGATCACAAAAATTACCGGTATTGCATATACCTTATCGTTTAATAATGATGCTGCCGGATTGATCACATTTCCCTCTCCGGAATTCTGCATATAAACAACCGGAATTTTCCCTGTCGCAAGGTGATATCCCGCTGCAAGAGCCGTACAATTTCCTTCATTCGCCGCGATAATATGATGTTTCGGATCAATACCATAAGTATCCATCAGATAATTACACAACGCTTTCAGCTGGGAATCCGGAACTCCGGTATAAAAATCCGCACCGATCACTTCTACAAATTGTTTTACGTCCATATTTCTCTCCACAATTTCCTTTACAATTCATCAATTAATGTTAAAATCTGCTTGATCGGCATAAGCCGGGAATCCACTTCCTGAGCGCGATGATATTTTAAAATATCTTTTGCCGTCTGCTCCATCGCAGGAAATGCACTCCGCGTAAGCTGATTCGCATAGATTACGATATTGACGCCATGTTCCGCAAGTTCCGCTTCCGTTATGCTGTTAAACGACGATGGCACAACTACGATCGGAATCTCTTTATTTACCGCCCGGAAACGATCGCAGAATTCCAGAATTTCCGCCGGATCCGTCTTTCTGCTATGGATCATAATGCCGTCAGCACCGGCTTTCACATATGCATGAGCACGCTGCAGCGCATCTTCCATCCCCTGTTCCAAAATAAGGCTTTCGATCCGGGCGATGATCATAAAATCATCCGTCAGCTGGATCTTTTTTCCTGCCGTTATCTTTTCGCAGAAATGCTCGATCGTATCCTGAGTCTGCTCTACCTCGGTTCCAAACAGGGAATTTTTCTTAAGACCGGTCTTATCCTCTATAATAATAGCCGAAACGCCCATTCTCTCCAGCGTCCTGACCGTATATACAAAATGCTCGATCAGCCCCCCTGTATCGCCGTCAAAGATGATCGGCTTGGTCGTAACCTCCATAACGTCATCAATGGTACGAAAACGGGAAGTCATATCAACCAATTCAATATCCGGTTTTCCTTTTGCCGTGGAATCACAAAGAGAACTGATCCACATTGCATCAAACTGATCCAGTTCTCCGTTATTTTCTACAACGGTCTTTTCTGCGATCAGGCCGGTCAGTCCGCTGTGCACTTCGATGGTTTTTACAATCGGACAAAGCCCGATCAATTGTCTCAGCCGCCGTCTGCGATACTCCGGCATCGCCAGCTTCTCTTTGATCCGGTCGTCGATCCGCTTGACGTTTTCATTATACGTATATGGCACATCAATCACAATACCGCCATATTCCGCCAGTGCCCCCACCACATTGTCGCGGATTGCCTTCATCGGTCCTTTTTTCCAGTTATCCCCATGAATCACATAATCCGGACGAATTTCGTGGAGCACCTGATCATACAATATTTCATTCTGTACGATCACTTCACTGACATCCTCAATATTTCTGACCATTTCCACGCGTTCCTCAAAGGTAACTGTCGGGAAACGGTTAAAGCGGATCATCGCCTGATCGCTTAAAACGCCGACAATGACATCTCCGTATTTTTTTGCTTCATGAATAAGATTTAAATGTCCCTCATGAATGACATCCGTACAGAAGCAGGTATATACTTTCTTCATAATTTCAGCTCCTTAACTGCTTTTTAATAATTTCATCAATAATAAAATCAGCTGTTTCTTCGATATCGTCAAAAGAAACGGTCTTCATCAGATCAACGGAAAATGCCTTTTTTACTTTTGCGATCAACTCGTCTGTATAGATCAGAACGCCGTCTTTAATTTCTTCAATCCCGTCTAAATAAATCGACTCGCGGTTTTTCCTGCGCATCTCATCCAGTCCGAAGCGCTCTTCATAAATATAGGCTTGGATATCCTTCTGGGAACCATCAATGATCACCGGATACCCTCCTATTTCGCCAAAAACTCCCGGACAATGAAGCTTTGTTTTTCTGCCTTCTGCTGCAGCGCCTAAAATCGCTTCAATAATTTCAAAATTACTGGAGGCATTCATCATATTTCTCTTGCTGTCCGTCGGCATAGCAATCGAACATTGCGACAGGATACGATTCATATCAACATCCAATTTCTGATCCTGATACCGGATATCGATCAGCATATCCACTCCTTCCGCCTGCCCTTCCTTACTGATTACGACATCGTGGAAATGCGCCACGGCAAAAGTAACATCAATATTCCAAAAATCTTCAATTTGCAGTTCATTGGCAACAGCCAGCTTAAATCTTGGAATTAAATGGTTGATATTTCCACTTCCAAAATCAGGATATGCTTTCCCTGCCGATTTCAGCCACGGAATTACCGCATCAGAATAGGAAGTATTAATCACAATCGCATTTGACTCAGCCTGCTCATATGCTTCCATAATATTTTTGATATATTTAATCGCAAGAGGCGACCAGAGGCCGTAGGCTCGTATATTCGCCCATGAAATCGTTCCATACTTCAGGCCTGAATAAGCCCTGCTGCTGTTTACAATGATATCCGGCTGATAATCTGCAATCGCTTTGGCAATATCATCAACATTATTGAGATCACAATTGCAGATTGCAGATATCCTGCTCCGGTTCTGCCCTCTGATCAGCGCTGCCACTTTTACAATATTAATATCCGAATTCATTTTTTCTTCATTTCTGCCTACTGCACAGATCTCAATATTTTCATTTTGACTTGAAACAAGATAATCCAGAAGATAGCAGCCCACGCTTCCAAGACCTATGATCATGATCCTGGCCTTCCGATTCTTTAATTCCTCTTTTAAATTATTTAATCTTTCATTTAACGCTAACATCATCCCGCCTCCAAAATCATATCTTATTAAAATCATCAACCGTATTACAGTTGATCCAGCGTTTAAACTTAATCCTTTCAAAATCGCCGTTTGGAATTTCCCTGAAATAATTTTCTATAAAAACAAGATTGGTTCCCTGCCAGTCCTTTTCCGGCATCCGGTCATAAATTTTTCTCATCAGCTGCGGCTGGCGGAATTTCCATATCTGGCCGGAATTAAAGATTCCCATAAACGGTTCTTCAATATAAAGTTCATTATGCGACGTATCATAGATATAATGAATTTGATTCTTCGTGTCGAAATAAAAAGCTACTGCACGGTCCGCCAGAATATCCTCGCTGTTTGCCGTAACCACATCTTTACCGGAATCGCAGATACGCCAAAAGCTTTCCCTGTCCACAAATAAATCGCCCTCAGCAAATACAACTTCCTCAAAGTCCGTATCGATTACTGCCTGCACGCCTTTATACAAACTGTATCCGGAACCATATTCTGCATATTTTTCATTTTTAACCAGCGTAATCTTATCTGCATACTCTGCAAAATCCTGCTGAACCGCCTGAACCAGTTCCTCATATAAATAACCGCCCACGATAATATATCTGTCAAATTGCCGGGACTGATCCAGCATACGGTACAGCAGCGATTTCTTCATGTCCGAGTACGGATACAGGCATTTCAGGCATTCTTTTCCCAGAGATTTGCTAAACCGCGAAGAAAGCCCGGCAACGGTAATGATCAGAATCTTCATCTTCTAAGCGCCTCCACACATTGCTGTATGCCCAGATCCAAAGATACCTGAGGCTTCCAATTCGTTCTACTGCGTATTTTCTCGGTGTTGAGCAGACGCCGTTCCGGATCAGAAGCACGATAACCGGAAAATGTGATCTTAGGATCACTGATCCCCAAATATTTTGCACACAGCCCCACCAGATCTACGATGGATATTTCCTCTTCTGTCGCAACATTATACACGGTTCCATCCAAGGCATCCGGCGATTGAACAAGCGCAATAACTGCTGAACAGCTATCCGAATTATGCAGAAACGTTCTTTTATTCTTTTTTGAATTTTCCAGCAGGACAACCTCTCCATTCGTTTCAGCAAGGGAATGAAGAATATGCGGAATAATATGTTTCGGATATAATTCATTTTTACTATATACATTTGCGAAACGGATCGAACAGCCCTTGATCAGCATTTTATCAACCGCATCTTTCATAAAAAACTCTGTCAGGAGTTTCCCTGTCGCATAGCTTGTCCTCTGGCTGTGTTCCGCATTCGCCATGATCAGATAATCGGATTCCTTGACACCGCCTTCGCTCCACGATGCCATAGAATAAACTTCCGATGTTGAGCAATTAATATAAATATCAGCCCCCAGTTCGATCGCCTGATCCAAAAAATCCTTCATTCCAAGCACATTTGTCGTAAACGTGCGCTCAATATGATAAAAATGTTCTGTATGCACTACAGCGGCGCAATTGATATAAATAAGCTGCTCATACGAACCTTTTTTTGCCCGAACTTTTTCTTTTAAACTCTGCATCTGTTCTTTATTATTAATATCATATTCGTAAAACTCAAAATCCTCATTCCCCGATAAATCTCTTACCGTGTCAATTGAAGATGCAAAAAAATTGTCAAAACCTATGATCTTGTCATTCTGCTTCAAGAGCTGCCTTGCCAGTTCATTGCCCGTCATCCCGGTAACTCCACTGATAACATAAAGATTGTTCATTGCTTTCTTCCTTTCTTTTTATAAATTTTCATTTGCAAGTATACCATAACTTAATTTTTTCGTCTACAGTGATTTGCCGCGCCGCAGCTCCCTAGATTCCTTTTTCCAGTCTTACTTTATAAAAATCATCAACCTTTCCCGTATATGCCGATTGTTCTTTTTTAATATCATAACTGGTTTTTAACAGCTGAATTTCTTCCGTTTCTGTATCCAGCAGAGCAAATTGTGCATTGGAATTATGATTTCTCGGCTGTCCAACCGATCCCGGATTAATGAATATGGTTTTTTTCTTATTCCGGTATGCCGGTCTGTCCGCCTCATAAAACACCTCAAAAAAATGCGGCAAATGGGAATGTCCGGAAAAAACATAGTCGTATATCTGGTAATCTTCCAGATTTTGTTTTGCATTAATGCTTTTCCAATAATGATCTTCAAGGCTTCCATGAACCGCAAGGCATTTTTTCCCTTCGATCTCAAACACATATTGTCCGGCCGTCACCATATCATTCTGAATATAACGCCACGATTCCTGATCCAGCACGCTTTTTGTATATTGGGCGCACTCCTGCCCTCTGAGGGAAGAAAATCTGCTGAAATCACCGGTAACAATAACCTGTTCATGATTTCCCCATATATTACACAGAATGGGATAGGGCAGACGCTGCAGCAGACGAATGACTTCATTTGAATGCATCCCATAATCAATTAAATCTCCGAGCAGGAGACACCCTTGAATTCCGGTCATATTTTCCGTTCTTTCAAGAACACGTTCTAAAGCGGCCAAATTGCCGTGCAAATCGGAAAGAATTAAAATTTTCATAATCCACTCCTTTTAAAAAACAAACTTATTTGTTCACTCTTTTTCTGAATCGGTTTCCGCTATCAAGCGTTCAAAATCGCTTTGATACAGACGGTCTTGAATGATCCTGTATTGTTCAAACTCGGCGTGCTCTTTGCTGTTCTTAACTATATTTGTTTAATTTTTATGTAAATACACGCCTCTTTTTACTTCAATTACATCATTTATTTTGGCTTGCTGATTTTCTTTTCAATTCCTCATTGGTATCATATAGGTCAAATACTTCTTCCAAAACAGCCTTTTGCGCTTTCGATGGTTCAAAATGTCGCTTTTCAAGTTGTCCATTTACTTCCATATTTACAAACCTCAAAAAATCAATAGAATTTCTTGCGGGAATTGGCAATCTTACATACCCATCTAATAATTCATGATCAACTAACAATGTACTGGATAATTGATTTTCTTCTAATAGCGAAATAATATTATCATATTTTTCCGTTCCTTTGGGAATACCTACACAAGTATATCCATCTAACTTCTCTGGGAAAAATTCCTCGATTTTCTTTAAATTACCAAATGACGGCAATCGAACCGCATCTAATATCTCTAAATGATCTAACCATTCCATTTTAATCTTCCTCATAAATGAATTTATGGCAACAAATCTATACATACAACATAATGTAGCCACAGTAGGTAATCCAATAGACTACCTGCCATATAAAATAAATAAATCTTCCCATTTAACTATTGGAACATAGTCTGCTTTTATATTTTCCTCAAGTATCTTAAACTTTTTCATAGAGTTGTAATAGCTATAACTATTATTTTTGTCCGGCAATATGACCCCAAGTACATTGAAGTAGCAATATTTTCCACATTGGTATTTTTGTATTGGCATTTCAAAATCCCTAATTACCATGTTGCTAGCTTCTGGCGATATACCTGCAACATCGTTGTATATGCCACGAACTTTGCGTTCTTGTTGGAGATAATATGCATCCAACATCCAAAATACAATAACAGGCACAATTGTAATCATCCAACCCTTAATTTGAAACGAATTTTGATTCATTCTTGTGATAGTTGCTTGAATAAACTCTAAGTGTTTTATTTTATTCGCCTCCAAAATCTCACCTCCGCTTATTGTAACAAGAATACTTTGCTTAATATCATATTATTATTTCCATTTCTTGAATTATTTACACATGGCACTGTCATGTGTCCACCTATCACCAACTGCTTATATTTCATTGATACCTTTTGCATAAGCATAAATTCGTTTCAAAAAATTCTCATTTTCTATGCTGC
>CANQDS010000093.1 GCA_947593655.1 uncultured Lachnospiraceae bacterium | reverse complement strand
ACGGAGAGTGAAGCGGCCCGGCCCGCAGGAGATGAATGAAACAGCCCGGTACGCAGGAGGTTTGAAATGGAAAAGAGCAGGCTTGAGAAGCAGTTTGATTTCTGCCTGGAGATCGATAAGGAAAAGTTCATCGGCCGTCAGACGTATCTCTCGGACGGGAAACGGAAGGAGAACGACGCCGAACACGCATGGCACATGGCGATCATGGCTTATCTGCTCCGGGAGTACGCCAACGAAGAAGTGGATATTGCCAGAGTGATGTTAATGTGCCTGATCCATGATCTTGTGGAGATCGACGCCGGGGATACGTATGCTTACGATGACGAGGGGAAGAAAACGCAGAAGGAACGGGAGAACCGGGCGAAGGAGCGGATCTTTTCCCTGCTGCCGGACGAGCAGAAGGACGAGCTGACGGCGCTGTTTGATGAATTTGAGGAGTGCGGGACGGCGGAAGCGCGCTTCGCCCGTGCGATGGATAATCTGCAGCCGCTGATCCTAAACCACAGCAACGGCGGCAGCGACTGGAAAGAACACGGCGTATCGGCGGCTGATGTTTACGGGAGGCAGGAGAAAACGCGCCTCGGTTCGGAGAAATTATTTGAGGTTACGGATCAGATCATACGGGAGAATATCCGGAAAGGAAATCTTCCGGAAAAATAAAAAATGCAACAGAAAAAAGAGGGGGATACATGAATGAGCAGGGAAACTACAGTAGAAAAAAAGTCGGCCACGAAGAACGGCGTCGGCCGGCTGATCGTCACTATGATCTTTATGCTGCTGGGGATTGCAGTATGGGTGCTTTTATTTACGAGGCTGAATGATTACGCGGAGTGGATCAATGTGGGAACGCGGATCTTTGCGTTTCTGCTGGTGCTTGCGATCTACGCCCAGAATAAGACGTCTTCCATGAAAACGCCGTGGATCATGCTGATTCTGGTGTTTCCGCTTTTCGGCGTCGCGATGTATCTTCTGGTGGGGACGAATGTCTATACCAAGCGGATGCGCCGGAGGTTTCAGGAGATCGACCAGAAGCTTCTGCCGATGCTGCCGGATAACCGGGAGGCGCTTGATGCTTTAAAGGAAGAAGATGCCGCGGCGGGAAGCCTTGCGTCTTACCTCGCGAATCAGGCGAAATATCCGGTTTACCGGAATACGGATATTGCCTATTATGCGGATGCCGCAGAGGGGCTGGAGGCGCAGCTGGCGGAACTGGCGAAAGCGGAGCGGTTTATTTTCATGGAATACCATGCGATCGAGGATAAGGAGTCCTGGCACCGTATTCAGGAAGTGCTGGAAGACCGCGTGGCTGCCGGCGTGGAAGTGCGGGTGTTTTATGACGATATGGGAAGCATCGGGTTTATCAATACCGATTTTGCGGACAGAATGGAGAAGCGCGGGATCCAGTGCCGGGTATTCAATCCGTTTATGCCGGGCTTAAACCTGTTTCTGAATAACCGCGACCACCGGAAGATCACGGTGATCGACGGAAAAGTCGGTTTCACGGGCGGCTACAATCTGGCGAATGAATATTTCAATCTGACGCACCCTTACGGACAGTGGAAGGATACCGGGATCAAACTCACCGGCGAGGCGGTAAAGAGCCTTACGGTGATCTTTCTGGAAATGTGGAATGCGGTAAACGAGCGCAATACGACCGATCAGGATTTAAAGCAGTATCTTCCGGACGGAACTTACAAGGCCGAAGAAGGCGGCGTTTTTGCAGTCCCTTATGCGGACAGCCCGATGGATGATCTGCATACCGGCGAGGATATTTATATCAGTATGGCCAATAAGGCGGAAAAATACTGTTATTTCATGACGCCGTATCTGATCATTACGGATGAAATGACGCAGGCGCTCGGACTTGCCGCAAAGCGGGGCGTAGATGTGCGGATCATTACGCCGGGGATCCCGGATAAGAAGATCATTTATCAGGTGACGCGTTCCTTCTATCACGGGCTGGTTCAGAACGGAGTCCGGATCTATGAGTGGGAACCGGGATTCTGCCATGCCAAGATGAGTATTGCGGACGACCGGATGGCGACCTGCGGAACGATCAATATGGATTACCGCAGCCTGTACCATCATTTTGAAAACGGCTGCTTTTTCTGCCATGCGAAGGCCGTGCAGGATATGAAAGCGGACTTTGAGCATACGTTTCAGGAGTGCCGGGACGTCACGGAGCGCTACCGCACCGGAAGATCCAGTATGCTTCGTTTCGGGCAGCTGATCTTAAGGCTGTTTGCGGAACTTTTATGACCGTTCTGCGCCCGCATAAAATCCGGGAGGGCGTGCAGAATAAGTTTCGGAGTCTTGCAAATCACCCTTTGGTATGATATAGTTATGGACAAATAAAAAGACACTGTTTTCTTATCAATTTCATGGATACGGAGGGATAATGAAATGACAGAGGATTGTTTTTATGCAAACTATGATAGGAAAGATTATCTTCACTTCGATTCGAAAGTGGTGCACGGCGGATTAGGCTGCGAGCCGGTGACCGGCGCTGTCAGCTTCCCGATTTTTCAGACCGCTACGTTTTACCACCGCTCTTTTGATATTTCTACCGGTTATAATTATTCGCGGCTCCAGAACCCGACGCGCCAGGAATTGGAACGGACGATGGCGATCCTGGAAGAAGGAGCGGATGCGTTTGCGTTTTCCAGCGGACAGGCAGCGAATATGGCCGTGTTCGGACTTCTGAAGAACAATGAGCATGTGATCCTTTCCGACGACATTTATGGAGGAACCTTCCGTATCTGCCAGGATATTTTCAGCAATCTGGGATGCGAATTTACTTATGTGGATATGGCGGATCTGGAAGCGGTGGAGGCGGCGATCCGTCCGGAGACGCGGATGTTTTTCGTGGAGACGCCGACGAATCCGATGATGAAGGTTGCGGATATTACGAAGCTGGCCGAGATCGCCCATAAGCACGGGCTGCTGCTGATCGTTGACAATACTTTTATGACGCCGTATTTTCAGAGGCCGCTGACGATGGGAGCGGATATCGTGGTACACAGCGCGACGAAATACCTTTCCGGCCATAACGATGTGATCGCCGGAATCGTCGTGATCAAGGATCCGGGACTGACCGAGCATTTCCAGATGCAGATCAAATCGCGGGGGAACGGGCTTGCACCGTTCGACAGCTGGCTGGTGATACGCGGGATCAAGACTTTGTCGCTTCGTATGCCGCGCCATGACCAGAACGCCAAGAAGGTGGTAGAGTGGTTAAAGACCCAGCCGAAGGTCAGCAAGCTGAATTATGCGGGCGTCGGCGGCATGATCTCGTTTGAACTGGACAGCATGGAAACGGTCCGCCGTTTATTTAATGATTTAAAGATGATCCTCTTTGCGGAAAGTCTGGGCGGAACGGAAACATTGATCACTTATCCGATCACCCAGACGCATGAATCAACTCCGCCGGATGTCCGGGAGAAACTGGGGATCAATGAACGGTTTGTCCGCATTTCCATCGGGATCGAAGATCCGGATGATATTATCGCGGATCTGAAACAGGCATTGGAATAGGAAAAGAATCGGGAACAATATGGAAAATACGATGAAATTAAAATTTACGAAGATGCAGGCATTCGGAAATGATTATGTCTATATGGATGCCATCCATCAGACGATCGTGCATCCGGAGATGCTGGCGCAGAAGATATCGGACAGGCATTTCGGCGCCGGGTCGGACGGGCTGGTGCTTATTTGTCCTTCCGAAACCTGTGATTTCCGGATGAGGATCTTCGATCCGGACGGAACGGAGGCGGAAATGTGCGGGAATGCGCTCCGCAGTACCGCAAAGTTCGTGTATTACCACGGCCTGACGCAGAAGGAGGCACTGACGATCGAAACGCTCGGGGGGAACCAGCAGGTCTTTCTGGACGTGAAGAACGGGGAAGTGCGCAATATCCACGCCATTATCGGGAAACCGGAATTCCGGGCCGAAATGGTTCCGGTGGATACCGGACTGCCGGAGTTTTTCAACCAGCCGTTACAGGTAGGCGACCGGCTGTTTCATGCGTCGTCTCTGTCGTGGGGCAATCCCCATACGGTTCTTTTTACGGAAGACGTCAATATGCTTGAGATCGAGAAATACGGCCCGCTCGTGGAGAATATGGAATGTTTCCCGAAGCGCACCAATGTCACGTTTGCACAGGTACTCGGGGAGGAAAGCATCCGGATCCGGGAATGGGAGCGGGGAACCGGCGAGACGATCGGCTGCGGAACCGGCTGCTGCTCGGCGCTTGTGGTCGCCCATAAACTGGGAATGTGCGGCCGGAAGGCGTGGGTCGAGCAGATCGGCGGAGATTTGTTTGTGGAATGGGATGAGCAGGATCTGGTGCATATGACCGGCCCTTCCCATATTGTATATCAGGGAGAATATATTTATGAAATTAGCGGCTCTGTTGGAGAAAGTTGACGCTGTTTATTTATCCGGAAGCGGAGACGCGGAGATTGCTTCCGTCGTGCAGGATTCCAGAAAGGTTACGGAGGGTTCCCTGTTTATCTGCATCAGCGGACTGGAGTCGGACGGACACCGCTACATCATGCAGGCGGTGGAGGCCGGGGCGGCGGCCGTTCTGATGGAGCGCGTTCCCGAAGAAGCCGAAGAGGCAGCTGCGGAAGGAACATGCGTGTTTCTGCAGACAACGGATACCAGAGTGGCGCTGGCTTATATTTCCGCCGCGTGGTTTGGTTATCCGGCGGATAAGATGACCATGATCGGGCTGACCGGAACTAAGGGGAAGACGACGACGGCGCATATGATCAAGAGCATTCTGGAGGAAGCCGGTTATCGGACGGGCATGATCGGAACGGTCGGCGCATGGATCGGAGAGGAGAAAGTACCGACCATTAATACGACGCCGGAACCGTATGAACTGCATGAACTGTTTGATAAGATGTACCGGGCGGGCTGCCGGTTTGTGGTGATGGAAGTTTCTTCTCAGGGGTTGAAGCAGAAACGCACGCTGGGGATCACGTTTGCCTGCGGAGCGTTTTTAAATATTTCCCCGGATCATATCGGGAGAGGGGAACATGCGGATTTTGCGGAATATCTGATGTGCAAACAGATGCTTTTTTCCCAGACCGGACAGGCGATCGCCAATATCGACGATGAGCATTGGCAGGAAGTGACACAGGCGGCAGAGAAGGTCTTTACAATCTCTGCCCGGAGGGAGGCGGATCTGTCTGCTTCGCAGATCCAGAATCTGTACAGTCCCGGTGAACTCGGCTCTGTTTTTAAGCTTTCCGGAAAACTTAAGGGCGATGTGCGGATCCATATGCCGGGGCGTTATAATGTGGAAAATGCGCTGGCGGCTATTGCGGCTGCTTATCTGATGGGGATTTCGTTTTCCGATATTTTATCGGGTCTGCAGAAAGTGAGCGTGAAGGGGCGGACGCAGGTCTTCCGGGATCCGCTGCACGGCTCTACGCTGATCATCGATTATGCGCACAATGCGCTCAGCATGGAAAGCCTGCTGCAGATGCTGAAAGGCTATGAACCGGCGCGCCTGATCTGCCTGTTTGGAGGCGGGGGAAACCGGGATCGGCACCGCCGCACGGATATGGGGCGGATATCCGGGAAATATGCGGATCTGACGATCATTACGATGGACAATCCGCGCTATGAGGAACTCAAAGAGATCAATGCGGATATTATCCGGGGGCTGGATGAGTCTCATGGGAAATACCAGATCATTGAAGACCGCAGGGAAGCCATACAGTATGCCATAGACCAGTCCCGGAAGGGCGACATCATTGCCCTGATCGGGAAAGGGCACGAGGAATATCAGGATGTGCAGGGCAGGAAATATTATTTTTCGGAGGAGAAGATCATAACGGAGTATCTTCAGGCAGAATCACAGGGGTAAAAGGAGGGAAAAGCCATGTCCCGGATGAGCGATACGATCAGAGAGGAATTTAAGAAGAGCGATGATGTCCGCGACGCCGGATACCGGACGCCGGAGGATGTTGTACGCTGCGACGATATTGTTTACGGAGCGGATGCCGCCTGGCAGACGCTTGATGTGTACCGCCCGAAGCAGGCCGAAAGCCGGAAACTTCCGGTTATCGTGAGCATACACGGCGGCGGATGGGTTTACGGGGATAAGGAACGCTACCAGTATTACTGCATGGATCTTGCGCGGAGAGGATTTGCGGTCGTCAATTTTACCTACCGCCTTGCCCCGGAGTTCAAATATCCGGCGGCGCTGGAAGATGCGAACAGCGTATTCGCATGGGTGCTTGCAAATGCCGAAGAGTACGGGGTTGATACCGGGCATATTTTCGGCGTCGGCGATTCTGCCGGAGGGCACTATATGTCGCTGTATGCGGCAATATGCACAAATCCGGATTATGCCGCGGAATATGCGTTTCGGGTGCCGGAAGGGCTTGCACTGAAGGCGATCGCCTTAAATTGCGGCGTTTACGATATCAGCCTGAAAGAAGACGGGGATACGGACGGTCAGACAAGGCTTCTGATGGCGGAGCTTCTGCCGGAGCAGGGAAGTGAAAAAGAATTGCAGATGATCAATCTGTTTTCGCATATTTCCGGGAATTATCCGCCGGTATTTTTTATGACGTGTCCGGGGGATTTCTTAAAGAACCAGGCGGCCGGTCTGGCGGAAGTGCTGGCGGAGAAGAATGTGCCGTTTGTATACCGCATGTACGGGAACGGGGAAAATCCGTTAAAGCATGTCTTCCACTGTGATATCAAGATGGAGGAGGCGCAGCTCTGCAACGAGGAAGAGTGCCGTTTTTTCCGGACTTTTTGTGAAATTTCATAGACAGACGCAAGAAAAGGAAAACCGCAGCAAAAAACAGCCGTTGCCGCGGTTTTTTCCTATTGCAAAACCTGTGTGAAATTGAGATACTTATATCATCAATGGTACAATAGGAGGAGTTATGGAAAAAGAGGCAAAGAGAAATGTGTTTACGGGATCGATCGGCTTTGTGCTTGCCGCGGCGGGAAGCGCGGTCGGATTGGGGAATATATGGAGGTTCCCTTATCTGGCGGCGAGAGACGGAGGAGGGATGTTCCTCGTCGTCTATATCGTTCTGGCGCTGACGTTCGGTTTTACGCTTCTGATCACGGAAATTGCGATCGGAAGAAAGACAAAGCAGAGCCCGCTGACTGCATACGGCAGGATAAACGGCAGATGGAAGGGGCTTGGGATCATCGCCTGCCTCGTCCCGATCATTATTCTGCCGTATTACTGTGCGATCGGCGGCTGGGTGGTCAAGTATCTTTTGGTCTATCTGACGGGACACGGAGCGGAAGCGGCGCAGGACGGTTATTTCACCGGATTTATTTCGGGGCATGTACAACCGATTGTGATGCTGGTCGTTTTTCTTCTGGCGACATCGTTTATCATTTTCCGGGGTGTGAATAAGGGAATCGAGTCGCTGTCGAAAGTTCTGATGCCGGCGCTTCTGGTGCTGATCGTCATTATTGCGGTGTTTTCCCTGACGCTCAGCCATACGGACGATGCGGGCGTGACCAGAACGGGGCTGCAGGGGCTTGGGATCTATGTGATCCCGGATTTTAAGGGAATGACTCTGCAGAAGTTTATCAACGTGCTGCTGGATGCGATGGGACTGATGTTTGTGACGCTCCCGAAGGTTTTCTCGGAAATGGGAATGATCGGAAATATCATGGGCTGCCTGTTTTTTGCGATGGTTTTGTTTGCGGCGCTGACCAGCTCCGTTTCCATTATGGAAGCGGTGGTGTCCAGTTTCATGGATCAGTTCCATCTGTCGCGGACGAAGGCGGCGGTGATCGAGTTTGTGATCGCGCTGGCTGCGGGGCTTGCGGTATGCCTGGGCTATAATGAATGGTATTTTGAGTTAAAGCTGCCGAACGGCGCGGTTGCGCAGATCCTCGATCTGATGGATTATGCGAGCAATAATATCCTGATGCCGCTGGTTGCGATCGGCACCTGTATCCTGATCGGATGGGTGGCGATGCCGAAGACCATCATCGACGAGGTGGAGAAAAACGGCGAAAAGATGGGAAGAAAACGCTTGTATGTCGTTATGGTCAAATTTGTCGCGCCGGTCATGCTGGCGATCCTGCTCTTGAAATCGCTGGGGCTGTAAGACTCCGCAGGGGAAAAAGAGCAGAGAATGGGAAAGTCTGCACGAAAGTGCAGTGATCGGGGGAATATGGAAATTCAATTTTACCGGAAACAGGACGTGAGCGAGGATCTGCTGCAGATTGCCGTGGTCGTATCCCGCTACCGGGGGAAATGGGTGCTGTGCCGGCATAAGCTGCGCGATACCTGGGAAGTGCCGGGCGGGCACCGGGAGGACGGAGAATCCATTCTGGAAGCGGCCAGAAGGGAGCTCTACGAAGAAACCGGCGCAAAGGCGTTTTATCTGATTCCGGTCTGCGTGTATTTTATTACGACGTATGCGATGCTTTACTACGGAGAGATTTCCGAATTTGCATCGCTTCCGGAATCGGAGATCGAAACCGTTGCATTTTTCGAGGAACTGCCCGGACAGCTGACCTATCCGTCCATTCATCCGAAGCTGGTGGAGAAGGTCTGCGATTTCTGGAAAAGGAAACCGGAGATCTGGGATGCGTATTATCCGGACGGAAGCCTTGCGATGGTGGGGCTGGTGCGGGGAGAGGCGATTCCGGAGCAGTACCGACATGCGGTCGCCGATGTGTTTGTGATGCACCGGGACGGGACGATCCTGCTGACGCAGCGGGATTTTAAAAAGCCGAATTTTCCGGGGCTTTGGGAGAGCAGCGCGGGAGGCTCTGTGTTAAGAGGCGAAACGTTTGAACAGGGCGCGAGGCGGGAACTGCTGGAAGAAACGGGGATCGAGGCCGGAGAACTGATTCCGACCTACCGGATCACGACCGGGCGCGTGATCTATCAGGGCTATGTCTGCTATACGGATATTCCCAAAGACCGCGTGGTCCTGCAGGAAGAGGAAACCGTCGCGTTCCGGTGGGCGGACCGGGAAACGTTTCTGCGCATCTTTGAGTCGGATGAGTTCGTGCCGCTTCTTCGGGAGCGGCTGCTGAGCCTGCCGGGGCGCTCTTAGAAGCCGGAAGAGGAAAGAAAATAAAAAGAATAATACAGAATATGAGAAGGAGTATGAAAAATGCCGGTAACTGATTTGCTAGAGAGAAATCACAAGCTGTACGGGGAGGAAACCGCGCTGGTCGAGCTGAACCCGTCGGTGCATGACAAGAGGAAGATCACATGGAAGGAATACGATCTGGTGCAGCAGACTTCGACGATTCCCTACCGGAGGGAGATCACATGGTCCATTTTTGACGAAAAGGCAAACCGGGTGGCCAATATGCTGATCAGCCGGGGGATCCAGAAGGGGGACCGCGTTGCGATCCTGATGTTTAACTGTCTGGAGTGGCTTCCGATCTATTTCGGAATCTTAAAAACGGGCGCGATCGCGGTTCCGTTTAATTTCCGGTTTTCGTCCGATGAGATCCGCTACTGCGCTGATCTGGCGGAGGTACATATCCTGTTTTTCGGGCCGGAATTTATCGGGCGTATCGAAGCGATCGAACCGGAGTTAAGCCGGGGGCGTCTGCTGATCTATGTCGGGGACGGGTGTCCTTCTTTTGCGGAAAGCTACCGGGAACTGGTGGCGGATTGTTCCAGTCAGGCTCCGCTGATCCGTCTGGAGGACGAGGACGACGCTGCGATCTATTTTTCTTCGGGGACGACCGGTTTTCCGAAAGCGATCCTGCATAACCATGAGAGCCTGATGCAGGCGGCGCAGATGGAGCAGAAGCATCATTCGACGAGCAGGGACGACGTATTTTTATGCATTCCGCCGCTCTATCATACGGGGGCGAAATTCCACTGGATGGGAAGTTTGTGTGCGGGAAGCCGCGCCGTCCTTTTATCGGGGACTTCGCCGGAGATCATTTTTGACGCGGTATCCAGGGAACATTGTACGATCGTCTGGCTTCTGGTTCCGTGGGTTCAGGATATCCTGGAGAGTCTGGACCGGGGAACGCTGAAACTGGAGGACTACGATCTGGACCAGTGGCGCCTGATGCATATCGGGGCGCAGCCGGTTCCGCCGTCTCTGATCCGCCACTGGAAAGAGTATTTCCCTCATCATCAGTACGATACCAACTATGGGTTATCGGAGTCCACCGGTCCGGGATGCGTGCATCTGGGCGTGGAAAACATCCACAAAGTAGGCGCGATCGGGATACCGGGCTATCGCTGGAAATGCAAAATCGTTGACGAAAACGGAGAAGAAGTGAAACAGGGCGACGTCGGGGAACTCTGCGTGAAGGGGCCGGGCGTGATGACCTGCTATTACAACGATCCGAAGGCGACGGCGGAGACGCTTAAAGACGGCTGGCTGTATACGGGCGATATGGCGATGCAGGATGAAGACGGATTTATTTTCCTTGTGGACCGCAAGAAAGACGTTATCGTCAGCGGCGGGGAAAATATTTATCCGGTGCAGATCGAAAATTACTTAAACGCCTATGAAAAGGTCAAGGATGTGGCGGTGATCGGGCTTCCGGACAAGCGGCTCGGAGAGATCACGGGCGCGATCATATCCGTGATCGAAGGGGCGGAATGTACGGAAGAAGAGATCAACGAATACTGCCAAGGGCTGCCGCGCTATAAGCGGCCGAAGAAGATCATTTTTGCGGAAGTGCCGCGTAATGCGACGGGGAAGATCGAGAAGCCGGCGCTGCGCAGAAAGTACGGGGCCGACCGGCTGGTTGCTCAGCAGAATCAGGGGTAGAAAGGCGGAAAGCGTCCCTAACAATATTTTAGCAAAAGAAAAGCGTCTGTTTCCGGGTGGGAGACAGGCGCCTTTTTTTGATAGGAAATACCTTTTATTATAATGCGGTTTTCTGTTTTACCGGATGCGTTTGCTCATAACATGCAAACGTTTCCTCGACAAGCTTCTGATCCGGCTTCGGCGTGATCAGGCTGACGACCGGAACGATCACCAGTCCTGCAAGCATTGCGATCGCACCGCAGTTGATCGGGGAACGCATGATGGCCGGAAGGATATCCGGTTTCAGCATATCGAGGATCATGATGCAGGAGCCGAAGAGGAAAGAAGCCCAGCAGGCCGCTTTCGTCGTCTTCTTCCAGTACAGGGAGTAGAGGAACGGCGCAAGGAACGCACCGGCCAGAGCACCCCAGGAAATTCCCATGAGCTGCGCGATAAAGGTAACGGAGCTCTTGTACTGGATCAGGGCAATGATCGCGGAGATCGCGATAAATACCAGAACCATGATGCGGATGAGCAGTACCTGTTTTTTCTCATCCATTTTCTTAATGAAGTTGTCTTTCAGAAAATCGATGGTCAGCGTGGAGCTGGAAGCGATTACCAGCGATGAAAGCGTGGACATCGATGCCGAAAGCACAAGGATCACAACCAGCGCGATCAGAAGCGGGCTTAAGTTCTGGAGCATGGTCGGGATCACGGAGTCGTAGCCGTTTGCCACAACGTCGATCTGGTCGGAAAACAAACGTCCGAAACCGCCGAGGAAATAGCATCCGCCGGCAACGATCAGGGCAAAAAACGTAGAGATAATGGTTCCCTTCTGAATCGAGCCTTCGTCCTTGATCGCATAGAATTTCTGAACCATCTGCGGAAGCCCCCAGGTTCCTAAGGAAGTCAGGATGACGACAAACATCAGGTTGAGCGGATCCGGGCCGAAGAAGGAATTAAAGATTCCCGGCGTCGTGGAAACCGTTTCATCGGAGATGCGTCCGAGCCCGTCTAAAGCCGCCATCAGGCCGCCCTTGCTGT